>NZ_JANFDA010000006.1:0-227993 GCF_040493455.1 Winogradskyella sp. 3972H.M.0a.05 | reverse complement strand
AGGGGTCTGGCTGGGACGGTACCTACAATGGGGAGTTGATGCCCACCAATGACTACTGGTTCCTGGTGGAGTACGACGACCCGAACTCAGAGCAAAGAACAGAATTTAAAGCCCATTTTGCCCTAAAACGATAAATATGAAATTAAAAACATGTTGTTTAATAGCAATTCTTGGATTTTTTACCAAGAACCTAGTAGCACAAGAGGGATTACCCGTTTACTCAGATTATTTAACCGATAACTATTATTTAATACACCCATCTATGGCAGGGGTAGCTAACTGTGCAAAAGTTAGATTAACTGCCAGAAAGCAATGGTTTGGTGTAGATGATGCACCTAGTTTGCAGACTCTAAGTGTAAATGGTAGAGTAGGCGATTCTCCAGTTGGTATTGGAGGTATTTTATTTAATGATTCTAATGGGTACCATTCTCAGGTTGGAGGATATGCTACTTTTGCGTATCATTTAATGTTTTCGAGAAATGAGATAGATCTTAATATGCTTTCGTTTGGTTTAAGCGCAGGGTTTATTCAATATAAATTGGATGAAACAGAGTTTATCAACGAAGGGTTCGATCCGCTTATTGAAGGGATAGAGCAGAGTGCTACAAATTTCAACATTGACTTTGGGTTCTCTTATCATTTTATAGACTTCTATGCGCATGCTACGGTAAAGAATATTCTTAATAATGATGGTGTAAACTTTAACGAGCAGGGATTAAGCTTCAATAATTTAAGAACTTATTTATTATCTGTAGGTAATACATTTAGTAAGTTTGGTAGTGAGTGGAGTTATGAGCCTTCTATAATGTTTATGTATAGGGATGCTACTAAGGAATCTTCTTTTGACCTTAACGCCAAGGTATATAAGGAAATGGATTTTGGTAGAGTTTGGGGAGGACTTTCTTATAGAAGAAGTTTAGATGGTGCTGAATTTTTAGATGGATCTGGTGTGAGCAGCCAAAAACTTCAATATTTTACTCCTTTTGTTGGTGTAGATTATAACAACTTTGTGTTTGCTTATACGTATTCTTACCAAGCAAACTCAGTAGTTTTTAATAATGGAGGATTTCACCAGTTAACACTTGGATATAACTTCAATTGTAGAAGAGAGAAGTTTGAATGTAACTGTCCAGCGGTTAACTAACAAAAACATATATTAAGAAAAAAGCCTTGAATAATTTCAAGGCTTTTTTCTTTCTCTAGTGACACACTACCATTGATAGTTTTTCTTCTTCGCTTGTGATTTAATCGCTTCAATCATTGCGCTTTCTAGACCATTATTTGTTTTTGATTTAGATTTAATATAATCTCTACGTCTCAAATTTAAATCTTGAATCTGCTTTTGAATGGCTTTTCGTTCTGCTCGTTTTTTAGCTATATAAGACTTAATCTGTGATTTGCTTTTCCCTTTTAATTCTTTAGGAAGTTGTTCTTCTTTAAGGTCTTCATACTTAAAATCTTCAGTTTCTTCAGCATCTACTAAATCCCAAGAGGAGTTTTTGTATAAGTGAGAGCTTTTGCTTACCGTTCTACTTACACCATTTGCACTACTATAAGATATGGCATTAGCGTCTTGTTCAGCTTGCATTGCTATTTTTTCTTTTCCTATTTTACCATAACCAACATAGGTTTTATTGAGTTTAATGTTCAATTCTAAGATTGTATTATCGTAAGGAGACGCAATATGTACGGTAGCCTTATTATGGTTTATAGCCATATAATCTCCATGTGTTAGGTCAGCGCCATCTTTCCAGTAGCTAGATATTCCCTGATTATAATCCCCACAAAAAATAGTATTCACAGTTACGTCATTCTTGTGAGCTATTTTAGCAGCATCCTTATAGCTAATCTTTCCTTGTGTAAACGGCTCGTTTCCAGCGATGAATATCATTTTTAAGTCATCTTCATTATTTCCCCAATTTAGCTGGTTTAAAGATGTTCTTATTACATGACCACAGTATTCACTACCTCCATTTGTTGTTAGTGAGAATAGTTCTTTTGAAATTTCATCAAGGTCGTTACTAAATCCTAATACTTGCCTTATATAGCCTTCATCACCATTTAACCTATCGTTACCATATTCATATAAAGCAATTTGAAGATTTGGCTTTTTTTCCTCACACTTAGCGTACGACAGTTCATTTACAATCTCCCAAAGTTGAGCCTTTGCTTGGTCAATTAAGCCATCCATACTATTGCTAGTATCTAATAATAACGCAACTTTGATATATTGCTTTTTTTCTTCCGAGTTCTTTGTTTTTTCGATGATGCTTGCTGTGTCTTTTTTAGGCTTAGCATTGGCGTTACAAGACAATGCACCTAAAATCATAATACTTAACACCGAAGTTTTTAAAAATGTTTTCATGTCCTAATTCTTTTTATTGTGTTTTTAATTCTTGTACATCTATAGGACCATTTGGTGATATCACATAATATTTGTGTTTGGTCTCTATTTTTGATTCTTCTTTTTTATTTTCTTTTGGCTTTGGTGTATAGACTAATTTTATGTGCATACCTATTTGTACAACAGGTTCTAAAATTGATGGATTTAGAACTATGTCATAGTTTTCATAAGTAAGTGGTTGATAATAATAAGATGTTTGCTTTTTGGCTTTAGTAACGCCTTTATTCTTCTTTAAGGCTTCGAATGAAATACTATTGAAAGCTTGATAGCTTTGATAAAAGTCTTTAGGAAAATAGCAGTACTTATCATCTGCTATGGAAATGTTATAATCAGTAAGGTCAAAGCCTAGAGTTGTATAATAGGCTTTTTTATCGTCTATAACCTCTAGTAGTTTATCTTGTAGATTGCTATATACTTCCCTAATATTTTCAATAAAGTAATCTACCTTTACTAGGTTGTATACTTCTTCCTTAGCACAGGCAGTTAGTATAGGTTCGAATTGATGTGTCTTGGTAAATCGAATATGAATATTCTGTTGTAATTCGAAACCTTTAGGAACTTCAGTGTATGTTTTACTAAAGAGTTTTTTTTCAACTTCTATTTCATACACAGGGACAAAAGAGATAACATCAATTGCAATGTCCTTTTCTAAAATTCCTTCAGCTGATAATGACTTTTTTATATTTCCTATGCGTTCGCTCATTAATCTATTTGCTTCTTCAGCAGTAGGTGCTATCTGTGAGATATTAAAAATTGCCGTATAGCTGGAAGCAACTACATTTTGAAGTGCCTGTACGTCTATTATTAACTGATTGGTAGGTGATAAGGGTCTATTAATGCGTTGACCTATTACGGGATTATATATTATTGCATTACCAGCTTTGGAAAGTATATTTTGACGCGATATACTTTGATCGATATTGCTATAATTTCCTTTATGCTGGGCATAACTATTGTAAAACAAGGCTATGATGAGTAGCCTCATTAAAAGAGATTTGTTCATTTTATTTACGTTTTTTGATTAACGGTGTAAACCTAGAATCAACTTTTTTCAAAAAAAAAGGAGAATTAGGCAATCTCATAAATGAATGAGTGAAGCGTTAGTCTTAATGAGCAAGCCATGAAATTTTATATGTTAAATAAGCCCTAACTTGGTTTGTCCATTTTCTTTAATCAATAAAAGGATGTAAGTTTAATCTTTGAAAATTGATATTTTGAAGTCAATACTCCGCTATATATTGTGTTGCTTTCTTTTATTGGGACATTTTTCGGTTGCTCAAAATGAAAGAGTTAAGAAGAAGACCGAGAGTAAACTTGAAGAAAAGGAAGCTGTTTTTGATATTAAAGGATCTGTTATAGAACGAGATTCCTATAAGCCTATCTCTGATGTGGTTATTGAGATAAATGGAGCGGTATATACAAAAACAGATGACTCAGGGAAATTTAATATTCAGGCTAGGGAAGGAGATTTGCTTATTGTAAAGCATGATGGTTTTCAAACGGTGTATTACACAATTAAAGACAATCAACGGATTACTGTAGAGGTCGAACCAGAGCTGTCCAAGTTTAATTCCAGATCAGTAAATAAGTTTAGTGTAAAGGCGTTTAATTCGCTTATAGATTCTGCAGAAACGTATAAGAAGAAAGATGCTGAACGTGGTATACAATTTATTCTAGATGCACTTAACGTTAGCCGATCGCAGTCACAGAATGCAGAAGCCTATGAGGTGTCGGCAGATATTTACATGTTTTGGAAACAATACGACTTGGCTATCACCAATTATAAGATCAGTTTACAGAATTCCGAGACCAATGATGTAAAGCTTAAGCTAGCGGAAGCATATCGCTTAGATAAGAAGTATGATAAGAGTTTTGGAACTTATGATGATATTAATGTCGAAGACTTAAGCAATTGGCAGAAGACAGAGTTTTACCAAGGGCTTGGGAGCACAAATTTCGATATAAATAACTTTGACGTCGCTATTGAAAACTTTAATGATGGGTTGGAGATTGCTAAAAAACACTTAATCACCCCCAAGGTTACTGACTTTAATTCTAAAATAGCTGAAGCCTACAATGCAAAAGGTAAGAAACAAGAGGCCAAGGATTATTATTCTAAGTCATTAAATCTGGCAACAGAGGAAAACCTGCAAAGAGGCCTTGAGGAGAAAGTAAAGGTGGCTGATTTTGAAAATGAAAACCAGTCTTATGATGATGAGATAGAATTGAGAAAAGAAGCGATTAATACAATCGTTGGTATTGAAACAGATTCAATAATAAATAATGAAAGTGCGCTCACGCCTCAGAAACAAAATTATAAAATTGGAAATGCGTACTTTCTTCAGAAGGATTATGACAATGCAATACCTTATTTAGAGAAGAGTATCGAAATTGCGGATACCAGAGAAGATCTTATTGTAAAAAAGGATGCTACAAAAAAACTATCGGATGTGTATGAAAGTGCAGGAGATTACGATAAGGCTTTAGAGACATATAGAGATTATAAAGATATTGTTGACGAACTCTATATCCGAAAAGAGCAAGAGATTTCGCAAGCTGCACGATTCAGCAGAAAGCTAACCGAAAATCAAAATAGAATTACTGGATTAGAAAGTGAACGTCAGTTGTCTCTTAGTAAATATGAAGTAACTATTGAGCGGAACAAGCGACAGGAACTCATCATTTATTCTTTAATTGGAGGACTCTTGTTGCTATTGTTTTCAGGGTATTTTATGTATAAATCGATAAAGCAGCAAAAATTGGCAAATAACTTATTAGCGCTAAAGTCCCTCAGAAGCCAAATGAATCCTCACTTCATTTTT
Organism: Winogradskyella sp. 3972H.M.0a.05; assembly: GCF_040493455.1. Classification (NCBI taxonomy): domain Bacteria; kingdom Pseudomonadati; phylum Bacteroidota; class Flavobacteriia; order Flavobacteriales; family Flavobacteriaceae; genus Winogradskyella; species Winogradskyella sp. 3972H.M.0a.05. The sequence goes on along the minus strand of NZ_JANFDA010000006.1, from coordinate 222,767 downwards.
AATGCTTTGAACTCTGTAAACAGCTTTATAGCTTCAAACGATGAGAGAACCGCTAATAAGTATCTTTCAGATTTTTCATTACTTATGAGATCGGTTTTAGAGAATAGTGAAGAAGATTTTATTCCTCTCGAAAGAGAGATAGAACTTATAGAACTTTATGCAAAGTTAGAGCACTTCAGGTTTAAAGATAAATTCGATTACAAAGTATCTGTGGATGAATCGATTGAAGTAGAGGCGTTTCAGATTCCACCAATGTTGCTTCAGCCATATATTGAAAACGCAGTGTGGCATGGTCTACGCTACAAAAAAGATAAAGGGGAATTACTTATTGATATCAATCAACATAAAGATGATGAATTAACAATTACAATCTCTGATGATGGTATTGGTAGAAAGCGTTCTGAAGAGATGAAAACCATGAATCAGAAGAAACAAAACTCAAAAGGAATGGGTAACATTAAAAAGCGTGTTGCGATTCTTAATGAGATGTATAAGGATAGAGTGGATGTGAGTATTGAGGATTTTCAGGATGAAGAAGATGTAGGGACAAAAGTAATAGTAACACTAAAAAAGGATTAGATGAAATTAGACGCAATTATAGTAGAGGATGAGCAAACTAGTAGAGAAATACTACGCAATTATTTAACTAAATACTGTCCCAATGTTACTGTACTTGGAGAAGCAGCAAATGTCGATGAAGCATTGGTTTTAATTAGAAATAATGATCTCGACCTTGTTTTCTTAGATGTAGAAATGCCTTATGGTAATGCGTTTGATTTGCTTGATAAGGTTGGTGATGTTGATTTTGAAACCATATTTGTAACGGCCTATAATCATTATGCTATTGATGCCTTAAATGCACATGCGTCGTACTACTTAATGAAGCCAATTTCTATTGATGAATTGATAAAGGCGGTAGATTATGTTACTGAAATTAAGACCAAGGAAGATGCATTACAGAACCAGGTATTAGTTCCTAAGACCAATAACGTTAATGGAAAGATTACGATTCCACAACAAGATGGTTTTGAAGTCATAGAGGCTTCAAATATTCTATACTGCAAGGCAGATGATAACTATACTGAAATCTATCTAAACAATGAGAGGAAGAAGCTAGTTAGTAAGACTTTGAAATATTTTGAATTGGCATTGAAAGACTCGAGTTTTGCTAGAGTTCATAAGTCCTATTTGGTGAATGTGAATGAAGTGATTAAATACGTCAAAGGAAAGGGAGGAAGCGTAGTACTTAGTAATGGTAAAGAAATAATGGTTTCTGCTTCAAAAAAAGCTGATCTGTTAGCTTATTTTAAGTAATTTAATTCCCAAATTAAAAGACTTATCCTGATGCCAGTTATTTTACCAGTAGAGGGCAAATCCCCTCTGATTCCTGAAGATTGTTTTGTAGCCGAAAATGCGACCATTGTTGGTGATGTAGTCATGGGAAACGCCTGTAGTGTGTGGTTTAATGCAGTAGTTCGCGGTGATGTGCATTACATTAAAATAGGTGATAAGGTCAACATACAAGATGGTGTAGTAATCCACGCAACGTATCAAAAATCACCCACAAATATTGGTAATAATGTTTCCATAGGACACAATGCTATTGTTCATGGATGTACAATCCACGATAATGTATTGGTAGGTATGGGAAGTATCATTATGGATGACTGTGTTGTAGAGTCTAATAGTATCATTGCGGCTGGCGCTGTAGTTACCAAAGATACTATTATTGAAGCTGGAAGTATTTATGCAGGAGTACCCGCAAAAAAAGTCAAAGATGTAAGTCCTGAGTTACTTACTGGAGAAATAGAGCGTATTGCTAATAATTATATAAAGTATTCGAGCTGGTTTAAGCAGTAAGGCGAGATTTCACACATGTATTGATTCTATTAATTAGAGCCTCAATATCTTCTATATCTTTAAAATCTTCAGAAGAAACTACTGTAGTTAATTTTCCGAGTTCTTCTTTCAGAATAATCGGAAATTTAAAGTTAGCGTCCGGATATTGTGCTTCAAATTCATCTATATGATAGAACTCCATATCTAGATTGGTATTCTCTCTAAATTGTTTCCATTGTTTTTTCTCAGAAAATGTTCCATGCGTTATTGCACATAATTGACACTTGTAAGTATTAGGACTAAACAATTTATGACCTGAGTCTAGTAATGCGTTTAGTTTACCAGAATTGGCATTATAAACAAAAATTAATTTCATAAAGAATAGGTCAGTGTAAGGAATGATACCTTACTACTAAAAGTCTAAATATTCTGCCTTAAACGCATCACCTATTAATGACTGAATAACTTCCGGGTTATCGTTGGTGTAGAAGTGATTTTCTGCTTCTGTTGAAGATGTATTCAGAAGATTGTTTTGCTCTAAAACTGCTTTGGTTTGTTTGGCTACGGCTTCACCAGAATCTATTATAGAAACACCCTCTGGAAGTAGATCTTTTATCACAGGGATTAGATACGGGTAATGTGTACAACCCAATACCAAATAGTCAATATTAGCTTGAAGCATTGGATCAATATATTTCTTTAATAGGGTTTTAGCCTCTTTGGATTCAATTTTTCCCTCTTCAACCAAAGGGACAAGACCTTCACCAACTCGCTCAATAATTTCAATACCGTTAGCATAAAGATCACTGGTTTTGTGAAAGAGCTCACTGCTCAAAGTTCCTTTTGTTGCAAGAATACCAATCGATTTCGTTTTGGTACTTAAGGCAGCTGGTTTTATGGCTGGTTCTATACCAATGAATGGTACGTCGTAAGTTTTGCGTAAATAATCTATAGCATTGGTTGTAGCAGTATTGCAAGCCACAACGATAAGTTTACAGTTTTTACTGAGAAGAAGTTCTGTGTTTTTTATGCTAAGCTCAATGATACGCTTCTTTCCCTTAGGGCCGTAGGGCGCATATTTACTGTCGGCTAGGTAGATTGTATCCTCATTTGGTAAGAGTTGGTGAATTTCCTTCCATATGGAAGTACCTCCAACACCAGAATCGAATATACCTATAGGATTAGAACTCATAGTCACAAAAATAAAAAAGCTACTCGGTACCGAGTAGCTTTAATGATTTTATTAACAGTCCTTTTTAGTGAAAAGCATATTGAAGACCAACTGTAATTGTTTCTTTTTGTCGCAATTGAATACCATTCATATTTTGAAACAGAGGAAGTGAAGCTTCAAAACCAAGTCTAAAATTCTTTAAGTAGCCTTTATCAGCATAAAGATTAAATCCTAAGCCTGCGTTACCATATGTCATTCCGGAGTTGTTGGTATCGGCAGTAATAACCATCATTGGATTAAGCACTGGGTTAACACCATCTATTTCTTCAATGGCTCCAAGTTCCATTCTTCCTGAAAAACTTAACCAGTTACTTACTTTGTAGGCACTCCATGTCGTTATGGTATACTTGTTCCCTAAGCTATAATTGTTGTCATTCTCACCAATTCTGAATAAGGCTTTACCTTGTGCTCCAAAGGAGAGGTTTTGCCATTGTTTGAGATATGTTAAGCCAATTTCAGCATCAAAAGTTCCACTGCCAATTTGCATTGGATAAGGGAGAATAACTTCGTTTGGAGACGATGCAGGAGTTACATCTGTTTCATCAATACTTCCTGTTGGAATTGAAACTCCAACATTGGCATGTATTTGTTGCCTGTTTTTATTGAATAGTTTATACAAGGCACCAACTTTGAGGTCTCCAAATCCTGAAGATTTAGTAGTAAATGTTCCACCCATACGTGTTAGATGGTCCATGTCGCTAGTAATGTAGTTTCCCATTACCATTAATGTGACACGATTGCTAGGTGCATACATTACTCCTATCATATGCATTTGCATAGGCATACTAGTAGGTGTCACCATATAACGATCTAATGCATCTTGAAAAGAAGCGTTATCACTATTGAAATTTAGATCTTCCATATTCATGTGCATAAATCTGTAGCTAAACATAAACTCTCCTTTTCCATGAGTATGATCTCCCATTACCGAAATTGGTGCATGTCCGTCTGGTCTATTTCCTGTCCATTGTTGTTCTTTGTCTTCTTGAGCAATAAGTATAGTTGTTGCAATACAAAGTATTGCAGATAAAATTGTTTTCATCTGTAAAATATATGTTTGTTTTTAAATTGAATGTAATGCAGTATGCTTCTCTAATTTTGAATATGAGAAGTACTGTGATTATTTAGTAATAAGTATGATTACACTACACTCGGAGGATGAAATACAGATTTACTATATCTATATGAATAAAGATTATAATAGGTAGGTAGATCTTCTTTTTTGTAAGGTGTGTTAATAGTCTTTGGTAGTTTCAGAATATAAACAAAGCCGATAGGGTATTGCTCCAAGGCTATTCTAGCGGATGAGTCTGAGCTAGATTCTTTTTGTTCTTCGAGCTGCTTAGCTAAGTGACATTTACCGTTACATTGCAATTCTGGCTTGTCCTTGTTTATACACAAAGCCATTGCAATAAATTCTTGGTTGATTATATAATCAAAGCAGGGTGCTATGGGTCTTATCATAGCTATAATATAGAGGCCGATAAATAGGCTAGACAGTAATCGCTGCAACGAAATATTCTTTTTACAAAGATAATTCCAGATGAATTTATAACATAAAAAAATCGCTTAAACTTCTTAGCTTAAGCGATTAATTTTTTAAGGGATATATATACTTGATTAAAACCCTAATTCTTTTTTTACGTCAGCCAAAAGGTCTTTTCCGTTATGTACTAAAACGCCTCCACCTGTAGTAGAATCTAATACATAATCAAAACCTTGATCGTTTGCTACTTTTTGGATAGCTGCTTTAGCTTTTTCAGTAATTGGCTTTAATAAATCAAACTCTTTTTTCTGAATGTCTTCTTGTGCTTGTGCCTGAAATTGACGGATACTTTGCTCCATTTCAGCAACTTCTTGCATACGCTTGTTGTTCTCCTCTTGAGTTTGAGTTGCCGCTTCAGCATCGTATTGCTTTACTTTATTTTGAAGTTCAGTAACACTGTTTTGAATATCTGCTTGGTAAGTTTTAGATAACTTCTCGAGTTCTGCCCTTGCACTTTTCATCTCTGGCATAGCTTCAATCAACTCCTTAGTGTTAATATGAGCAACTTTACTCTGCGCTTGCATCACACTAGTCGCTCCTACAAATAGTACCGCTGCTAATAAAAGGGTTTTCAATTGTTTCATTTTAAAAGTATTTATGTGTTATGTAATTTAAGTGTTAATTGTTATTCTCTTCTTCCTCTTTATCGTCTTTCTTTTTCGTCGAGGTAGTGTCTTGTTTTTTAGTGCCTTCTCTTTGCTCTTTAGCTTTTTTTCTAGCTTCTAATATTTTCTTCTTTCTTTCTTCTAGGGCTTTTTTTCTAGCCTCTCTATCCTTCAGCTTTTGTTGTCTTTTTTCTTCTAATAGTTGTGCTCTTGTTTTCTTAGCATCGTCTAATGCTTTTGTCGCTTTAGATGGTTCTTCAGTACGTTTCGTAGCAGAACTATCTTTTGGCTTTTCAGTTTTCGCTGTAGCTGAGCTATCACTTGGCTTTTTTCTAGCATTTAGCTTTTCTTGTCTAGCCTTCTCACGATCTTCAAGAATCTTAGCTCTTCTGGCTTCGGCTTCTTTTTTCTTAGCGTCTCTTAACTCTTGCTGTTTCTTTCTGCGTTCTTCTATTTGCTTAGCACGATCAGCTTTTTTGTCTTCCTGTGCTTTCTTGCGTTCATCCAATTCTTCATTAACTTCAGGAATAAGCTCTTCTTCTTCAGCTTCTTTACGCTCTTTCTTGTTCTTTGCTTGAGTTCTTTTAGATGTTCTTGTAATGGTTCTTAAGACTTGCTCACTAATATCGTAGCGTTCCGCCGAATACAGCATAACAACGTCAGCAGATTTATCGAATACAAAATCAAACTTCTTTGTTTCAGCAATTTCTTGTACAGCTGCAAAAATTTGATCTTGCACAGGCTGCATTAATTGTTTCTTCTGAATGATAAGATCACCATTAGGGCCGAAGCGTTTTTGTTGATAATCTAGAATTTCAGTCTCTTCAAAAGCTATATCCTCCAAGCGTTCTTCATAAAGTTCTTTCGTAAGAAGTACACGCTCGTTATCTAATTCTTTCTTCTTTTGGTCAACAGCATTTAGACGTTTTTCAATTTCTACTTTCCACTGTTGTACTTTCTTATCTAGCTGTGTAGAGGCTTGTTGAAATTCAGGCACATTTTGTAGTATATATTCGGTATCTATATAACCAATTCTTACACCACGTTGTGCATTAGATGTGAAACTCAATAGACCAACTATTGTCAGTAAAAAAAGAACTTTATGTTTCATCTTGTTGTAATTTTATTCGTTTGTAAGCTACATAATTCCTAAAACCACAGCAACTTGTTGATTTTGTCTTTAGGAGCTAATATTCTTCAAATAAACGAAATATATTCCTAAAAATTTTAACTCAAAGATTAAATCGTTATTATGCTGTTTGAAAATATCGTGCCAAACTAAAATTGTTGTCCAATAATAAAATGCGTTTCCCAGCCATTCTTTCTCGTTTGCCCTGGTAATGCGTCAAATCCATGACCAAAGTCAATACCCAATAGACCAAAGGCTGGCATAAAGATTCTAAGGCCAAACCCGGCAGATCGATTAATGTTAAATGGATTGTAATCTCTAAAATTATCAAACGAAGCTCCACCTTCAATAAACGTCAATCCATAAATCTTTGCTTGCTGTCCAAGGGTAATAGGATATCTAAGTTCTAAAGAAAACTTGTTATATATGGTTCCACCATCTTGAGATGATAATGATTGGTTTGGATATCCTCTGAGCTGAATAACTTCTCTTCCATCCAATGTTCTGTTACCTAGACCATCACCACCAACGAAGAAACGCTCAAAAGGAATAACACCTCTGTCATTGTTATACGCACCTAAGAATCCGAATTCTATACCAGACTTAAGTACCAACTTGTCTACAGGGTTTGTATACCAATCTCCCTTGAATTTTATCTTGTAGAACTCTAACCATTTAAAACGCTCTTGATCTATTTCTCCTACACGATCAGAGGCATCTTGTCTCACAGCATCAGAGTTATTTACATCGTCTCTAATGGCTATTTGATCTTCTCTTTCTGTTCTCAACGCTTTATAGTCAGTACTGTTAAAGAGCGAATATGGTAACGAGAATTTAGCAGATACAGCAAAATTTGATCCACCAGTAGGATAGATAGGGTCTGTATATGTATTGTTTCTTGTTAACCCTATGGTGTAGGATAAGTTATTTGAGAATCCGTTTCCGAATGTAAATAATCCTGTATTGTAATTCTTTAAGCTATAATGTTGAAAACCAACAGCTTGAGATAATTGGAAGTAATCATCAGGAACTTTTAATCGTTTTGCAATACCAACCGAAAGACCATAGATGGTAAATCGTCTGTCTTTATCTGCATCTCTAGTTACAGGGTTGAATAAGAACTGTCTCGAAATAGAAGCTGAAGTAGAAAGTCTTACAGGTTCTTTACCTCCTAACCAAGGTTCACTAAATGAGAAGCTATACGTTTGGAAAAAACGACTGGCTTGTAGTCTTAAAGCTAGGCTCTGACCATCTCCCATAGGAATTGGCTTATAAGCTTCCTTGTTGAAAATATTTCTTAATGAAAAGTTGTTGAACGATAATCCTAAGGTTCCGATGAAACCACCACCACCATAACCACCTTGAAGCTCTATCTGGCTAGATCCTCTCTCAACTACCGAATACTCCATATCCAGAGTTCCTTCATTTGGATTTGGGTTTTTAAGGTTTGGCGAAATTTGCTGTGCATCAAAGAATCCTAATTGACCTAATTCTCTAATGGTTCTAATTACATTTTGACGACTGTAAAGTTGTCCTGGTCTGGTTCTTAATTCACGATAAATAACATGATCGTTGGTTCTATCATTTCCAACTACAGTGATATTGTTGAAATATGCTGGCTTTCCTTCAGATATACGAATTTCTAAATCAATTACATTCCCATCGGCACTTACTTCAACTGGGTTAATGCTCGAAAACAGATATCCATTATTTTGATACAGGTTAGTAAGGTCTACTGCATCTGGCTTAGAATCGTCTGCGATACGTTTTTTTAACTCCACACCATTATATGTAGAGCCTTCTCTAATCCTAAGGATTCTGGCTAATTGATCATCTGTGTAAACAGTATTACCGACGAAGGAAATTTTACCAAACGTGTATTTTTCACCTTCTTCAACATCTATTGCTAAGGAAATGGTCTTATCATCGTTAATAATGATAGAATCTTTAATGATTCTGGCATCTCTATAACCTTTCTCTTTATAGTTGTCTATAATACTTGTGAGATCCTCTTCGTATTTTTCTTCAATATATTTTGAACGTTTTAGAAAACGAATTGGATTTTTCTTCTTGGTATTTTTCATGGCTTTTCTAAGCTTTTTATCGCTTAGTTTCTCATTGCCATTAAAAGTGATATTCTTGATTTTAACCTTTTCACCTTTATCAATAAAAACCACCATGTCTACACGTTGTTTCTCTATAGAGTCAACAACTTCTGTAGTGGCTATATTTACTTTAGTGTTTAGGTATCCCTTTTCCTGATACTTTCTTGTAAGGTAGTTTTTTGTAGTAGTAATAAGGTTTTCTGTAACCTTAACACCTTTGTCTAGCTTATTTTCTTTAACAATCTCGTCTTTCTTTCCTTTCTTAACACCACTGATGGAGACTTCATTAAGTTCGGGAAGGTCATTTATACTTAACTCTAGATCAATTACATCACCTTCTTGCTTAACCATATAGATATCGATACTACTAAAGAGGTTAGATGTCCAAAGCTTTTTAATAGCTGTAGTCAGCTTTTCACCAGGGATTTTTATTTTATCTCCTTTTCGTAATCTAGAAAAAGAAATTACAGTTGAAGCATTAAAACTTGTGTTACCGCTTACTGTAATCTCTCCGATGGTGTATGTTTTTCCTGAGTTATAATTTACCTCCTGAGCATTAACCAATGTAACTGATATAAAAAACAGAAAGCAAAAGAGTAGTTTTATAGATCTTTTCAAGAAAGTAGTATTATGAAAGTTGTTCACTTGTTTTTCCAAATCGTCGTTCTCTATTTTGATAATTAATTAGGGCAGTATACAAATCTTCCTTTGTAAAATCTGGCCATAAAATATCAGTAAAATACAATTCTGCATAAGCAATTTGCCACAACAAAAAATTACTGATTCGTTGCTCACCACTAGTGCGAATCAATAAGTCTACATCTGGCAAATTTTGCGTGTAAAGATGCTTATTAATAATCGATTCGTCAATATTTTCGGCAGAAATTATATTATTTTTAACTTTATCACTTAAGACCTTCACTGCGCTAACTAGTTCTTCTCTTGAGCCATAACTTAAGGCCAGAGTCAATGTCATGTTAGCATTATCTTTAGTTTTTTCGATAACCTCTTGTAGCTCGTTATAAGCTTTACTAGGCAGGTCATTTAAAGCACCAATTGCAGTGAGTTTTATATTATTATCTTGGAGTGTTTTTATTTCTTTTTTCAGAGACTTAACCAGAAGTTTCATAAGTGTTTGAACTTCTAGCTTTGGTCTATTCCAATTTTCAGTAGAAAAAGCATACAGGGTAAGATGTTTGATACCAAGCTCGGCAGAGGCTTCAACCGTTTGTCTTACTGCTTCAGTACCTTTTTCGTGACCAATTACTCTCATCATACCTTTTTTCTTAGCCCAGCGACCATTACCATCCATGATAACAGCTATATGTGCAGGAAGCTTTTCCTTAAGTATTTGATCTTTTAAATTCATTTAATAATTACAATAACAAGGTTTACGACCAAAGGTATAAGTAAGTGTTACTCCTGTAAACACATACCAATCGTCGCTATTTGTATTTCCAAAACTGAACACTTGAAGTTCTTCAGCATCTGGAACACTACCATCTAATTCATCAGAAAATGTATACCTGGCACCAATTTCTGCTGCTAATATTAAATGGGGTGAAATATTTGATTTTACACCCAAAACCATAGGAATGCCATAGGCCCAACTGCTTGTGCCTTCATCTAAACGCTCTCCCGTATTAGAAAAATAATAGTTCTTATGATTGGCTGTAGATATTCCTGTATAAAGATATGGAGTCACTTTTGGCTTAGAGTCATGTAGATTGAAATCGAAAAAGGTAAACTCCATTCCTGCTGAAATCTCTAAGATACTTGTGTTAAAACTGTACCCACGGGCGATACGTCTAGGGTCATCAGATTTTCCGTCTATTCCTTCCAAATCCGAGAAAATGACTGATGCTCTAAACGAATGTCTTGGGCTTCGATTCCATTTTACAATCCCACCAATAGCTAATTGATTTGGAGAAATATAGTTTGTTGCACCAACATCTCCAATGAAGTTACTTCCACCGACAAATACACCAACTTCATATATCTGTGAATGTGAACTGTATATAAAACCGATACTCATTAAAAATATGATTAAATATCTCATAGATTTTTAAAAGTTTGCAAATATAACAAATAAGATGAGCCTATAATAAATTTAGGCTCATTAGTCTGTTACATAAACAACATTATAGTTGATTTATTGCTCATTGTCGTTAAAACGAATTTAATTGCGACGATCTTCACCCCAAAGCATTTTTTTTCGAAGTGTATCAATAAAACTTTCGTCAATTAATTCGACCATTTTTATTTTGAAAGGGGCTTTCTTTATGGTTACTATAGCAGAATTGGGTAAAGTAGCTATTCTGGAGTCTAGCGAAATCAAATAGTGGTCCTCTCTTCCATCTACTTTGAGTTGTATCTCTGTATTGTCCGGAATCACCAAAGGCCTTACATTAAGGTTATGAGGTGCAATAGGTGTAAGTACTAAATTGTTGGCTTCTGGGGTAATTATAGGACCACCACAGCTCAATGAATATCCTGTTGATCCTGTTGGCGTTGAAATAATCAACCCATCCGACCAGTATGATGCTAAAAATTCTCCATTCAAATGCGTATCAACAGTAATCATAGATGTGGTGTTCTTACGACTCACAGCAATTTCGTTGAGTGCATAATTCATTTCCTTTAAGCTAGAGTTTTCAGGATTGGTTTCTACACAAAGTAGTGTGCGTTCAGAAATTTTATAATTCCCAGAAAGAATATCGTCAAAAGCCTGAGTAATAAAATCTGGTTGAATTGTTGCCAAAAACCCTAATCGTCCTGTATTGATACCTACAATAGGAATTGATAAGTCTTCAACTCTAGTGATAGCTCTAAGAATAGTACCATCGCCACCAATGCTAACCATAAGGTCATAGGTGTTGTCCAGTGCGGTAAACGTCTTTAAATTGTTGAGAGACAGACTAGACTTTGATTTTATAGTCTTGTAGAATTCTTTTTCTATGAAAACTTTAGAGGTATGGTTAGATAGATAGTCTAGAAGTATGTCTACACTGTCTTCTGTGTGATTATGATAGGATTGACCGAAAATGGCAATTTTCATGAGTTATAGATCAAGATATTTTTTTAAATAATCAGAGCGTTCTTTTAAGCTTTCGATATAGGAATCTTCTTCATGCCCAGAAACAATATTATAACTGTAACGCCTAAAGGTCTGTATAACATCGCTAAGACCTGCATTGCCGATCTTCATTGTGATTTGAGCAACATCACTTTCTACTTTAGAAATAAAAGCGCCCAATAACTTAGCATTATTGGACTCTACAATTTGACTTATCTCGCTAAAAGAAAAGTCTTGAAATCCTTTTTCAACAATCAAAATGCCTCCAGGTTCCGAAAAAAATGGTGTTTCGTTAAATAAGCCAATAATATCGTTGAGTTCGTAATAGCCTAGGTAGTTGTTCTTTTCATCAAGCACTGGCATTATATTCGTATTGTTTTGAGCAAAAGCTTCAAGTACATCTAGCCAATTTGTTTTAGGTCTTACAAAGAAACCCTCAATAGTATAGTTGCAATCTACAATAGATTTAGTGCCGTCAAAGCAATGCGCATCAGTTTCCGACATACAACCTAAATAAGTTCCATCTTTTTCGATAGGGATGTGCGAGTAAGTTAATTGATTGAACAACAATTGAAGATCACTAATAGGATCATCAATATTCAAGGGTTTTATATCATTAATAATGTAATGTCGTAAAGGCATATCTCGGTATGAATTGACCATGCAAATTAATCAAAAATAACAACAAAATGCTTGCTTGTCTTTGTATTTTTGTACTCCAAATTACAATGATGACAAAGTTAAGTGTTAATATAAACAAGATTGCTACCTTAAGAAATTCGCGAGGTGGAGATGTGCCCAATGTAGTTCAGTTTGCAAAAGACGTGCAACGTTTTGGAGCAGAGGGTGTTACTGTGCATCCAAGGCCAGATGAACGTCATATTAGATATAGAGATGTAAGTGATCTTAAACCTGTAGTATATACTGAGTTTAATATTGAAGGCAATCCAATACCGAAGTTTATCGATATGGTTTTAGAGGCAAAACCTACACAGGTAACATTAGTTCCCGATGCTGTGGATGCTATAACCAGTAATGCAGGTTGGGATACTTTGAAGCACAAAGATTTTTTGTCTGAAGTTATCGCAGAATTCAAAAGTAATGGCATTAGAACTTCAATCTTTCTCGATCCAGATTTAGGACAAGTTGAGGGTGCTAAGGCAACAGGTACTGATCGTATTGAACTATACACTGAAGCATTTGCACATCAATATGGATTAGGGAATACGCAAGCAATAGAACCTTATACGAAATGTGCTGAACTTGCCAACAATATAGGCCTTGGTGTTAATGCAGGACACGATCTTTCTTTGGACAATATTAAATTCTTCAAGGATAATATTCCTGGTTTACTAGAAGTATCAATAGGACATGCTTTAATTTCCGAGAGTTTGTATATGGGAATTGAAAATGTGATTCAAATGTATTTACATAAACTAAAATAATGTTATTGCATTCAAACATAATAGGAGAAAACGGAACCCCTTTCATTATTCTTCATGGATTCTTGGGAATGGGAGACAATTGGAAAACCCTTGGGCGTCAATTTTCTGAAGAAGGGTTTCAGGTTCATCTTATAGACCAACGCAATCATGGGCGTAGTTTTCATCATGATGAGTTTAATTATGATGTCATGGTTGAAGACTTAAAGCATTACTGCGACTATTACGAGTTAGAAGATAGTATCGTATTGGGTCATTCAATGGGTGGAAAAACAGCAATGGGCTTCGCAACGCAATACCCAGAGTTGGTTTCAAAATTGATCGTTGCAGATATATCACCACGATTTTATCCAATACACCATGACCTAATACTTGAAGGATTGACTAGTTTAGATTTTGATGCTATAACCAGTAGAGGAGAGGCCGATAAGTTGCTTAGTGACTATGTTCCAGATTTTGGAACACGACAATTTTTACTCAAAAACTTGTATTGGGTAGAAAAAGGAAGGCTTGGACTTAGAGTGAATCTTCCCATATTAAAAGAGGAAGTAGCTGAAGTTGGTGAAGTATTATCAGCACACGCAATCTATTCTAAACCAACATTATTTCTAAGAGGAGATAAATCAGAATATATCGGTCCGCAAGATGAAGTCCTTATACCAAATCATTTTCCAAATTCAGAAATAAGAACAGTAGCAAATGCAGGGCATTGGTTACATGCTGAAAATCCTAAAGATTTTTATTCTGAAGTATTAGAATTCTTGAAATAAAGTCGATTATCTAATAATCACCTTTTTTGAGAAACGAAGAGATTCGTCTTTGGCGTAAAAATGCATGATGTAAACTCCATCTTGTAAATTATGGTTAGTCAAATAAACTTCGTCCGAGATGCTGTGAGGTCTAATGTTTGAATAATCTGCAGCTAATCTTCCAAGCGTGTCATAAATAGAAATATCTAAATTGCTTATAGTATTCGGTACCTTTACTTTTATGCTTTCTGGAGAACTTTCGAAAACTACAAAATCATCACTACTTAACGAATTATCTGTTATACTAAGTGTTTCGGTTTTCGCTGCTAATGCGAATGTGCCAAACCCAGGGTTTTCAGTATAAGGAACCCAACTCCCAGATTCTAATCTAACCACAATAGGAGTGTTTAATGAAGATTCTCCATTATATGTAGCACCTATAGTTTCACTAAAACCAGAAGCGTCAAAATCTGCTGAATTTCCTTCTAGCTTTGTTACTGTCCAATATTCTACATCACTAAGGGAATAGGTACCTAATGACGAAGTATCACCATAAGGAGGTGTGTCCTGCGTATATTCTACTTCTACTTCATCTCCAATAGCGGTTGTAATTGCGAAAGGAGAGCTATTTACTTCATTTCCAGCATTGACAAGCGTAGTTCCCAAACCTTTAATGATAACTTTTCCGTCAACGTATTCGTTAGAGTTTGCCGACCAAGTGTTTCCAGCTTCAATAATAACAATACCAGTTCCATTTTGTTTTAGAGGAATACCAGATGTAGTAAAACTGACATCAGAACTTAAGAAAAATTCTCCATCACTATTAATTGAAAATTGTTGGCTATTAGCACCAAGTGATATTATTGCTGCTATCAGTATAAGTAGGGTGTTTTTCATTATATTAATATTATAGAATTTGGGTTTTGTAAATACCTGACAAATAAAATCATAAACTAATAAATGCCAGAATAATATTACAATTTGCAAAACTAAAAAAAAATGAAAAAGTGGCAAACTTTTTATTTTTTAAATGCCTTGACAGCCAAAATGATAGCTCTTATTTGTGAAGATTTTACAATTAGAAGAAATCTTTACTTTTTATTGCTTTAGTAAAAGCTAATAAGTTTGGATTCTATACTAAAAAAGTTGTACTTTTGCAGCCCAATTTTTATAGGTTTTAAAGATGAATATTACAAGAGAGAACATCGACGAACTCAATGCAGTAGTTAAAGTAGATATTGCAAAAGCTGACTATAGCGATAAGGTAGAGAAAATTTTATCCGATTACCGTAAGTCTGCAAACATTCCTGGTTTTAGAAAAGGACATGTGCCAATGGGAATGGTAAAAAAGCAATACGGTAAGGCTGTTTTGGTAGATGAAGTTAATAAATTGCTTCAGGATGCATTAGGTAAATATCTTGTTGAAGAAAAGCTAGACGTGTTAGGTAATCCATTACCAAAGCCGCAAGACGATTTAGATTGGGATGCTGATGAGTTTACTTTTGAATTCGAATTAGGATTAGCTCCTTCATTCGAAGTAAAGCTAAAAGGAAAAAAAGCCATCACGCAATACAACATTATCGCTGACGAAAAAATGATCAACAACCAAGTTGAGCATATTCAAAAGCAATATGGTAAGTTAGTTTCTCAAGACGAAGTCACATCAGATAGCGAGATTACAGGTGTATTCTTCAACGATGAAAAAGGGATAGATACTCCTGCAACAATTTCATTAGATAAGATAAAGGGAAAAGCAAACGAAAAGAAGTTTGTAGGTGCTAAAGTAGATGACATCATTACATTAAAGACCAAAGGGTTATTTAAAGACGATCACGATTTAATGACCTTCCTTAAGGTATCTCATGACGATGCTCACGGTTTGGATGTTGAGGTTACTTTTACAGTGAATGAGATCAACTCAAGAGAATTAGCTGACTTAGATCAGGAATTATTCGATAAGCTGTTTGGCAAAGGAAATGTAACGTCTGTGACTGAGCTTAAAGAGAGAATTAAAACAGATTCTGAAAAACAGTTTGCACAACAAGGAGATCAGAAATTATTGAATGATGTTACTGAATATCTAGTAGATAATACAAAATTCGATCTTCCAGCTGAGTTTTTAACAAAGTGGATGCAGACAGCAGGTGAAGAAGTAATGACTGAAGAGCAAGCTAAAGAAGAATATGAAAAGTCTGAAAAGAGCATGCGCTATCAGTTGATAGAAGGAAAACTTATTGAAGAGTATAAGCTACAAGTGCAGTTTGAAGACTTAAAAGCTTATGCGATGGATATGATTAAGGCTCAGATGGCTCAATTTGGTCAAATGGACCCTTCAGAAAAAGAATTAGAAGACATTGCTGCTCGTATTTTATCTAATAAAGATGAAGTAAAAAGACTATCAGATCAATTGATGAGTCAGAAGTTGTTAAAACTATACAAAGAGGAAGCAAATCTTAAGGTAAAAGAGATAACTTACGACGATTTTGTAAAAGAATTTTACAGTTAATCGTTATTGAATAAATCCTTATATTTAGAGCGTAAAACTGTAAGGTTTTACGCTTTTTTTATTAATTAATATTAGACATAAAAAGATTAATGGATTACGGAAAAGAATTTGAAAAGTTTGCGATAAAAGATCAAGGCATCAGTAGTACATATTACAACAAAATTATAAGTAGTATGTATCCTGTTGGCTTAACACCAAATATTATTGAAGAGCGTCAAATGAATATTGCCATTTTCGATGTGTTTTCTCGTTTAATGATGGATCGCATCATCTTTATGGGGACAGCAATCAATGATCAGGTAGCCAATATCATTCAGGCGCAGTTGTTGTTTTTGGAAAGTACAGATGCGTCAAAAGATATTCAAATCTATGTTAACTCTCCAGGAGGAAGTGTTTATGCTGGATTAGGCATATACGACACCATGCAGTTTATCAAACCAGATGTTGCTACCATTTGTACAGGAATGGCTGCATCAATGGGAGCGGTATTGCTTTGTGCAGGAGAAAAAGGAAAGCGTAGTGCTTTACCACACTCTAGAGTCATGATCCACCAACCACTTGGAGGTGCACAAGGGCAAGCCAGCGATATAGAAATTACTGCCAGAGAGATTTTAAAGCTTAAAGAAGAATTATACCAAATCATCAGTAAACATTCAGGGAAACCTTACGACAAAGTCTATGAAGATAGTGATAGAGACTTCTGGATGAAGGCAGATCAAGCCCTTGAATATGGTATGATTGACGAGGTTTTGTCTAGAAATTAATATATTGGTAAACTATTAAGATCGCTTTTTGCGAGTATTTAATACAATTTAGATGTCAAAAGAAGAGTTAGAATGTTCGTTTTGTGGAAGGAAAAAACCTGAAACCAATTTGTTGATTGCAGGTTTGGATGCACATATCTGCGACCGTTGTATAGAACAAGCTCATGGTATTGTCTTAGAAGAATCTAAGCAAAGCGATAATTCCGAATTATCTGCTGAGCTGATGCTCAGAAAGCCTCAGCAAATAAAGGCTTTCCTAGACGAATATATCATTGGTCAGGAGTATACCAAGAAGATTATGTCTGTCGCGGTATACAATCACTACAAGCGATTATTACAACCACCATCCGAAGATAGTATTGAGATTCAAAAATCCAATATTGTTATGGTTGGGCAAACTGGTACAGGGAAGACATTAATGGCCAAAACTGTAGCAAGGATGCTCAATGTGCCTTTGGCAATTGTTGATGCCACTGTACTTACAGAAGCGGGTTATGTAGGTGAAGATGTAGAAAGTATTCTAACGAGACTGCTACAAGCTGCAGATTATAACCTTGAAAAAGCTGAAAAAGGAATCGTTTTTATTGATGAAATCGATAAGATTGCACGCAAGAGTGACAACCCTTCAATCACTAGAGATGTTTCTGGTGAAGGTGTTCAGCAAGCATTACTTAAATTGCTTGAAGGTACCACAGTAAATGTACCACCAAAAGGAGGACGTAAGCATCCAGATCAGAAATTTATTGAAGTTAATACTGAAAACATTCTGTTCATTGCGGGAGGAGCCTTTGATGGTATAGAGCGTATTATTTCTAAACGTCTGAACATGCAGGCCGTTGGTTATAGTGCTTCCAAGGCAGATGAGGTTGTAGACAATGATAATTTATTACAGTACATTATTCCAAAGGATTTAAAAGATTTTGGTTTGATTCCTGAAATTATTGGACGTTTACCTGTATTAACACACATGAATCCTTTAGATGCCAATACGCTAAGAGCGATTCTTACAGAGCCTAAAAATGCTATCATAAAGCAATACAAGAAGCTTTTTGCCATGGACGATATAGAGTTTGCTATTACCGATGGTGCTTTAGAGTTTATTGTAGATAAAGCGATTGAATACAAATTAGGAGCCAGAGGACTACGCTCATTGTGTGAAGCGATATTAACGGATGCCATGTTTGAAATGCCGTCGAGCGATGAGAAAAAACTCAACGTTACCAAAGCCTATGCACAAGATAAGCTTACTAAAACAACTTTAAAGAAATTGAAAGCGGTGTCTTAATTAGAAGACGACTTTTAAAATATTTATCAGCCTTGTCATTTATGATGAGGCTGATTTGTTTTTAGCCTGAATCTTTTTTACCAGATTACCAATCGTTAATCCTTGAACCAGTATAGAGAATACCACCACCACATAGGTAATTACCAAAAACATGTCTCTATTCATGTCTTGAGATAAACCTAATGCCAGCGCTATTGAGATACCACCTCGAAGTCCTCCCCAAGTCATTATAGTATTCGTTTTTGGAACAAAATCTAGCTTTTTCTTGAAAAGGTTTACAGGTAATAATAATGATACATAACGACAAGCCAATACAATAGGAATTGCTAAAGCTCCAGCCAAGAAATAGTTTTTGTCGTAAACTAACACGAGCATTTCCATCCCAATCAGTACAAAAAGAATGGCATTGAGGAGAATATCAATAAGCTCCCAGAATTTATCGACATAGAGTTCGGTAGTATCAGACATTGCATTACTTCTTATGGTATCATTACCTACAACCAATCCAGCAGTAACCATAGCCAAAGGTGCAGAAATATGAAGTTTTTGAGCTAAAATAGTACCACCCATTACCATCGCTAAAGTGATAATTACTTCAATATCAAAATCATCAATAGACTTCAGCATTCTATAGGTAAGCCATCCTAAAAGTAATCCAAATGCAATACCACCAATCACTTCAACACCAAACAGTTTTGCTATTTCCGAGATTTCTACAGAACCACTACCAGAAGCAATTTGATAAATGGTTAAGAACACAACAACACCAACACCATCATTGAATAGTGATTCACCGACAATTTTAGTTTCTAGTTTTTTGGGTACACCAGCTTTTTTCAAGATGCCCAAAACAGCAATAGGATCTGTAGGAGAAATTAATGCACCAAAGAGCAAGCAGTAAATAAAGTTTGTTTCAAGACCAATAAGTCCAAGTACAAAATACATGGCGATTCCAACCAAAAATGTAGACACTACAACACCAAGCGTAGAGAACAAAAGTATAGGCCAACGCTGCACTTTTAATTGCTGGAAATTAGTATGCATAGCACCTGCAAAGAGTAAGAAACTAAGCATGTGATCCAAGAGCAAATCTTTGAAATCAATTTGGCGTATAAATTCTATTTCAGTTTGAAGTAAGGTGTCATCAAAATAACTCAAGCCAAAAACAGCTAAGGTGTATACTATGGTAATGAGCATTAACCCAATAGTGTTGGGTAATTTTAGAAATCGAACATTGATATAGCCAAAAACAGCTGCAAGTGTAACTAAGGCGGTTAGTATTAAATAATAATCCATTGAGTATTGTTGATGTACAAAAGTAATCCGTTTATGAAATACTTTCAATCACCTTTTCAGATTTTTACAAGAAATCTGAAATGTTTTTGAAGAATCATTATATCCAAGAAGCTAATCTTTAGAGGAATGTTTTATGTACTTCCCTACAACAATTGCTGTAACAATAACTAAATAAAATTGACCTGCCAAGCCCGTAATTATAGCCGCTTTTTGAGCTAAAGGTGTAGCTGGAGTAATATCACCATAGCCAATGGTCATTAATGTGATATATGAATAATACATTATGGAATCTAAACCTTGGGTGGCTCCTTCAGTTTGAATAACAATGCCATTGAATGAATTGGGTTCTATTATTTCCATAGTTGTGAACAAGAAGAAGGCTAAAAACCCTAAAGAAATATAACCACACATCAAGCCAATGATTACAATATTGTCAACCTTTTTAGAGTTCCATATTTGTAAAATTATTTGATGGGTTACGATCATATAAAAGACAAAATAGACCGAAAGTCGTATAATGAAATTATCCTGAAACCCAGACTCTCTTGTCATCATATCACTTCCAAAAACAATCAGAGAGATTGTAAACAAAATAATTAGAAACCACATCAGTTTCTTCTTTTTGGAGATTAGTAAAATGCCAGCAGCAGCATTAACCAGAAAGAGAACAGGAGTAAGTATGGTTTCAAAAAAAACACTCGGAAAGAACAAAGACCCAAACAGTATAAAGAGCTGAGTGCAAAAGAAAATCTCGAAGCGATGTTTATAAAGTTCTTTCATTAGAAACCAAAACCTAATCTAAATGCCAGACGTAGACCATCGTCACTATTGAATGCAGAAACATTTGCGGTCATCATTTTGGCCATGTTGACAAAGAAACCTCCTCCAAAAGAGTTATTCCATTTATCAGAGTTATCATTATCTATCCAAATACGTCCATAATCTACACCTCCATAAATACCAATATGAATTGGAAGTAACCCTGTTTTTAAACTGCTAAAACTCCAACGTACATCTGTGGATTGGGAAAAAGCACTTTTCCCCGTAAATCTCTGGAAACGATAACCTCTGAGACCATTATTAGCACCTAATGTAGCACCTTGATAGAACTCAAAATCATTACCTAGATTAATGTGTGCATTAAAATTTGTTGCCAAAACCACCTGACCACTAGGCACTAGTTTATAATCAAAGCCTAATTGTGGGATGATGTACCCAAACCCTTTCTCAGTACTTACATTGTTTTTGTAGCCTACTATCAACGAAGTATGCATTCCTAGAGTAGGGAAGGCGTCATTATCTCTATTCTCAAAATTATACTCAGCTTCAGCACCATAAAAATCTTGCTTGTCAAATACTGCATCGTCAGAAGGAAGCATACTTATGAAACGCCCTGCAGTTCTATCCACCTCATTAGATTCGTATAACACACCAAGCTTAAACTGTCCACCTTGTTGTCCTCTCCATACCAAAGAAGGCTTGGCACTAAGAGTTCTTATTTTTACACGGTTATAGTCTAAATCAACATCGAGACCATCATCTTCATCAGCTTCAGGATTTGGAGTTTCGTTACCAAAACCAAAGAAATTTACAGCATAGTTTGGACTATTAAAGTGCGCTTCGAAACCAAGGTTTATGTTCGGGAATAGATTGGCAAACTCACCATAATAATTAAAATCAAAACCACTAGTTGCAAAATAGTATGCTGCAGTAATTTGATGTTGCGCACTAAATGGATTGCGCTCAAAACCATAGTTAGTAAATACTGCATTAGCACCGATTCTAAAACCATCGTCTGGATTAGCTCCTAGACTTGGTAAAATCTGTACAGTATTGTTTTTTAATTTTCTATAGTCGTAGACATTCGTATTGTAATTGTCAGAAAACTTTTGTTTGCCTTTATTAGTAATTACAGTATTGTTCTTGGATTTGTAATCATAGTAAGTAATGCGTTTGCCGTTCTCTATATTGTAAGTGTCATTGTTTTGTCCACCAATTAAACGGACTTTGATTTCTCTATCACCTTCACCAAACACATAAAACATATCATCATCGTCTAAGGCATAAATCCATATCTCTTTAGTGTCATCGCAAGTATAAGTGCGTTCATGGAACTTGTCTTTTTTCTCTCCATTTTTGATTCGATATGCAGTGACTTTGGTTTGTCCATTAGGCATACGCTCTATGTCAAACCAATCGTCTTTATTAGTGCCTTTGATAACAGCATATTGATTAATAAGCTGATAATAACGATCCGATATTTTCTGAAGGTTTCCACGTCGTGCTTTTAGTTTGCGCTTAATGTCATCTACCGTTTCATCTCTAACTTCCTCAGGAATATTCATAAAAGCAGTTTCGATAACAGCATCGGTAACGTTATCCTGAATGTGCTTAACCTGTGCATCCCAAATGTCTTTTCCAGATTGCATAATTAATTCCATATCCAAAGGATATGGCTCAAAATTCACCCCTTTTACATCTTCTAAGTCATCACTATATTCTCTAAGCAATCGAGCTGTTGGGACTAACTTCACAGCAGCACCAAGTAAAAACCCATCAGACATAATAGAAAACGCCTGGTCACGATCCCTAGGCATAGGGCGATACACCTTCTTACCATCTTCTTTGAACTCTATCCAGCGCCATTGGTCTTGGTGTCTATCCCAATCGCCAATGAGCATATCAAACAATCTGGCTTTGATATATGAGGCTTCGTCAATGACAATGTCTTCATCTTTATGAATCTTCTTCATCATATCGTCAGTGCTCAATAGCTTGTCTTGATAACCAAAACTTGCTTTATCACTATGACCTTCAGAAGTATGTTCTTCAATCATATACAACTCATCACCAAATTCATCATTATAAGCACCTAAGTGTTCTTGCTTCGGAACATAGTACAAAACAGGATTAGTATGATATACGCCTATTGCATCAGCAAGATCACCAACAACGAAAGGTGCATAAGGATGCGCACCTGTAAAAATATCAAGGATTAAATCTTCCGTAGCAGTATCATCGAATTGGCCTTCGATATATTGGTCTTTAAATAATACCGCTTGCAAATATTGTAATGCTTGTTTTCTCAAAGCACGCATCACATACTGTGTGCCATTTTCGTCTTCTAACCGAAGCGATTTAGACTGATTTCCACCACCTTTTCTAACAGGTGACAACCCTCCAAATAATGTATCGAGTTTTACATTTGGAGCTTTAACTTTTGTGCTATAATACTTTCGATAACGATCACCCCAAAGGAATTTGTGAAAGCCTCCTACATCTGTTTCTTCTTCAGAATAAATAGATGCAGATGTATGTGATGCCATATTATCGTTATAATTGACATTAGTTTTGAGTTCGTTAGGAGGGAAAACCTGCGTTTCAAAAACAATTTCTAGGTCATCAGTTGAGTAGAATGTCACATGCGAAGATCCATCTTCAAAGACATCGAGTTTGGCATAACCAGGAGTACCATATCCAAACTGTCCGCTGCCAACATTGCGTACTGCAGAAACCTTGGAACCAGAGCCACTAACAATTTGGTGTAGATTGTCTTCTATTAAATATTGAAGGTTATGCTCATGACCAGAGACAAAAACCACTTTTTTATTGGCTTGAGCCAATGTTACCAAGCGTGTTTTTAATTCATTGTATCTCGAATTTTGAAGATCTACGTTAGCAACACCACTCGTTTTTCTAATCACATTTTTTAGAGTCCCAAGAATAGGAAGCGGTTTCATGTGATCTGCAAAAGTAAACTGACCACCATGTGAACCATTGGTATACATTGGGTGGTGGATGGCCACAATTGTAGTTTTACCACGTGCTTTTTTAATAAGGCTATCGAACTCGTCTAAAAAGCCTTGTCTTGTTTTAATATCACAATCATCATTTATGGTAGGATGATTGTTCCAGTTGGTGACGTACCAATGACTGTCTATAATAATTAATTCTATGTCTTCAGAAATATGAATCTTATCTATTGCGCAACCGTTCTCTGGTAAAAACGTATTCTTACCCAATTCATCCTCTACAAACTTTTCCTGATCCTTAAGACCACCAATACCAGAATACCAATCGTGATTTCCTGGGATAAATACTGTTCTGCCCTTAAAATTCTCAGCAGCATCTGTTTGAATTTTTATGCGATGCTTTGCCAACTCATAGTCGGGACTAGATTTTTTTGGCAATCCTTTTTCATAAATATTATCCCCAAGAAAAATTGCTGTACTATTTTCCGAAGCACCATCTAGCTCGGAAGCAAACATATCTAAGGCATTTGAAGTATCTCCTAGTGGAGAATTACCAGCATCACCAATGAGGTAGAAGGAATGTGCAATGTTCTTATCAGGGAATTCAACTTGTGCAGAAGAATCTTTGTATTGAGGCTTGAAAGTAGCACAAGAACTTATAAGCACAAGACTTGCAACTGTTAAAAGGGAATATTTAAGCTTCATAAATGAGTTAGTTAAATGCAAATTTAAAGTTAAGACTTTTTTGACATTTAATGTTAGACGTAAAAAAGAAGCTAAACTTTAAATAAAATTAATTCATCGAGCGATACTTTGCAGGACTCATGCCTGTTTTAGATTTGAATAACTTACTAAAATGTTGAGGATATTCAAACCCAAGGTCGTATGCAATTTCGCTTATGGAGTTTGTCGTTCCAAGGAGGCGATTCTTTGCTTTGTTGACTACAAAAGCATAAATGTGATCTTTAGCGTTTTTGCCAGTTTCCTTTTTTAGCAAATCGCTGAGGTAATTGGGTGACATATTTAGAGCTTCACCACAATATCTTACTGAGGGTAAGCCTAGTTCTGAAGGCTTCTCGGAAGCGAAATACTCTTTTAGCAAATGTTCAAATTCAGAAACATGATCTTGATTAAGATTTGTACGAACATAAAACTGTCGGTCATAATAGCGCATACAATAATCGAGGATTAGTTCAATATTGGATATAATTAGCTTTTGACTATGCTTATCAATATTTTGATTGTACTCTTTTTCTATTTTATGTATCAATTCTGTGATTGTTTCCTGCTCCTCATCGGATAGATGCAAAGCTTCGTGAACTTCGTAGTCAAAAAAGGTGTAATTACTAATAGTACTACCGAGTTCAGATTTTCTAATTAAATCTGGATGAAACAAAAGCATCCAGCCTTTAGAGTTGTCTTCTATATTTTTTTCTTCTGAAGACATCACCTGATTGGGTTTTGAAAAAATTAATGTGCCTTCGTTAAAATCGTAACTATTACGACCATAACCCATAGAACCAGTAATACCATCTTTTAAGGATATCATGAAAAGATCAGTGTTGAACTTAACGCCTTTGTACCGATTAAAATCAGGGAAATCCTTTGCCCACATTACTGAGACCAAGGGATGCTTTGGAGGTGGCATACCAAAAAGCTTGTTGGCTTCAGTAATTGATTTTATATGAAAAATGTCTTCCATTATATATAGATATATCAAACTTACAATTAGTTTTCGACTTCCTGCATCTGTCTAATCTGCTTTAAGACCATTTTCTTTGGTGTAAATGGAAGAGACTTCATCATTATATTTTGCATGAAGGTTAACCCAGAAACTACATCTAGCTTTCCTTTGATCATGCCGTTGTAACCATCTTCAGCTACAGAACGTGCAGTTACTGTTTTTTCGAATAAGCCAGTTTCATCCATACCAGACGTTGCAGCAAATTCTGTTTCTGTTGCACCAGGCATAAGTGTGGTTACTGTAACATTTGTGTCGTGCAATTCTTCTGCAATGGCATTTCCTAGATACGTTACATAAGCTTTAGACGCAAAGTAAATGGCTTGTAATGGACCAGGCATAAAACTAGCCGTAGACGATGTGTTCAATATTTTACCACTATTTCTTTTGATCATTTCTGGTAAGAACAAATACATCAATTCTGTAAGTGCTGCCATATTGAGATTAATCATTTGCTGTTGGCGTTCCCATGAAAGTTCATGGAACTTTCCACGCAGACCAAAACCTGCATTATTGATTAAATAATCTACTTGGATTCCGGTTTGCTTTACTTCAGTAAATAACTCTCTAGCTGCTTCAGGCTTACTAAGATCTTTGACAATAGTCATAACTTTCACATTATGCTTTTGCTCTAATTCAGCCTTTAGGTCGTTCAATTTTTCTTGTCGCCTCGCCACAATAATGACGTTGCCACCGCTTTCAGCATGTATTCTAGCCAATTCTTTTCCAATGCCACTTGATGCTCCTGTGATTAATGCTGTTGTACTCATGATTTATATTTTTTAATTGTTATCAGTTTTGTTGATACAAAGGTATTATGCGACGCAACCTCAGATGTATACATTTTACAGAAAGGCGTATACATTTTACAGAAGAAAAAACTGCCGTCAAGAAAGTTTTCCGGACGACAGTTTTCTACCAATCAATCAAAAAACGGTGTATGATTTAAATCTCACCAATCGTTGTCCACCAATCTGTGGTACTATAATTTTCATCATTTATCAATATGGCTTCACCTATTTTTGGTGTAAGCATTTTAATTCCATTTTCAGAGGCTGTTTTAGATGCTCTCATAACAGGTTCATTCCAGGCATGCAATGCCAACTTAAAAGCACCCCAATGTATTGGCATCATTATATTGGCTCTAACATCTATAGTCGCTTTAATTGTTTCTTCTGGCATCATATGAATATGAGACCATTGCTCATTGTACTGTCCACATTCCATCATCGCAAAATCAAACGGACCATATTG
This sequence comes from Winogradskyella sp. 3972H.M.0a.05, assembly GCF_040493455.1. Taxonomy (NCBI): domain Bacteria; kingdom Pseudomonadati; phylum Bacteroidota; class Flavobacteriia; order Flavobacteriales; family Flavobacteriaceae; genus Winogradskyella; species Winogradskyella sp. 3972H.M.0a.05. Next base: position 196,447 of record NZ_JANFDA010000006.1, on the reverse strand, counting down.
TTCACCAATATCTTTGAAGTGTTTGCCATAACCACTATCTCCACTAAAAAACATGCTCGTGTTTTTAGATTTAATCACCCAAGAACACCACAATGTGTTATTTCTTGTAAAACCACGTCCAGAAAAATGGCGTGCTGGTGTAGCTGCAAATTCTATGTCATTGAAATTGGTACTTTCCCACCAATCAAACTCCTGAATTCTATCTCCTTCAACACCCCATTCAGTAAGGTGTGCTTTAATACCCAATGGAACATAAAACTGTTTTACCTTCGATTTTAGTTTAGTAATAGATTCGTAATCTAAGTGATCGTAATGATCGTGAGAGATTAATACAATGTCTATCTCTGGTAATTCCTCAATAGTAATCGGTAACTTTTCGTTAAATCGTCCACTTCCCAATAAAGGGTGAGGCGCAGGAACATTTCCTAACATTGGGTCTATAAAAATGGTAGTGTCATCTAACTCTATTAGCAAAGCAGAATGCCCAAACCAAGTTATTCTAGGTTGGTTTAATTCGTTTTCAAAATATGAAGCAGATAAATTCTTCTGAGGTAATTCCTTGGTTGGTGTCTTTCCATTACCAGAAGTAAAAAACTCTGGAATAGTACTTAATTTAAATCCTGTACTCTGAAGCGTGTGTTCTAAATTTTTGAAAGCCTTGTTCTCATAATTAGGAGAGCTGTTAATTTTTACCAAACTTTCTTCTGAAGGGGTGCCTCCAAATTGTGGGCTTGTATTAACAAAAACAAAGCCTAATATTCCTATTGCTACAATAACACCTAATATTCCTAATAACATGCGTTTTAATATTTTTAATGTTTTTTTTATCATCACTTAATTGACTTCTTGCATTTGTCGAATTATACTTAAATTGTTGGTACAAAGGTATTATGCAACTCGATCTCAGATGTATACATTTTACAGAAAGGCGTATACATTTTACAGGAAAGGATTCTTTTTAATAATTCCTATTTTTACAAAAAGTCTACTATGAACTATGATGCGCTTTTAGAATCTCAACGAAATTTCTTCTTATCTCAGGGAACGAAGTCTTTAAAGTTCAGAAAAGAACAATTAAAGACGTTGAAACGTCTTCTAAAAGATAATGAAAGTCGTTTGCATGAGGCTATCTATAAAGACTTCAAAAAATCTGAGACAGAGAACTACCTCACTGAGTTGTATCTTATTTATCATGAAATTGATAATGCGATAAAGAACTTAGACCAATGGGCTCGGAAAGAACGCGTCAGTACTAACTTTTTTAATTTCCCAGCAAGAAGTTATATCCTTAAGGAACCCCTTGGTGTTACTCTGGTTATTGGAGCGTGGAACTATCCTTACAATTTGTGTTTTATACCATCAATCGCTTCAATTGCAGCTGGTAATACCGTAATCCTGAAACCTAGTGAGTTGCCCTCAAATACTAGTGCATTAATGGCAGAGCTAATCAACTCCAATTTTGATAAAGGCTTTTTTCATGTGATTGAAGGCGGCGTGCCTGAAACTACAGCATTATTAGAACAGCGTTTTGACAAGATTTTCTTTACAGGTAGTCCTAAAGTTGGACAAATTATTTATCAAGCTGCAGCCAAGCATTTAACTCCAGTGACTTTGGAGTTGGGAGGGAAGAACCCAACGTTTTTCCATAAGGATGCAAACCTTAGTATGGGAATAAAACGTATGGTTTGGGCCAAGTTTTTAAATTCTGGGCAAACCTGTGTTGCTCCAGATTACATTCTGGTTCATGAAGATATCAAGGAGAAGTTCCTGAAGAAGTTGGTTGCAGAAATTGAAAAGCACAATTATAGCATAGATAGAGGTAATTTTTTGCAAATCATCAATGACCATAATCTGAAGCGATTGCAAAGTATGTTAACTAACGATAATGTCTATTATGGCGGTAATGTCAATGAAGGTGAACGATATATAGAACCCACAGTTTTATATCCTGTTAATTTGGATGACGCTGTGATGCAGGAGGAAATATTTGGACCTATTTTACCAGTATTAACGTATAGAAACCTAGATGAAGCCATTGCGATTACCAGACGGTATGAAAAACCGTTATCATGCTATGTTTTCTCTGGAAGTAGATCAGTAAAGAGACGCATTCTCAGCGAAATTTCATTTGGTTGTGGTAGTATTAATGAATCCATTATGAATTATTCGAATGATAAACTACCTTTTGGTGGTGTTGGTCATAGTGGTTTTGGAAGCTATCATGGTAAGTTTGGCTTTGATACGTTTTCACATCAAAAAGCAATGCTCGAAAAGCCTAATTGGCTAGAACTAAACCTGAAATATTACAAGTACACTAAAACCAAACTGAATATTATTAAACGTTTATTCTTTAGTGGAATTCGATACTAAACCAAGTGAACGTTACTTCGAATCATCTTTTTTACCAATAATAAAAGTGTCAGGTCGAGCGCAGTCGAGACCTAATCGCTAGTGCTGTTTTAATTACATCTCGACAACGTTTGAGGAAACTAGGCAAGTTATTCATTGGGCTAAACAAGCACTTCAGTATTAAAAATCACCTCACTAGCTAAGGTTTTGTGAACAGGGCATCTAGAAGCGATTTCTTTAAGTCTTTGCTTCTGTGCCTCATCTAGATTACCTACAAACTTCAACTTTTTGTTGATATGATCTAAGTAAGTTGGCTTGTCTAACTCTATGTTCAAGTCATCACTATGCTTTCTAGAATGGGTAATGTATACAAAGACTTCTTGCAAATCCCATTGTTTTCTATTGGCATACATTTTTAGAGTCATAGCTGTACATGCAGCCAAACCAGCATTGAGGTATTCGTATGGAGAAGGACCAAAGTCATCGCCACCAATAGACGCAGGTTCATCAGCTACGATACTATGATTCTTGGTTTGGATATAGGTTGTAAAATTATCTTCAACTAAGTTGAGGTGACCTACTAACTGTTCACCTTCAGTATCCAAAATTCTATTGTCTTTCCTTGGAAAATAACGTTTCACCCAAGTGCCTATAACATCTCCAACATAAAGACTGTCTTCAGTTTTGCTCAATAAGTGATCGGCATTATCGAGAGTAACAAAACTTTTAGGATGATGCGCATTATGATACAATTGTTGCGCGTTTTCTATACCAACTATAGTATCAAAAGGCGAATGCATAATAAGAAGTGGCTTCCTTAGTTGTTTTACAATTGTTGGTAAATCGGTATTATCAAAATCATTCACAAAATCGGAATCAATCACAAATGGTCTTCCACCTATATTGACTTCAATTTCGCCTTTATCTTGCACCTCTTCAATAGCATGAGAGAATAAGTGTTTTACATGGCCAACAGTTGCAGGAGCGCCTACAGTAGCTACAGCTTTTACATCATCTAGTTTTGATGCTGCAACTAGTACTGCAGCACCACCCAACGAATGCCCCACGAGTAATGAAGGCGCATCGTAGTGTTCCTTCATATAGCTATGTACAGCTATTAAATCATCTACATTGGCTGAAAAATGGCTGTCTGCAAATTCCCCTTCGCTTCTTCCTAAGCCTGTAAAATCGAAACGCAATACACCAAAACCATGATTGGTCAATGATCTGCTAATATTTTTTACGGCACCAAGCGTGCTGCTACACGTAAAGCAGTGTGCAAAAATGGCGTAGTAATTTGGTTTCTGGTTGGCAGGAAGCTCTAAATAAGCGTTAAGGTTTATGCCTTTATGATTTGGTATGTTTAGTCTAGTACTTTTCATGATTCTACTTACACTGTTTTGTATAAAATGTTATTCTCATCGACATGTTTGTCGTAAGTATTTAACAGAAACTTCAGTTTTGGATTAATAAATTTTTCGCAAAACGGTTTCTCGGGATTCTTCCTGTAATAATTTTGAATGGCTTCGCGCGATGCTTTAAAAGTTTCAAAGGGTAAAACTTTGGTTATCAATTGATGTTCAAATTCATCTTGAAGCCTATCAATAATTTGCTTGCACGTTGTGTTTTGTGTTGCTGAATAGGTATAGATAGCTGAACGATATTTGTCTCGCATAGAATGGTCACTAGTACCCTTATGGGTATGCAAGTGAATTTCTATCAGTATTTCTAACGAAATCATTTCAGGATTAAAGTGAACAATAACCGCTTCAGAAAAACTTTCAAAATCACCACTAGATGCTACATAGCCTTGGTCAACTTTTTCTACACCAAGCAACGCCTGAAACACAGCTTCGGTACACCAATGACAACCACCTCCTAATGCAATTTTTTCTAACATAACGTATTTATGAACTACAGGATAGCATGGAACAGCCTACTTTGTGTCGAGCCCATTCGGGACGTTTAGCAAACCACTTTTCGTATTCAGGTTGTTCATCATAAGGGTTTTTGAGCATATTGAATAGCTCGTCAATGAGTTTATAATCACCTTTGTCAGCATCATCTATTGCCAATTGCGCCATATAATTTCTCAACACATATTTTGGGTTTACAGAATTCATTTTAGCTTGTCGTTCGTCATCAGATAAAGATTCTTTTTGAAGACGTTCTGTATAACTTTCAAGCCAAAGAGTCCATTGTTGCCTCAGACTATCTGAAATCTCGGTTGGATTGTAGAACGCATCATGAACCAATTTCAAGCCATTTTCAGAATTATCTTTTTTCAATCTGCTAAGGTTTCTAAAGAAAATAGTCATATCAGTTTCTGAAGCTAATAGTAAATCTTCGAGAGCAGCGATAAGCTTTTTATCATCTTTATCCGTATCGATTAAACCTAACTTGGAACGCATCATTTCCAAAGACTTGACTTCAAAATTTGACTTATAAGAATTTAAAATAGTCTCCAGAGGTTCAGTCGCTTCAATTAATGGATATAAGGCATTTGCCAATTGGTATAAATTCCATAATCCTATGTTAGGCTGATTACCATAACGATAGCGCTTATGTTGCTTGTCTGTGGTATTTGGTGTCCAACCAAAATCGAAACCTTCCAGCCATCCATAAGGACCGTAATCTATAGTTAATCCTAGGATGGACATATTATCGGTATTCATGACGCCATGTACAAAACCTACACGCTGCCAATGAATAATCATGTCTAAGGTTCTATCTGTGACTTTCTGAAAGAACTTTAAGTATACCTCTTTTGAAGGTTCACCAAGATGCGAAAAGAAATGTTTGATAGTGTAATCCACTAGGACTTTTAAATTCTTGTGGTCTTGTCTAGCTGCAAAAATTTCGTAATTGCCAAATCTCAAAAAACTTGGTGCTACTCGACAAACGACAGCGCCTTTTTCGTAAGCAGCATTACCATTGTACAGCATGTCTCGCAACACTTGATCTCCGGTTAACATTAAAGATAAGGCTCTAGTTGTTGGTACACCGAGATGATACATGGCTTCACTACACAGGTATTCTCTTATGGACGATCGCAATACAGCCAATCCGTCCGCGGTTCTGGAATATGGTGTTTCTCCTGCGCCTTTGAGCTGTAGCGCCCAACGATTATTATCATGAACAACTTCGCCAAGATTAATTGCACGACCATCTCCAAGCTGACCTGCCCAATGTCCAAATTGATGACCTCCATAACACATCGCATAAGGATTGGAGTCTTCCATGACTTCATTCCCAGAAAAGATATCCAAAAAAGCTTTAGAGTCTAAATCTTTGGATTTTATTCCAAGAGCTTTAGCCATTTCTTGTGATGCATGTATGTATTGAGTAGCAGAAGGTTTTCTTGGCTTTACATAAGAGAAGCATGCTTCAAAAACCTGTCGTCTAGTATTCTCCATGACAGGATCTGCAGGTAATTCTATATTGAACGTATCGTCTAGATTTAGTTTCATAGTAATTTATCAATCCACTTTTGTAAATCCTTATCAGATGGATTTCTTAGCTTCTTTGTTCCGATGGTTATTGTAGGGAAATTAAGTTTCCTATTCTCGTATAAGTTACGCAATTCTTCTGCATAATCTGTATTGGCTTCAACATCTAGGAACTCGTAATCTAGATTACGAGTTCCTAAGAATGTTTTGTAGTATTGAGTTTTATGACAGCGATCTACGCCATAGAGTTTTATTACTGCACTCATGATTTGGTAATCTCCTTCAAAAATGCAATAGCTGCATCTGGATTTAGATGAAAATCACTGAATACAACCTTATCATTTCTATCAATGAATATAAACCAAGGCGTGCCTCCAGTTTGGTAACTGGTCATTATGTTGGAACGCGATTTACCATCGTCGCCAGCATCGTGCCCAAAAGGGATTTTAAGTTCATATTGCTCTTGGGTTTTGATGATCTTCTCATAAGTGTTGGACTCAAAACCTTCAAAAACTGTTTGAATAGCTAAAAACACAATATCCTCGTTTCCTTCTAGTGCATCGACCATTTTCTTTAAGTCTGGTAAGCCCTTGCTATGACAACCTGGGCACCAGCTTTGAAAACAATAGACAATCTTAAACTTCCCTTTAAAGTCTGAAAGCTTAATTGGACTTGTCTTTTGCCCATTAGCATCAATCCATTGGTCTACATTAAATTTGGGAGCATGAAACACTTGTGCTTGCTCTGTATGATTTGACATGTTACTTGTCCTTTCTTTTTTAGTTTGAATTATTTCAACTTATCCGCTTGAAGCTTTCGAAGTTTAGTCAATTTAGGCGTAATTACAAAGCTACAATAGCCTTGAGACTGATTGTTTCTGTAATAATCTTGATGATAATCTTCTGCTTCATAGAATATATCTAGCGGGCTTATTTCCGTTACCACTGGATTATCATAATAAGGCGTAATCTCTTTAACGACGACTTCTGCAATCTCTTTTTGTATATCATCATGATAATAGATTACGGAACGATATTGCGTGCCAACATCTGCACCTTGGCGATTTAAGGTTGTGGGATCGTGAGTCGTCATAAAAATCACCAAAATGTCTTCATACGAAATCACATTCGCATCAAAAGTCACTTGGACGACTTCAGCATGACCTGTCAATCCAGAACATACCTCACGATAAGTAGGTTTCCCTGGAGCATTTCCTCCAGAATATCCTGAAACTACTTTTTCTACACCATTTACTTCTTGGAAAACAGCTTCGGTACACCAAAAACAGCCACCTCCAAACGTTGCTGTTTGTATGTTTTTAGTTGTCATGTGTGGCCTCCTTTTCTAACTGCATAGATTCAGAATTAATGCAATAGCGCAATCCACTTGGTTCAGGGCCATCTGGGAATACATGCCCTAAGTGCGCATCACAAGTGTTGCACATAACTTCAACTCTAACCATACCATAAGACGTATCTCTTTCGTACTTTATGGCATTATCTTTAATGGGCTGTGTAAAACTTGGCCATCCTGTACCAGAACTAAACTTTATGGTAGAGTCGAACAAAGGTGTATCACAACAAATACAATTGTACTTGCCTTCGTCATAGATACTACACAAGGCGCCACTATGTGGAGCTTCGGTTCCTTTTAGCCTAGCAATTCTGAATTGTTCTGGAGTTAACTGAGCTTTCCATTCGGCTTCAGTCTTCTCGACACGTCTGTCTGGAATTGGGTTTCCATTAACGGAAAAGTTAATGACGTCTTTCCATGTAAGCATACTATTGGTTCCTTTCTTTTTTAGTTAATATGATATGCTTTTTACAACTTATACATAGTCGAAAAACAGCCAATTTCCTTACAGATTTGGCTGGTCATTACAAGATGTAATTTTTGCTATAATTTACGACAAAAAAGTGCGTTATCTATACTTGAATTTTTGGTAAATTAAAGTTTAGTATTTTTACTTGATAAATCCTTTAGACTTATGAGCTCACTAATTGAAAAAGCTGAAAAGTATGTTGTTAATTACTTGAATGAGAATCTCGAGAATACTTTCGTGTTTCATAATCTGGCACATACCAAAGGTGTTGTTGAGAAAACCCAAGAGCTTATAGAAGGTGAAGCAATAGCTGAAGATGAAGCACACCAATTGCTTCTAGCAGCATGGTTTCATGACACAGGGTATACAAAAGTGCTTAAGGGACATGAAGCACAGAGTGCTTTAATTGCACGCAACTTTTTACAAAATGAAAGTGTTTCAGAAAAAGATATTGTAGCTATTGAAGCCATTATTTTGGCTACAGAAATGGAGTATGAGCCTAAGAATATTCTAGAGAAAATCATTAGAGATGCGGATTGTGCTCATATAGGGAGTAAAAATTATGCAGATTATAAAGCACTGCTAAGAAAAGAGTGGGAGCTAACACAGCAAAAAGTAATGACTGAGAGTGAATGGTTAGAGATGAATATCGATTTCTTATCTAATCATCATCGATTTTATACAGACCATGCATCATCGAATTGGGAAAAGGCTAAAGGCAAAAACCTTGCGCAGTTACTAAAATCTCAAAAGAAACTTAAGCAAGAAAGCACAAAGCTAAAACATAAGAAGGAGGAACTTGCTTTTAAGAAAAGTAAAGTAGTACTGCCAGAACGTGGTATTGAAACCATGTTCAGAGTGGCATTAAGAAACCATATCACTTTGAGTGATATTGCCGATACGAAAGCGAACATCTTACTGTCTGTAAATGCGATTATTATTTCATTAGTATTGTCTAATTTGGTGTCTAAACTCGATAATCCATCTAACGATTATCTTATCTGGCCAACGGTTATTTTTGCAGGGTTTACTGTGGCTTCAATCGTATTATCTGTTATGGCTACAAGACCAAATGTTACTAAAGGAAAGTTTACTAAGGAAGATGTAGCCAATAAAAAAGTGAATCTTATTTTCTTCGGGAATTTCCACAAGATGAGCCTGTCCGAGTTTGAATGGGCTATGAACGAAATGATGCAAGATCGCGATTATCTGTATGGATCTTTATCCAAAGACCTTTACTTCCTAGGCCTTGTACTCAATAGGAAATACAATCTTCTTAGAACAACATACACAGTCTTTATGATTGGTATTGTAGTTAGTGTTATAGCCTTTGCTGTGGCATTCTATCTTCAGAGTGGAGGAGAAGATCCTAGAGCTGCGTTGAGCATGTTATATTAATTAGTCTTGTCTATTTTGTCTTGATGCAAAATGATCCAAAAAATCAAAAAAAGAATTAAACGCTATTTAGGTTCTAAAGACATGACGTAAGCATGACTTTCCTTGAGATATTCTGCAAGTAAGTCAGTGTCGCCAAATAAGTTTTCGGGGATTTTTACATAGCCTCGCATAATAGCACCATAAGATTTTAAATCTGTAGTATTCAAAGTCTCGATGAGTTCCTTTTTGCGTTGTTCAGAAAATCGAAACCCAAATTCTCCAGCTTTATTTATTAATGAAAACATGTAGCCATTGTCCGAAGTATAGAGCATGTTCTTGCCTTTCAGCTCTATGTCAGGACATTTATCAATAACAGCTTTGTAAATGGGTAAATTTTCGTCGCGCATATAATGGTTAATGACTTGTCATTTCGACTCCGCTCAATGTCCAGTCGAAAAAACATTTGGTTTATTCTACAAAATAAGAAATTACTTTAATTCCTCCATTAACTCATCAATGGTGATTGAAGATTTTTCATTGAAATCCTCTTGATAGATAACTTCAACACGCAACGCTTTAAGCCCAGAAACACCTTGCAAATCTTCTAATTCTAACTCTTCTAATTTGCCTAGTTGACCTTTAGACTGAAGATATTTGATGTACTTTCTATACTCACGCGCATCTTTAGTTTGTGAGTATACAATCGCAATTTTTCCAGGTGTTGTTAAGCGCTCATTAGTCCCTTTGATATGTGCTTTGTCGATACGCTTTTTTATAATCTCATAACGAATGTTGTAAGCACCATCTACATCAAATTGCTTTTCATCCATTCTGAATTTGATAGCCATAGGATTGCTATGCACCAAAATCAAAGACGCAACTTGTAGGTCATGATCCATATCCTTTCTTGCGTTATACGCTACTTGCTCCATCTCATAGAGGTTTTGCAATTGCCATAAACGAAGGTTGTAGAGATATAGTTCATCAAAGGTTTTATGCTTCACTAAAGATTGCCCTATATACATGTTGTACTCCACACCATCGGTTTTGTAACGCTCAAAATAGTGCGGGAACATGCCTTGTGCTTCTTCTTGCTTCTTATCTATATATCTTGAAAGCTTATCGTTAAGAATCATAACGCTATCTTCATAGGCTTTACGCTTTTCGTAAACCACATGAAGATCTTTATCTAAGCGGTTCATATACACTTCGACAACCTTCTTAAGATCATCATTAATATCCTTAACATGATTGAAGACAGGATAGATATCCATCTTCAGGAAATCTAAGATACCAATCTCATCACCAGCTTTCAGACCTTTCTTTACTTCAGTAAGATAGCCTTCTACACGGAACATTAACTCTTTATAGATTGGTAAATTTTCACTTTTGCAGGCTTCATTCAATACATTGATAGCCAAAGTCAATTGTGTGGTTAAGTCTTCCTGTATAGCATGATTTCTTGCCAATGATGATCCTTTTATGTCTGACTGACCATACAATGGATAAACGTCATTAAAAACAATTTCATCAATCTTTGGATTATCCTCTTTGGCTTCTACCTCACCAAAATACTTTTCGGCTGCTTCATAGAAGCGCCACTTTACTGTTGGGTGAATAGATGTATAATGCTCCTGAATTGTTGCCTCTAAGATATTTCTATGTTCTTCCGAAGAACGTTCTACCGCAGCTTCAAAAGCAGGAATAATATCTCGTAATCGTTGCTGATTTACGGAATTCAGCTCAAATGGTCTTGGTGATGCAATTTCAAGAACAGCTAAGTCATTGTTAACATTAGCTTGAATTGGTAACAGAATGATGCTATTAATGCCTCGTTCTTTGAGACGCTTGAAGAACAGGTTTTTGTTTGAAAGCTCTCCGTATCGGTCAACATTAGAAATTGCGATAGGTTCTTTCTTGGTAAACACAGTATCAATAATGTGATCACAGAAAAAGCCACCACAGCTTTCTGAAGTCTCACCAGAGAGAATTAAGCTTTTAGACTTTTTGGCTTTAGTGCCACAAAGGCTATTGTTCTGAACATCAAATATGGAGAATCCCATCATCAAATCTTTGATATTGAAAAACTCTCTAAGATCATTCTGAAGATTATTGATAAGATCATCACCAGTCCTCAATAGATCAGTTCGCATAGACGATAACGTTTCGTCTGTAGTGACATCGAACATGTTCATAATGCCAAACCCCTTGAAGATATAGCTATTTGGAGGGAACTTTTCCTTCCAGATATCAATATTATCAAAACTGTCTAATAACAGCTTGTAGTCTTCGTCTGTAATCTCTGGTGCTGCATCTGTCTTTTCTATTTCAGCAAAATCTGCATTAAATGCCAATCGGTAATGGTGTAGAACACCTGTTTTTACATTTGGGATATCAATTAAAAATGGACGTTTCAAATCCATTGGTTTTTGATAGTAGAACCCAAGAATCATGGCACAGGCGTTGATATACATTTTGTCTTCCTCTAAGTTTCTTATCTGAAACTCATAATCATCACCTGCATTTTCAATAATAGTTTCTAATCGCTTAGAGAATTTAAATGATGTAAACGAAAATGGGATACTTGCCGCTTTAATCTCATTGAGTGTTAGGATTTCAGGGAAAAGCCCTTCTAACATCAAATCGATCTCAGCATTGTACTTTTCGAGTAACGAAAAATCATCAAACCCTTCGATGAGGTCTGTGTACTGACCTAAGTGATCTGTAATCTCTACGGCAGATTTATAGTAAGGATGATTCTCATCCTCAGTATATTTTTTATAAAATTCAAATACCTTTTTAAAGCTAATATATTGCTTGAAAGGTAGTTGTATGTCTTTATTTTTAGAATGAATTACCTTCATTTTTAAATCATTAGTCATTAGCAAAGGTACTAATTAAACATTTAGTCGGTATTTAGTAGACTAAATAACACCGAAAATGTTACCGGAAAAGGTGTTAAAATTTAAGGGATGAATAGTATAAAAAGACTTTAAAAACCTAAGTGTCCATAGGTCCAGTTGGAACCATCACTTATAAAGACAAGTGTCTTGGTTCGATCACCACCATCACCAGCAGTATCAGGCGTCATACTTACTGAGCCAAAAGGGCCGAGACTTATTCTGCTATCGCCTGGGAAGAACTCAACTCCAGCACCTGGGGTGGCATTACCTCCAAATGTATAAATAACAGCTGTTTGATTATCGGATACGTTTCGCATAATGTATATTCTACCAGGAACAGTAGTAGCATCTGGTAAAATAAACTCAACATTGCCAGCGGTAGGTGTAAGATTTAGATAAATACCATCATCTATAACTGTAGCAGAGCCTCCTGGACCACCATTATAGCCTACTACTTTAAGCGATAAGTTTCCATAAATGTCTAGTGTACTTTGAGGGTCTGTAGTGCCGATACCCACTTGACTATACACCGTGGTCGATAGGCAAAAACAGATTATTAATAATGAGGCTTTCATAGGCGAATTAGGATTTCTTTAAGCTTACAGCAAAGCCACCGCCTTCGGCAAGCTTTACTGTAAGCTGAGATGTGCTATTAATCGTTTGCTGTTCAATAACTATAGCTTCTGGATTGTCGTTCCAATGTGCATCGGGAGCATCTTTGTAAATCTTAGCATCGTAGTTTGTGTTCTCATCCAAAAAGCTAAAGTCTATAGTAATTTCTCTTGAGTTTTCGTCAGTAATCCCACCAATAAACCAATCACCTGTGTCACGTTCTTTACGAGCAATGGTAACATAGTCACCAACTTCCCCATTTAAGACTTTGGAGATTTCCCAATCTACACCAACATCTTTGATAAACTGAAGCGGTTCTGGTTTTGCTTCGTAATGTTCTACTAAATCAGCTGCCATTTGTATTGGACTATAAATCACAACATACAATGCCAACTGTTGCGCTAGGGTTGTGTTAACCTGATTTTCTTTTCTATACTCGTCAAATTTTATGTTGAAAATACCAGGTGTAAAATCAATGGGGCCAGCTAGCATTCTTGTAAATGCTACAATTGGTAAATGCTCTGGAGGGTTGCCACCATCACCTGCCCAGGCATTGAATTCTTGACCACGCAATCCTTCTCGAGAGATAATGTTTGGATATGTTCTTCTTAGTCCTGTGGCTTTAATCGGTTCGTGAGCATTCACTGCGACTTCATATGCTGCCGCTTTAATGGCTGCGTTGTTGTATTTGTTTACCATGTGTTGTCCATGATGATATTCACCTTTTGGGAGTATTTTTCCAACGTAACCAGACTTTACAGAATGCATGCCGTATTTCTGCATTAGGGCATAGGCAGTATCTTGTTGTTTTTCATAAGTGTCCGTTGCTGAGGACGTTTCATGATGCATGATGATTTCAACACCTTTGTCTTTAGCATATCTAGTAACTTCATCTAAATCATAATCTGGATAGGTAGTGACAAAATCGAAAACGCCTTCGCGATCTTCAAATCCAATCCATCGTTCCCAGCCAGTATTCCAACCTTCAACTAAAACACCTTTAATGTCATTTTTTGCTGAAAAGTCTATGAAGTTCTTAACGTTCTCGGTTGTTGCGCCATGTCGTCCATGGGCTTTTCCAGTATCTGTCCATTTGCCATCAACCATTTCCATACCGTAATCCCAAGAGGACTTGCCTAGATGCATTTCCCACCAAACACCTGTGTATTTCATAGGTGTAAACCAAGACACATCTCCAAGTTTGTTTGGTTCGTTGAGATTGACAATAAGATTTGATTCTATTAGTGCAGGCGCATTGTCTGTAATTTGAATGGTACGCCAAGGTGTATTGAAAGGTAAAGTGCGTTTTACCTTGTAATCTCTATTTTCTGAACCTACTAAGTTGCTTTTGAGGTTGAGGTTTTTAGTATCGACTAATAAGGTCATGCCAGAATAATCTACTAAGGCTGCTTCATGAAAGCTGAGATGTGTACCATCTTCACCAATCATAGTTACTGGAGTATTTACGGCATTTTCTGGAATGTAAGTTTGTGCCAAGTTGGTTTTTGGAATGTAAGATTTAGCGTCAATTTCAGATAGTTTGGTTGTGCTGTATAAATGCTCGTAAATGTCCCAATCACCAGGAATCCAAAATGTTTTATAGTCTTCTGTGAGGTTGAATTCGGTATGTTCTTCTTCAATCAGAGCTTCCGTCCAGCCATCTTGTTCTGGGAACTCGTAGCGAAAGCCAATACCGTCATCATAAACTCTGAAAGTGATATTCACTTTTCTTTGAGATTCTGAAGTTTCTTGGAGTTGTACTTTTAATTCATTGTAATGGTTTACAACATCTATCTGCTCTCCCCATGGCATTTGCCAAGTCTCATTAAATTCTGAAATGTTGGAATTGATAAGACTTAAATTTCCTTTTAAAGGGTCTGAATCCTTAAAATCAAAAGCTAGGTATGAAGTGTCAATCACTACCTTGCTTTGATGGCTCACAAGGTAATACGCTTCTCCATTGTTTGAAAGACCAAAGTCTATTTGAATACCCTTATTTGGAGATGATATAGAGGTGTGTTCTATCTCTTTTGAACAACTAGATAGTGCTAAAAAGCACATTAAAAAACCAAAAACTCTTAGCATAGCACTATTTTTTTTCGAGTAGTATAACGCCCTCATGATCTGCTTGGACATTTATTTTTCCATCTTTAACTGTATAAGATTGCCCTGAATAAAAATCAGTTATTTCTTCTCCTTCCTCAAATATATTTGATACATCTATGTTTTGCTCTTCTTCACCAAACCCTAAACCGATAACAACTTTATCTTTATAATCTTCATTTTGATAACTTCTACTAAACACATAAGGTTCTTGTGTCATCATTTGATGAGTTCCGGCACCTATTGCTGGGTGATTAGCTCTAAACTGACCTAATTTTTGCCAGTGGATTAAGACATCTTGCTTATGAGGCATTTCATCCCAATTCATAAATGAACGCAATGTTGCATCACCTTGGGTTCCTTCAATAACTAAAGATCTTGCAGATTCGTCACCATAATACACTTGTGATGTACCAGGAGATAATAATAGCTTGTTCGCCGTTTCATAAGGTTTTTCGCGCTTAGCATCAAAAGGTTGACCATCATCATGTGAACTTAGATAGTTGAGTACACCATAATCCTTCAGATCTGTTTGTAAAAGATTGGAATAGCGATTGAATATGTCTTGATAACCTTGCTCTTTGGAATTCCACTTGAATTCAAAATTGATGAGACTTTGAAAAGCATCATCGAAATAATTCACTTTCTTATCTCCAAAATCATAGAATTGACCTCCACTAACTCCATAGCCATAAACTTCGCCAACTAAGTAGAAGTTATTATCGTCAAGAACTTTGTCTGGATTATCTTTTTTATATTCTGCAAAGGCATAATCGCATTCATCTTTGAATTCCTGCCATACATATTCTTCTGTATGTTTAACGGTGTCTACGCGATAGCCATCGATGCCAAATTCTGTGATGTAATCGGTTAACCATTTCATGATATAGAATCGCGGTGCTCTAGGGTGACCAGTTCTTGTGAAAAACCCATCTAGTTCTTTTACTTCTTGCTCATAACGACCTTCTGCTTTCCATTTTTCGACTAGTTGAGGTGGTAATTCAACATTCTCGTTACTGTCGGTTAAGATATCTGGAAGGTTCTTTACCAATGTGCAGGAAATAGTATTGTCATAATTATTGTATTTGCATTGCGGTTCTGTTCTTACCCAGTCGTTTGGCCAAACAGGGTCTTTTTCGGTAACAGGGCCTGTATGATTAATTACAGCGTCTAAAAGCACTCTAATTCCTTTAGCATGGGCTGCTTCAACCAAAGCTTTTAAGTCTTCTTTTGTACCATAGTTAGGGTCTATTTTTGTCCAGTCCTTAGCCCAATAGCCATGAAACCCATAAGTAACACCTGTGCCTTCATCGGTGCCTCCATGAATTTGTTCTACTATTGGTGTCATCCAAATGGCATTGATACCCAAATTTGTAAAATAACCTTCGTTGATTTTTTGGGTAATTCCTTTGAGGTCTCCACCTTCAAAGCCTCTTAGTTTACCAGTTTCTTTGGTACGGTCAAAATTGACATCGTTTGACGTATCTCCATTATTAAAACGATCCGTTAATAGGAAATATAGATTAGCGGCTTCCCATACGAAAGGTGTTTCCACTTCAATAACTTCTGCGCTTTTCTTTGCTTCTGTGTTTTTGCAACTTATAAAAGCTATAAGGATAATTAGAATTGGCATTAACTTTTTCATGCTTAGTTGTCTTTAAGTTTAAGGATGAATGATTCGAGAGGATTGAGAGAGATGACCATAGTCACGTCTGAGCCATTCACGTTCAAGGATGTTTTATAGTTGTTATAAACTTGATCGCTAAACTCGTAGTCACCATCTGTTAAGCCCCAAGATGCTGAGATGTCTGAAGGAACTTTTAGGGTGAACTCTTTCGCGGTTTCTTCAAAATTAGCAACGACAATAAGCTTTTCTTCATCGCTCCATCTAGCAAAAGACAGAACTTTATCATCATAGTTCTCTGTATGTTCTCTATTGAACGCATGCAAATCTGCATACTTACCCATAAGCGCTTCACTATTGATTGTAAAGTTGAGTACACGTTTATAGAAATCTCTCAATTGCTTTTCTTCCTCTGTTGACTGGCCTCCATCGAATTCTCCATTGTTCATCCAACGTTGATGTGCAGGCACTCCAATGTAATCGAAGATGGATGTTCTTGTTGGTTTGCCATAACCTGCATCTTCTGAACCATCTTCTCCCAATTCTTGCCCAAAATAAATCATCGTTGGAGCTGTGGAAGCTGTGGCTGAAACTACCATCATTGGTTTTCCCTTTTCAGCACTTCCAGCAAAATCTGGACTAGCGATACGCTGTTCGTCGTGGTTTTCCAAGAAGTGCAACATGTGGTGCTCTATATCTTTTAAGCCTTCAAGAATGGGAGGGATATTGTCGGTTTTTCCGTATCCTTGAATCACATGCTTAAGTGTATCGTATAATTCAACTTTATCATAGAGGTAATCCATTTTTCCTTTGTGGATATAGTCTCTATACAAATGTGGTTGATAAACTTCTGCTAATAGGAAGGCATCAGGATTTTTCATTTTTACATGAGAGTTCATATAGCTCCAAAATTCCACAGGGACCATTTCAGCCATATCATATCTAAAACCGTCAACACCTTTATCGATCCAATACAGCGCTACATCTTTGAACTTTTTCCAAGAGCTTGGTACTGTTTTTCCTTGCCAAAACTCGTAGTGAGCTTTGTAAGCCTCTTTATCATAACCTTCTGGCAATGTGTCAAAGTTTTTGTTGCCTTCTGGGTCTATACCATAATTTACTTTCACGGTTTCGTACCAGTCGTACATATTTGGCTGAGATGCTCTAGACCCATTGCCTGTCCACTTCGCTGGGTTTTCTTCAAAAGCCATATCAACAGTAGCTTGTTGCTCTCCTCCAAGTGGTAAATATCCATCTCTCCATTCTGGAACTTTAAAAGCTTCGCCTGGATTGTAATAGAAATTATTATTGACGTTATACTGAACTGAAGTATCGTCTTCTGCACCAAAATCTGTAACACCGTCTGGATTGGTAAGTCCTTGATAGTTTCGTGCTACATGATTTGGAACAATATCGATAATAAGTTTAAGACCAGCATTATGTGTTCTTTCTATCAAAGCTTCGAATTCCTTTAATCTGTTGGCTGGGTCGACAGCTAGGTCTGGATTTACGTTGTAATAATCCTTAACGGCATAAGGCGAACCAGCTCGACCTTTTACTACATCTGCATCATCATTGGAGATGCCATAGTTGGTGTAATCTGTAATAACGTCGTGGTGTGGTACACCTGTATACCAAATATGAGTTACGCCAAGGTCTTTGATTTCTTTAAGGGCTTTGTCTGTAAAATCATTGAATTTTCCGACGCCATTTTCTTCAATGGTTCCCCATGGTTTATTGGTAGTGTTTGTATTTCCAAATAATCGTGTAAAGACCTGATAGACGACTTCTTTTTTCTTCATTTTTTTGGTAATCTCTTTTGCCTGTTCCTCTTGAGAACCGCTTTCTTTTGTGGTGTCCTCTTTACATCCAATGAAAGCAATTGTAAAAAGTGTGAGCAGTAAAATTTTTGCGTTTTTCATTAGAATTTATTTTTTGAACTTTATTCGTATTTCTTTTTCTTCTGAAGTATCCCAATCTATAGCAAGTGATAGGGTTTTGTATTTGGAATTGTACGAGCCATTGACTTTTTCTTTTCCAATCTTGATACGCTTTGGTTCTTTTGCGATATTGTGAAGTATCAAAGCGATGGTTTTTGTTTCTGGTTTAAAATTTGAACCTGTATCTGCTTCAAGTTCAATCTCTAGCCAACGTCCTTTTTGCTCAGCTTCAAATTCTAAAACCTGATATTGCTTTTTTTCTATTGCATTGGCTGTAAGTCCATCATCAAAATAGAATTCACGTTCAGATTTTTCGATTGAATCATCATGATAATAATGAAGCTGAAAAGCATTAGCATCGAACTCTCTTGTGTTTTGCATTGCTTTGGCTAGTGGAATAAAAGCACCTGCTCTAACGTAGGTTGGGATAAAGGCTTCATGAAGTTTCACTATCTTAGTTTGTCCACCTTCAATAAGTTCGTCTGTTTCAATATCGAACCATTTAGAGTCTCTTGGAAAATACACGTCTTGCTCTTTTTTACCTGCTTCTAAAACTGGAGAAACGAGCATATCATCTCCCCATAGATAGGTTTTGGAATAATCATATAGCTCAGGATTATCTGGCTCTTCAAAAAATAATGGTCGCATCATTGGCAAACCTTCAAGATGATTTATCGCCATTAAATGATAATTGTATGGCAACAATCTATATCGCATTTGGATTGCATATTTCGCAAATCGTTTCGCCTTTTCACTTCTGAATACAGGTTCGCTTGCAACATCTTCTTGTGCATGAGGCCTGAAGATAGGATTGAAGACACCATATTGCAACCATCGTGCATATAACTCGTCATCTAAGTTTGCTCCAGCAAACCCACCTAAATCACTATGCATATAGGCTAAACCTTGCATTCCCATTTGTAACGCGATTTCTGGTTGAGATTGTAAACCTCCCCAAGATCTGCTTACATCTCCAGACCATGGAATCATACCATAGCGCTGCGACCCTGAGTAGCCTGCACGCATTAAAATAAATGGTCTAGTGTCTGGGAAATCTCGTTGGTAACCTTCATAGACTAATCGTGCCCAATCGTGTCCGTAAGTGTTATGGACTTCATCTGCTGTACCTGTTGAAAAGTTCACCCAAGCAGGTAATACTTCTGGTTCTCCCAAATCTCCCCAAACACCAGCTACGCCTTTATCTGCTAGACCTTTATAGATGTTCCAAAACCATTGTTCTGCTTTTGGATTGTAAATGTCTATGATTCCTGTATTACCAAAGTAAAATTCATATTGAGCAGGTTTTCCTATAGTATCTTTTGCGAGAATATTTTTGTCTACTGCTTCTTGCCAACGGTTCGATGTGCTCAGAATAAACGGTTCTGTGATGGTGATGGTTTTTATGCCTTTATCATCTAAGCGTTTTACCATGCCTTCAAAATCAGGGAAAGAATCTCTATAGACTTCAAGATTACCCATAGTGCCTTTGATGTCTTTTCCAAACCAATACAAGTCTAAGATTATAGCATCTACAGGAATTTCTTCTTCTTTGAACTTGTCTATTGTGGCTTCAGTTTCTTGTTGTGTATGATACCCAAATCGACTGGAAAAATTACCTAAAGCCCATCTTGGTAACATAGGTTGTCTACCGGTTAATTTCGTGTAATTGGTTATGACCTGCTTCCATGAATCTCCTGCTATAACTTGATAGGTTTTTCGCCCTGAGATAGTTTCATAGGTTAGTGTGTTATTCTTGTTACTGTCTAAGTCTAAATAACCAATTGCAGCGTTATCAAAATGTACCATGTACTTTTTGGAGGATAATACAATTGGTAAGGTGAAATTCATTAGTTCTGAATGTGTTTCGTAACCATAATGAGCTCTATTGTAAAGCGGTAATCGGTTTCCTCTACGATTCATACCGAGTGCTCTGGCGCCACCTCCATAGAGTGCTTCGTCTGAATTTAAATTGAATTCTATTTTTTCGGTCGTGCCGTATACAATATTTCCGCTGACCATTTCCATAGGTTCGTGAGCAGATTTGTAATAACCTCGTTTTTCAGAAATAATAGGTTGTCCTTTAAAAGAATAACTAACCTTGAAAGGTGATGTGGTAATACTTACCAAAATACCATTACAACCATAATTGATGATATTGTCTTTATAGCTATACTTAACTTTTTTTATTCCAGATTTTCTATTGACTACAGCATGAGAATTAGGATTGTATGTTTCACCATTTGGAATAAAAGAAGCTTCCATAGTTGCATAGGAGAGCAGATCGAAAATATATGTGCCATCTGAAGTAATGACTTCTAGCTTTCCCTTTTCTTGTGTGTGTGATTGATAAACTCTATCTGGGTCTTGAGAAAATCCAAAAGCACAAATGGAAAAGGTCAGTATGTATAAAAACAGGTTCTTCATTAATTGCCTAATAAGAAAGTAAGTGGTTGGTCTAAACGTTGATTCCATGAGTTTTCTGAATGGTCCGTACCTTCAAAAAACAGGTTTTTGGAATTGGTTTTATTATATCCTTTTGATGCAAGTATTTCATTGACTCTTGGCGCATATTGCGGATAATGTGCATCGAGAGTCATGTTGCCATAGTCAAAGTATAAGCGATGCGATTCTGAGGCTGCCAAATTAGCTTTCATATATTCAAAAATAGCTTCGGGTAATGGGTTGTCTTCCATAACGTGTCCACCTACCCAATGTGTAGAAATACATGCAGCAGCTTCAAAAACATCTGGATATTCAGAAATGGCATACATAGACATGAGTCCACCCATGCTCGAACCTGCAACAAACGTGTTTTCTTTATTGGTGTGAACACTATACGTTGTATCAATAAATGGCTTTACGTCTTCAACAATGAATTTCAAATAATCATCACCTTTTAGTTCTACATTGGCATTGCGTTGTAGTGCATATTTGGTGAGCTTATCTTTTGCTTCATCGGATAGATAGCTCATAGCCTTTTGCGGGAATAAGTCTTGCCAACGGATTTCAGAAATATTATGAATCGCTACTACAATAAAGTCTTTAGTTTTTCTTTCTTTCATTAATCGTGAAGCCCACTCATCGACTTTCCATTCTTGACCGTTCCAAGTCGTGTTGGCATCAAAAAGCATTTGTCCGTCATGCATATAGAGGACTGCATATTTTTTGTCTTCGGAATAGTTTTCAGGAAGCCAAATATCGACAGGTCGAGGTGTTATATTTTGTGTAGGGAATTTATCCACTCGCATCAATGTTCCTCCTGCTAATGTTACATCAGTAACTTTTTTTGCCGTGACTTGAGTCTCCATTTGAAAATTTTCTGGAAGTGTTTTGTCGAATAACCAACAGATGACTTCTGGGAATTCACTTCGCCAAAAGCCTTCACTATGTGTTCCGCCTTCAACAATATTAGACTTTAGGTTTGAGGCCTTGAAACCGTTAGCTTTCATTACATCTACCATTCGTTCCATATCCTCAACCATATCACCACCTTCTTTTGTTCCGATTAAGAAAAACATCTTGTTGTCTTCTAATGCACTTCGGGACTTCGCATAATCAAATCCTTTTTCAGAAATCCAAAACGATGGCGAGAATACACCAACTTTACCAAATACATCAGGATGTCTTAAGCCTGCATAGTGTGAGATTAATCCACCCATGGAGCTTCCCATTATTCCTGTGTTTGCTTTATCTGTCTTGGTTCTGTAAGTGGAATCGATTCTTGGTTTTAAAGTGTTGACAATAAAATCTAGGTAAGCGTCTCCTTCGGGGTTTTCTATTCTAGGGTTGTCCCAAGGCGCATATTCATTCATACGATGTTCATCGCCATTATCAATTCCAACAACAATAAGTTCTAATCCGTTTAAAGTTTGAAGCTTATCAAGAACTTCGTCAACTTCCCATTCTCCAGCATAAGAGGTTGCAACGTCAAAGACGTTTTGCCCATCATGGATATAAAGTACTGGGTAGGACTCCTCTGAATTTTCATAATTCGGAGGTGTGTATATCCAGATTCTTCGCTCTCTATCTAGTTGAGGGATTTTCATTGCGTTATCCAAAACGGTTACATTTTTGGAAGCTGTAGAGTTTGCTGTTGGATTAACGTCTGGTTCAGCCCAGGATATTACTTTTATTTCGACTACATCATTTGCCTTGTTGAATGTGTAAAATCGATTTTCAATATTACTGCCTTTTGCATCCCGCTCTACATAATCCCATGAACCTAAAGTGAACTTGTATTGAATATCTTTTTGATGTGCAGGGATTGTAATGGTATGTCTGTCGTCTTCTTTATCTAGTTTGAACTGTTCTCTACCACCAGACCAGCCTTCAAAATTTCCAGAGATGTAAACATCTTTATCAGTTGGTGTATCATTGGGTACTTCAACAATAAAGGTTACGCTTTCATTTTCTGAATTAGTGTCCTTACAAGAGATAACTAGTAATAGCGATATTATGAAAATGATGTACTTCATGTTATATATGTCAATCTTGCCTTCTGCATTACACTTCGACTCCGCTCAGTGTCCATGTAGAATTTGAGACAAGTGTTATCATAGTTTAGTGGTTAATATTGTGCTTCCTCTTTCGGACAATTTGATACTATCTCCCCAAGTCATGGTTTCTCCCGTGACAATATTTTTCAAAGTTTTTCCTTCTAAGCCCATTTCAGCATGACGCTTAAGGTCTATTTCAATTGGTTCTGTGTTCTTGTTGATGATGTGTACTACAGTTTCATCACCTTTGACTCTGTATATGAAATAGGTTCCCATAAATGGCGCAAAGTGAACTGTTTTTCCATCATGAATCGCATCACTTGTTTTTCTGTAATTCAATACCTTTTTGAGATAAGATTGCATGTCTTTCTTGTCGTCTGCTAATCCCTCACCTGTAAATGCATTGACTGCATCACCTTGCCAGCCTCCAGGGAAGTCCGTACGAATAAGGCCATGGTCTCCTGGCTTATCGAAATCGTCCATTAAGATTTCGGTGCCGTAATAAATTTGTGGTGTTCTAGGTAGTGTGAGTAAATAACTCAAAGCTGCTTTGGTATTTGGAATATCTCCTTTGAGTTGTGTATAGATACGACTCATGTCGTGGTTGTCTGGGAAAATCATAATGTCTTTTGGTGTCACATAAGCAAAGTCGTTTGCTAGACCTTCGTACATTTTCACAAGCCCTCTATCCCACGATTCTTGTTCATTTAGTGCTTCAACAATATTTCGCTGCATGGCAAAATCCATTGTTGATCTCAAATTAGAATCATAACCATCTTTGTTATTGTTGCCTTCTTGCCAATAGGCGATGAGTAGTGGATTGTAACTCCATTCTTCTCCAACAATATTGAAGTTTGGATATTCTTCCATAATAGCGCCTGCCCAATCACTCATAAAATCTTTATCTGGGTATGGATAGGTATCTTGTCGTATACCACCAAGACCAAGGGCTTCTATCCACCAAATACTATTTTGGATAATGTACTTAGCCATAAATGGATTACGTTGATTAAGGTCTGGCATCGCATCGACAAACCATCCGTCGGTATTATCTTGCTTGTCAACTTTTGAAGCGTATGTATCTTGATTGGATGTTCTTCTATGGTTTGAAAATTTTGTGACTTCCCAGTTCCAGTTTTCAATATTGTCTTCGTAATTTTTTTGATAGTTAAGCCAGTCTTCAAATGGCAAATCTTTCATCCACCAGTGTTCTAATCCACAGTGATTGGCCACTTGGTCCATGATAAGCTTAATGCCTTTTTCTCTTCCCTTATCTGCTAAGGTTCTATATTCTTCAAAGGTTCCAAATCTTGGATCTACTCTGTAATAATCTGTAATTGCGTAGCCATGGTAGGACCCTTGATGCATGTCGTTGATCAGTAGAGGAGAAGACCATATTGCTGTAAAACCTAAGTCAGAAATGTAATCTAAATGTTCTGTTATTCCTTGAATATCACCTCCGTGTCTGGCATAATCGTCACTTCGATTAATTGTCTTTTCATTAAGGTCTTCAGAAAGATCATTTTCAGGATTTGCATTTGCAAAACGATCTGGAGTAATTAAATACACAACATCTGTATTGTTGAAACCAACATAGTCTTCTGCAGACTTTTCTCTAGATTTCAACTCGTATGTGTGCTTTTTCTCGTCACCTTGATCATTCTTAAAAACAATATCGAATTTACCTTCTGAAGCATTATCTAAAGCTAAGTCGATAAATAGGTAATTAGGACTTTTAGCGGTATGCACCTTTTCTATGGAAACACCAGCATAAGAAATAGTTGGTGTGTAACTCCCAATATTCTCATGATGGACTAAGAGTTGGAGGTTAGAGTTGTTCATTCCAACCCACCAATGAGGAGGTTCGACGCGATTTAAGGATTCATTGGAAACAGGTTCACTGTTCGCAATAGGTTGGTCATTGTCCTTCTTATCTTGATTACAGGAAAAGAAGAAGCTAATACAGATTAAAAGGATTAGTTTCTTCATGATATTTTGATTTTAAAGTGTTATCAGGTTGTTTGGTGAAATCGTCACTTTTTTATCATTTACGATGATATCTAGATCATGTTCACCTTCTAATTCAAAATGTGTATGCCCTTTACATGCATTCACTTTTATGATCTGCCCTCTAAAATTGACCTTAAAAGAGTACGCTTCCCATTGCTTTGGAATTTGAGGCGTAAAACTCAATGTGCCATTTTTTATTCGCATGCCTCCAAAGCCTTCAACAATACTCATCCAGGTTCCAGCCATTGAGGTGATGTGCAATCCTTCTTCAACTTCTTTGTTATAATCGTCTAGGTCTAAACGAGATGTTCTTAAATAAAACTCATAAGCCTGATCCATACGTCCAAGTTTAGCTGCTTGGATACTATGTACGCAAGGAGATAGCGAACTTTCGTGAACTGTGTATGGCTCATAAAAATCGAAATGACGTTCTAATTCTTCATTTGAAAAATGATCTTCAAAGAAATAAAACCCTTGTAAGGTGTCTGCTTGTTTTATATAAGGTGAACGTAGGATACGATCCCAAGACCATTTTTGATTTATAGGTCTTTGAGAGGTATCGAGATCACTTACAGTAATCAGTTCCTTATCGAGGAAACCATCTTGTTGTAAGTAAACGTTATGCTTTTCTGAGTAGGGGAAATACATCTGGTCAGCTACGGCTTCCCATTGCGACATTTCGGCTTCAGACAAACGAACCTTGTTCATTATTCTCGTATAATCGGTTCCATAGTCTGATTTGATTATCGAAATATTCTCTAACGCATAGTTAATACACCACTGTGCTATATAGTTAGTGTACCAGTTATTATTGACGTTATTTTCATATTCATTTGGACCGGTAACACCAAGGATGACATACTTGTTTTTATCTGTTGAAAATGTTGCGCGTTGATGCCAGAATCTTGCAATGCCAATTAAGACTTCTAGACCTTTTTCTGGTATATAGGAATAATCTCCTGTATATCTGTGGTAATTGAAAATGGCATAAGCTATTGCTCCATTTCTGTGAATTTCTTCAAAGGTGATTTCCCACTCGTTATGGCATTCTTCACCATTCATAGTTACCATTGGGTATAGTGCAGCACCATTGGTAAATCCAAGTTTCTCGGCATTTTCAATTGCTCTGCCAAGATGATTGTATCGGTATTCTAACAAGTTTCTCGCTACTTGTTGGTCTTTTGTGGCCATATAAAAAGGAATACAGTAAGCTTCAGTGTCCCAATAGGTACTTCCTCCATATTTTTCACCTGTAAATCCTTTAGGACCAATATTTAATCTGGAATCCTTCCCAAGATAGGTATGGTTGAGGTGTAGTATATTGAAACGAATGCCTTGTTGTGCTTTCACATCACCTTCGATAGTTATGTCTGACATGTCCCATATCTTAGACCAAGCTTTATTTTGTGCTTCAAGAAGTGTGTCAAAGCCTTTACTTGTGGCAATGTTCAACACATTGTTTGCTGCTGAAATTAGATCGTTTTTGTTGTGATTTCTGTCTACAGTATAACCACCAAATTTATTGATCGTATAGGTTTCGTTTTGTTTTACTTGCTGTTTATAACTGAATGATGCATAGGTAGCATCGGCTTTAATATTTGGTTCTACCAAAACAGACTTCCCATTGATAAAAACTTTGGATTCCATAAAAGTGCAGATGTAAAAATCTGTTTTCATGGTTTTTGCCTGGATGAAAGCCTTGTTGTTTTCGTGACTTACATTAATTGTGTCCCAAAATTTATCGTCCCAGTTGGAATCTTCATTAGTGATGCCACTATCCAAATAAGGCTGGAATATTATATCTGCATCACTATTTAAAGGGGTGACATTATAATTAATGGCGCCTATTTCATCATGATCGAGGCTTAAAAAGCGTTTTGTTTCTACGCTAACCTTTACACCATTTTGAAGAAGTGCTTCGAATGTTCTAGATAGCCAACCTTCTTTCATGTTGAGCTCTCTTCTGAAGTTGTCTACAGATTTGCAATTGAATAGATCGAGTTGCTCTCCATTTATAGACACATTGATGCCTATCCAGCTGGGAGCATTCAATACTTTGGCAAAATATTCTGGGTAACCATTTTTCCACCAACCAACTCTGGTTTTATCGGGATAGTATACACCAGCAATATAGCTTCCTTGAAACGTATCGCCAGAGTAGTGTTCTTCAAAATTGGCACGTTGACCCATGGCTCCATTTCCTATGCTAAATAAACTTTCTGAAGATTTAACACGTTCGTTATCGAATCCTTCTTCTATGATCGACCACTCGTTGGGTATGATATAATCTTGATTCATTTTATATTAAGACTGGCTGATTAAAAACCACCAGTTGTTCTTTTAATTAGTTATCAATTCGGTTATAAATTCACTTGAGATTTGGGTAAAATCTTTGAATACATAATCTGCCTCACCAAGAATACTTTCTTCACCAATACCAATTGATATCATGTTGGCTGTGTTAGCAGCTTGTATACCTGCAACTGAATCTTCAAAAACGATACAGTCTTCAGGATTTGTGTTTAGTTGTTTAGCAGCAATAAGGAATACTTCGGGATCTGGTTTTGCTTTAGAGACATCATTTCCGTCTACAATGGTATCGAAAGATTTATAGAGTCCAACTTTCTTTAAAATGGTGCGCGCATTTTTACTGGCAGAGCCTAAAGCAATAGGCTGTTTTTGCTCTTTCAAATGCTCTAACACTTTTGGAACATCGGCAAGGATTTCGTTTTCATCCATAGTATTGATGTGTGTTAGATAATCATCATTTTTTTTAGCCATAAGCTCCATAAACTTGTCTTCGGATATGGTAATGTCTCCCCATGACAATATTTTTTCCAGGGAGCGTACTCTACTTACGCCTTTTAGTTGCTCATTTTGAGTCTCTGAAAAGTCAATATCTAAGCTATTGGCAAGCTTTCGCCATGCCAAGAAGTGATATTTTGCTGTGTCTACGATAACACCGTCCAGATCGAATATGAAACCTTTTTTACTCATTAATTTCTACTGAAGCATTGTCACTTACTCTTAATGTCAAGAATCCTGCAAGGATCATAGATACGCCGCCAACCACCAAAGCATATATTGGCTCACTATCAAAAAAAGTAGAAAGCATAAATCCAAGTATGGATGCTGCTACGATTTGTGGAATTACAATAAAGAAATTGAAAACTCCCATATAATATCCCATTTTGTTAGCAGGTAATGCACCTGTCAGCATCGCATAAGGAATCGATAAGATACTTGCCCATGCTATACCAACACCTATCATGGAAACTAATAAATAGTCTGGGTTGCTAACAAAGAAATATGAGATAAGTCCTATGCCACCTAATGTTAAGCAGACTAAGTGCGCAACTTTCCTGCTTGTGTATTTCGCAAGCACAGGAATTAAAAATGCTACAAGAGCGGCTACTAAAAATTTAATTCCCATCAGGAAACCTACCCAGTCAGCACCTTCATTGTATAATGCCGAAGATGTATCACTGGTACCATAGATATGACTAGTGACTCCAGAGGTTGCATAAATCCACATAGAAAACATAGCAAACCATGAAAAGAATTGAACTGATGCTAACTGCTTCATTGTTGTTGGCATTCTCAATAAATCTGTCATGATGTTCACGAAACCGTTATCAACATTTTTCTTTCTAAGTGCTGCGGCCAATAAGAACAAGAGTCCAACAATTGCTAAGCCTACAGATAAAATGTATAAGTCTTTTTTCAATTCAAAATATACTAGTCCCATGGTCGAGATAAGACCTACTAGCATCATAATAAGCCCTATGGTATTTTGCTTATTGGTAGTAACTTCTTGTTGGTTTTCTGAAGCATGCTCAGCTGCTTCCATTTTTTCGAATGCCTCAAATTCTTCAGGGGAATATTCTTTTGATCTAATTACTGTCCAAAGCACAGCCAAGAGAAAAGCGGCTGCTCCAATATAGAAGGAATATTTTACTGTATCTGGAATAACACCTTCTGGTGCTTCACTAGAGATATCTAGCCAATTAGAAAATACCCAAGGCATAGCAGATCCAACAAATCCTCCAATACCAATGAAGAAACTTTGCATAGCAAAGCCTACGGTTCTTTGTTCTTCAGGAAGATTGTCACCTACGAAAGCTCGGAAGGGTTCCATGGAGATATTTATGGATGCATCCATAATCCAAAGTGTACCAATAGCCATCCATAGCACTGGAGAGTTTGGCATTAGACACAAGGCAATGGAAGCCAGAATTGCACCTACTAAGAAATAGGGTCGTCGTCGTCCTAATTTAGGATGCCAAGTACGGTCACTAAAGTATCCTATGATGGGTTGTACAATGAGTCCTGTAACAGGAGCCGCAAGCCAATACACAGCAAGTTCATCAACTTCTGCACCTAAGGTTTCAAAAATTCTTGAAGTATTTGCATTTTGTAGGGCAAAACCGAACTGGATTCCTAAGAAACCGAAACTCATATTCCAGATTTCCCAGAAACTTAATTTACGCTTTTTCATATCGTAATTATTTGGTTAACAACACGATAAGCGCTAAGACTTATCAAGGTTTATTATGTGAGAAGTAAGAAATACAAACCTTGATTTCGCTGTAAATATAGTAAAGAAATTTTATTTCGCTCTAGAAAATTTTATTCGGTAGAGTTTCGCTCAATCAATTCTGTCTCAATAATTATGGTTTCAAAATGCTCTTCATCTTCATCATTATCTAGGCGATCAATGAGGAGTTTTGCAGCCTTTTCACCCATTTTCTGAGCATGCTGACTCACAGTGGTAAGGCTAGGTGTGGCATGTCTGGATAGCACTCCATCTGTAAAGCCAATAAATCGAATGTCTTCAGGAATTTTCAATCCACGTTTTCTAGCAATTTTCATAGCCATAAGCGCGTAGAGTTCGTTAACAGCAAAAACACCGTCCATTTTTGGATTACTTTCAAAGAGTTGCTCGATTTGCTTTTCAAGAGACTCAAGATGTTCTTCAGAAACGTTTTTGTCATCAACTTTAAGAATAAGATCCGAGTTTAAATCCACACCTTGGTCTTCGATAGCCTCAATATACCCTTGTGTACGCAATCGACCTACACTGACATAATCTTTGGTGGTAACTAATCCGATTGATTTACAACCTTTGGAGATTAAATGATTTACTGCCTTTTTACTACCTTCAAAATCATCCACAATGACTTTATCGCAATTGATATCGGTAATCACTCTGTCGAACATCACAATCGGCATGCCTTGACTTATTGTTTCATTGAAATGATGATAATCTTGTTGAAGCAATGTCTCCTTTGAAATTGATAAAATGAAACCATCAATACTACCATTGGCAAGCATTTCCATATTAAGAACTTCCTTGTCAAAGGATTCATTAGACAACCCTACAATTACGTTATAGCCTTGGGCATTGGCCACAAGCTCAATACCTCTAATGACTTTTGAAAAGAAATTATGGACAATCTCAGGGATAATGACACCTATTGTCTTGGTTTTTCTGTTTTTAAGGCTAAGTGCAATATTGTTTGGTCTGTAATTATATAGCTTGGCAAATGCCTGTACTTTTTCTCTAGTATCTTCACTAATTTCTAAGCTATTTCTGAGTGCTTTTGAAACCGTAGAAATCGATACATCCAATTCTTTAGCAATTTGTTTTAGAGTGACTTTTCTTTTCAAGAAATTCGGTTTAAATGTTAACGAAAAAATAAAGTTGTTATTTAAGCTAATATACGTTAAATTTGAGTTTGCATTCCTAACTTCATAATTTTTACATATCCTTTTTATGTAAATGGTATTTTTCGCCCGTTTTTATTGAATAATTGCCTTTTTTGGAAAAGTTGTTAACACGAAAACGTTTTCGCAAAAATTGGGCTAAGGTTTAACATAAAATTTACATTAGATTTAACCCGAGAAGTAATAAATATAAACCTTAACTAAACCAATTTAACAATAATTAATGTGTATGAAAACAGTTTTAAATAGCCTTCTGTTATTTGTTTTCTTGATTCCTTGTTTGGCGTTTTCCCAAACATCAGTTTCGGGTACTGTAACAGATGAAGCTAATGGTTTACCTCTTCCGGGAGTAAATGTTATCGTTAAAGGAACAACTAACGGTGCATCTACAGATTTTGATGGAAAATATACCATCAACCTAAATCAGGGAGACGTTGTAGTTTTTTCTTACCTAGGATATAAAAACATGGAAGTGACTTATACAGGAGGATCAACTCTTGATGTAGCACTTGCTGAAGATATCGCGCAATTAAACGAAGTTGTACTTATTGGATATGGTACAACAACCAAAAAGGATGCGACTGGGTCAGTAGAAGCCATAACTTCCAAAGATTTTACAAGAGGAAATATTGTAACTCCAGAAAACCTTCTTAGTGGTCGTGTAGCTGGTGTTACTGTAAAGCTCGATGGAGCTCCAGGTACTGGTTCTGAAATTAGAATTAGAGGAGGATCATCAATTAATGCATCTAATAATCCATTGATAGTAATAGACGGGTTACCAATTACGAATGATAACGTAAATGGTTCTCGAGGAATTTTAGCAAGTATTAATCCTAACGACATAGAATCATTTTCTGTTTTGAAAGATGCTTCGGCAACTGCAATTTATGGTTCTAGAGCATCTAACGGTGTCATCATCATTGTAACAAAGAAAGGACGATCTACATTTAGTGCAGATTATGACGTTCAATTTACGTTTGGTGAAAACGCTGATGAAATAGATGTATTTTCTGCAGATGAGTTTAGAAACTTAGTAAACTCTCAACCAATTAACGGATCTAATTTAGATACAAGTTTACTTGGTACTGCGAATACAAATTGGCAAGATGAGATTTTTAGAGAAACAGTATCGGCACTTCATAATGTAACTTTACGAGGATCTTTATTCAATGTATTGCCAACACGTTTTTCTTTTGGAGTCACAAAACAAGAAGGAGCGTTGTTGACATCGTTGTTTGATAGAAGAAACTTGTCTTTATCATTAAACCCTAGTCTTTTTGACGATCACTTGAAAGTTAATGTGAATGCTAACTTATCTTTTGAAGATAATAGATTTGCTGATACAGGTCAGATCGGTGCTGCATTACGTTACGACCCTACGCAACCAGTGCTAGATCCTACATCTCCTTTTGGAGGTTTCTACCAGCATAGAGATGGAAATGTGTTGTCTAACGGAACAACAAACCCTGTTGCTTCTTTATTACAAACGAATAACATAGGAGACTCTCAAAGAGTATTTGGTAATATTAACTTAGATTATAAGTTTCATTTTTTACCAGAACTTAGAGCTACAATTAACTTAGGATATGATGAGACAGAAGGGTTTGTTACTAACAACTCTGTATTTGCAACAAATGATGACATTTCTGCAAATAGCTCTGTTAATTATCAAATAAGAAAGAACCAATCTTTAGATGGAACATTAAGTTACAAAAGAGAATTTGGCGATTTTGATACTGAGATTATGGGAGGTTACTCTTACCAGAAGTTTACTAACGAAGGATTCTTCACAGGGAATAGAGTAGATCCATTGAGCATTGGAGATACGTTTGCGGATCCAGATATTGTTCTCATCGGATTTTTTGGAAGAGCTAATGTGAAATATAACGAGAAATACCTAGCGACCTTTACTTACAGAAGAGATGGAACGTCTAGATTTAGTGAAGACAATAGATGGGGTAATTTCTATTCAGGAGCACTTGCATGGCAAGTTAGTGATGAAGACTTCTTGAAAGATTCTAATACGATTTCAAACTTAAAATTAAGAGTAGGTTATGGAATCACTGGTCAGCAAGAGATTACAGATACAGACTTATTCTTAAGTCGTTATAGAACTGGTAATGAAAACTCTCAGTTCCAATTTGGTAATACTGTAGTAGCTTCGTTGATTCCTTCAGAAATCAATCCAGATTTAAAATGGGAGGAAACACAAACTATAGAAGTTGGTATTGATTATGGACTTTTTAATGATAAAGTTTCAGGTAGTTTGAATTTCTTCCAAAAAGATTCAGAAGATCTTCTATTTAATGCGCCAGTACCAGATGGTAGTAACTTCTCTAACAGTGTCATTCAGAATATTGGAAACTTAAGAATCCAGGGTATTGAGTTCACTACGAATTTAGATATCATCAATAAAGAAGACATGTCTTGGGATGTGAATTTCAATGCGACATTCTTAGATAGAGAAATTACTGAACTTGCTTTCGGACAAGATGTAACCACAGGAGGTATTGCTGGTGGTACAGGAAACTTCATCCAGTTATTTAGAGAAGGTGAAGCACCTAACTCTTTCTATGTGTTCAAACAGCTTAGAGACTCTCAAGGTAGACTAATCGAAGGAGCCTATGCAGATCTTAATGGAGATAACATCATTAATGATGAAGATAGATACTTGAAAGAGTCTCCAGATGCAGATGTTGTTTTAGGATTCCAATCAAACTTTAATTACAAGAATTTTGATTTCTCTTTTAACTTAAGAGCAAATATTGGTAACTACGTTTACAACAACGTAAACTCTGCAAGAGCGCAGTACGAATTATTACTAGATAACTCTGTTTTAGGAAATATCCCTACGTCTGTGTTACAGACTAATTTCCAAAGAACAGCTGATAATATTATATCAGATGCATATGTTGAAAATGCATCTTTCCTAAGAATGGATAACATTACACTTGGGTATACTTTCCGCAACATTAGTGACGTCTTAAAAAGCGTGAGACTTTGGGGAGGTGTACAAAATGTATTTGTTATAACTGAGTATAGTGGTCTAGACCCAGAAGTGTTTAATGGTATTGATAATACCATTTACCCTAGATCAAGAAATATTTTAGTTGGTGCTAATATTAAATTTTAAAAAACTATGAAAAAAAGAATTAGTATAGTTGGTATCCTATCGTTGATGCTAATATTTATAGTCTCTTGTACTGACGATTTAAATATTACTCCAAACGATGATGATACGTTATTAGGTAGCGAGCTATTTCAAAATGAAGGCGCATACAGGCAAGTAATTGCAGGTGTTTATGCCAACTTAGCTCTTACCGGAACCGAAGGAGCAGGATCTTCTAATATTGAAGGAATTGATGCAGGTACTAGCCAATTTGGTAGAGTATTATTATACATGCAAACCCTTGCAGCAGATCAAATGATTTGGTCTTATGAAAACGATCCTGGAACACGTGAACTTCAAAGAAACATATGGACTGCGCAAAATCCATTGATCTTAGGAATGTACAGTAGAACTCACCTTACAATAGCATTGGCTAACAATTT
Source organism: Winogradskyella sp. 3972H.M.0a.05 (assembly GCF_040493455.1). Taxonomy (NCBI): domain Bacteria; kingdom Pseudomonadati; phylum Bacteroidota; class Flavobacteriia; order Flavobacteriales; family Flavobacteriaceae; genus Winogradskyella; species Winogradskyella sp. 3972H.M.0a.05. The sequence continues at coordinate 162,483 of NZ_JANFDA010000006.1, read as the reverse complement.
CTTGAGAGAAACTACAGATGCTAAATTGGATAGTAGAGGTGTTTCTCAAGCTACAAGACAAGAGATTGTAGCTTTCCGAGCTGAAGCAAGATTGTTGAGAGCATTATCATATTATTATATGATGGATTTATTCGGAAAAGCCAACTTTGGTACTGAAGCAGATCCTATCAATGCTGTTTTGCCTGAAGCTAATAGAGCTGAGTTATTCTCTTTCATTGAGTCTGAATTACTAGCAATAGAGTCAGATTTAATTGCTGCAGGACAAAATGAATATGGTAGAGCAGATAGAGGTGTTGCTTATATGATTTTAGCAAAACTATATCTCAATGCACAAGTATACATAGGACAAGATAGATATGCAGATTGTTTGAATTATTGTAATCAACTATTAGGTTCTGGATATGAGTTAGCTGATAACTACCTGCACAACTTCATGGCAGATAACAATACAAACTCTGCTAACAAGGAAATTATCTTCCCTATAGTATCAGATGGATTTACTACTCAAAACTTTGGGCCAACAACTGTAATGGTTAACGGTTCAGTTGGTAGTATTGAAGTAAATGGAGAAGAAGTTGGCGTTGGCGCTGGCGGATGGGGTGGAGCCCTTAGAGTAAGAAGAGAGTTTGCCGAGCTTTGGCAAGGTGGAGATTTTGGGAGTGATGCAAGAAATACAATCATTTCTGAAGGAAGACCTATTGGTATTGTAGATATATCGGATAGAGATACAGGATTTATAATTCAAAAGTATTCTAATGCAACCTCTACAGGTGGTTTTGGAGTAGATCAAACTTTTGTAGATACCGATTTCCCATTATTTAGATTAGCAGACGTGTATTTAATGTATGCTGAAGCGACGCTAAGAGGTGGCGGAGGATCTGTATCAACTGCAGTGCAATTGGTTAACGAATTGCGTACTCGTGCTAACAACCCTAACATGATTGACGAAACGGATTTAACGTTACAATTCATCTTGGATGAAAGATCAAGAGAGCTACATTGGGAAGCTCATAGACGTCAAGATTTAATTCGTTACGGTTTATACACTGGAGGTAATTATAACTGGGCTTGGAAAGGAAATGGTAGTAATGGAATTGCAATTCCAAATCATTTCGACTTATATCCAATTCCTAATTTGAGTCTATCATCTAATCCAAATTTAACTCAGAACCCTGGGTACTAAAAATGATAACAATGAAGAGAATACAAAAAATATTAACTTTTTCTGTAGCGATATGCATGGTGGCGATTTTTGCAGTATCCTGTGAAGATGACTCATCAGTATTTACAGCTACTGAGACTACACCAGTAGTATTATCGGATCTTACCAATTCAATGGTTGAATTAGATGCTATCAATACTGGGAACCCTGCAGTTACTTTTGCTTGGACAGTTGCTGATTATGGTCAGCCAGCTTCAGAAAACTATGCTGTAGAGGTATCTTCGGATATGGCATTTACAGCACCAATAACAGCTACAAATGTTACTGGTACAAATTCTGTAACACTGTCAATGAACGAGCTAAACTCTGCAGTAGGCGCTGCAGGCTTACCGCCTTTTGCATGGAATACCATTTATGCAAGAGTGGTTTCGTCTATTGGAACGCAAAATGGACTTCCAGTAAGTTCTAATGTGATAAGTTTTGAGGTGTTTCCGTTCTTCAATTATGCTTTCGAAGATTACTACTTAGTAGGTAATGGTACTGCAGCAGATTGGAACAACAATAACAATAACCCACCATTAATTAGAGATGCTGAAAACAGTAATCTTTACAGATATACAGGTTTCTTTACCAAAGGTGGTGGAGGTGAAGGCGACGGTAGATTTAAGGTTTTAGAAACTAGAGGTTTATGGCAACCACAATGGGGAACAACTTACCCAGATGGAAGTGATCCTATCGAAGCTTCTGGAGGTATAGCAGGAAATCCTGGAACTCAAGATAGCGATCCAGGACGTTTCGGAATTGAAGCAGACGGTTTTTACACGTTTACAGTCAACTTTTCAGATATGAGCTACACTGTTGAAGCATTTAACGCAACAGGAGCAGCTGACTATACAAGTATTACACTACAAGGTTCGGGATCGACTGGAGGTGATGTGTCAATGACTCCTTTAGCTTTCGATTCGCATATTTGGTATGCAGGTAATGTTTCGTTAGCACCTGGAGATTTACAATTCATGACTAATACAGGCTCAACTTGGGGTGGTTCAACAGAGTTTTCTGGTGTAGCTACCGAAGGAGGAAGTAATATTCCTGTAGTTGTGGAAGATGAATATGAAGTTTGGTTCAATGACCTTACAGGAGGTTATATCATGATTCCACTTAACTTATAAAAAAAGCGATATGAAAAATATAATTAAAAAATTAGGATACCCTTTATTAGGATTGTTCTTTATTCTTGCTGGATGTGAGACTCAGGAGAGTATTGATATCACTCAACCAGACCCAGCATTAGAGATTATACAACCATCGATTTCTAACATTAATCTGAATTTTAACTTACCAGAAAGTACCGCATTCACTATTGTATGGAATGATGGTCTTACTGACGGTTCTGGAGGATATATGGTAGAGTTGGATGTGGATCCGTTGTTCGAAAATCCTTCAGTTATAGGATCTTCAACTACGAATACATTCTCAATGTCTGTTGCAGAGTTTAACGACACAGTCCTAGATGCAGGAGGGCAAGCATTTGAACCTTTCCCTGTGTTTATGAGAGTATCTACAGGAGATGTCGACTCTAACATTGTAAACTTTAGTGTGTCTTCGTATGCACAAACAGTTCCGATGATTACGAGTCCAGATAGTACATTTTCAATTGTACTTGTTGAAACTACACCAAATGATGTTGCCATAACCATTGATTGGGACGATCCTGACTTTGGAGAAAACAGTTCAGCTGTTGTTAATTACGAAGTTCAGTTTGCTGAAGGTGGAACTAACTTTGCTAGTCCAGTAACTGTAGCAACTGAAAACAGTGCAACGACCTTATCTAGAACACACGAAGCGTTCAATGAAGATGCATTAAATTCTGGTTTAGTAGCTGAAGAAGCAAGCGCTATGGATATCAGAATTAAGGCAACTATTGAAATGGAAGGTGGCAACATGGAGCGTTATTCTGAAGCGACTACAATTACAGTAACACCTTATAGCATTGAGTTAGCGCCGATATTATATGTTGTTGGAGCAGGAGCAGTAGATGCAGGATGGTCATGGGATACACCAATTGAATTACCATTACAAGGAAACAAGTACTCTGGTAATATCAACTTAACGAATGATGCTTTCAGATTCTTTACTGTGAATAACGATTGGGGATCTGGATTGAACTATCCTTATTATGAAGCTCTAAACTATACAATAGATAGTAACTTCAACAATGCCATGGATGGAGACAGTAACTTCTTCTTCAATGGTACACCAGGAGAATATTTTATTGAATTAGACACACAAGCAAAGACCATTACTTTAGGGCCTCCAGTAGTAGGGCCAAACTGTAATTTTGATCAATTATGGTTAGTAGGAGCAGGTATTGTAGATGCAGGATGGTCTTGGGATACGCCAGTAGCATTACCTTGCGTTGGTACAGGTACTTATGCTGGTAATGTAGAGTTTACTAACGATGCCTTTAGATTCTTTACTGTAAATAGTGATTGGGGAAGTGGTACTAACTATCCTACCTATGCAGGAAATGGTTACACTATTGACGCTAACTTTAATGATGCCATGGATGGAGATAATAACTTCTTCTTCAATGGTACACCAGGGACATATTACCTAACTGTAGATGATGTCAACAAACTGATTACTGTTGGTCCAGAGCAATCTGAATGCGAATATGACCAATTATGGTTAGTAGGAGCAGGAGTTGTAGATGCAGGATGGTCTTGGGATACTCCAGTGGCGCTACCATGTGTAGGACCAGGAGTATATTCAGGAGATGTAGAGTTTACTAATGATGCTTTCAGATTCTTTACAGTGAATAGTGATTGGGCTTCAGGATTAAATTATCCTCATTATCAAGGAGAAGGTTATACTATTGATGGTAACTTTAATGATGCTATGGATGGAGATAACAATTTCTTCTTCAATGGAACGCCAGGAACTTATACCTTGACTCTAGACACAGGTAACTTTACAATTTCTTTAAATTGATAAAATTTGAATAAATACAAGGCTATGTGAAAACATAGCCTTTTTTTAACTCTAAACTGCTATGATTAAAAAAGTACCTTTTTTATTATTAATGTTTTGCTTTGTGTACGGCCCTGCACAAACATTAACAATTACGCCTTCATCCTTTGATGAAGATGAAGAAATTACAATAACAGTTTCTGATTTTGACCCAGTTGCACAATGGGGTGTATCAGACATTTACCTTTGGGCATGGCATTTCGATTCTAACGATGTGCAAATAAATAACCCTACTGCAACAGGAACAGACTTTTTTGATTCTCCTGAAACAGCGAAGTTTACAGACAACATGGATGGTACGTATAGCTATACGTTAACACCAACCACGTTTTACGAAAATACAGGCATTTCTAGAATAGGATACCTTATCAAATCACAAGATGGGTCTAATCAAAGTATAGATTATTTTGCTGATGTAGGTAGAGTTAGAGTTGAAGTTAGTTCTCCAACAGAAGATTTAATATTAGTAGCTTCAGGAGGAACAGTAAATGTAACTGCAACGATAATTTCTGGAGGATCAACTACAGTAATGGGTTCTTTTGAAGTGTATTATAATGATGTTCTTGTAGACACAGGAAGCTGTGGATTTCCTAATTGTAATGGATCAGTAACGAATATCACTGAAAGTGGACAAATACGATTTGTAGGAACACCTCCAAGCTCAACAGATACTGCAGAAGCCAGATTAGATGTGTTGGTGATACCAACTGTTGTTGAAGAAGCTTTACCAGGAGGCTTAACCGACGGAATCAACTATGATGCTGACCCAACTATGGCAACCTTAGTGCTTACAGCACCAGGAAAAGAATTTATCCAAGTAGCCGGTAGTTGGAATGGGTATTCTCCAACTGATTCAGATATTATGAAGAGGGATCCAGGTACTGGAAAGTTTTGGTTAGAACTTTCAGGATTAACTCCGGGACAAGTAGAAACCTATCAGTATTGGGTGTTTGATACTAATCCTATTTCAGGATCACCATCATTAGTAAAAACGGCAGATCCATATTCATCTTTAGTACTTTCACCATTTGATGATCCTTTCATTCCAGCATCTACGTTTCCAAACCTTCCTGCTTACCCAACAGGACAGCAGCGTGAGGTAACTGTTTTGCAGACTGGTCAAACACCATACAACTGGGTAGTTGACAATTTTTCAAAACCAAAAGAAGAAGATTTAATTGTTTATGAAGTTTTAGTCAGAGACTTCGATGCCGATAGAAATTATCAAGATTTAATAGATCGTATCGATTACTTTAAAGACCTAAATGTCAATGCTATTGAGCTTATGCCAGTAATGGAGTTTGAAGGCAATGAAAGTTGGGGCTATAACACGTCATTCCACATGGCGCTAGACAAGTTTTATGGTACACCAGATAAGTTTAAAGAATTTGTAGACGTATGCCACCAAAATGGCATTGCTGTAATCTTGGATATTGCGTTCAACCATGCATTTGGAAGAAATCCATTAGTAAGAATGTGGATGGATGACCCAGACGGAGACGGATGGGGAGGACCAGCAACTGACAATCCTTACTTTAATGTATTCCCTACGCATTCTTTTAATGTAGGAAGTGATTTTGATCACAGTAATGCATTTACAAGAGAGTACGTGAAGAATGTAGTTCAGTTTTGGATTGAAGAATATAAGATTGATGGATTCCGTTGGGATTTAACCAAAGGATTTACGCAAAACTGTGGTAACGGAACTTTTGATGGAGACTTTGGATGTACAAACGTATACCAGCAAGACAGAGTAGACGTACTTAGAGAATATGTTGATCATACTTGGGCTGTTGACCCAGATCACTATGCGATCTTTGAGCATCTTGGGAATGATAATGAAGAGCAACAGTGGGCTAATTATAGACTTGGCGAAGGAAAAGGTGTGATGATGTGGGGTAAAATGACCTCAGAATATACCGACCTACACCAAGGATTTAGCAATAACATCAATAGAATGGGACATGTTAGTAGAGGATTTAATGGTCCTCGATTAATAGGCTACCCAGAAAGTCATGACGAAGAGCGTGTGATGTATGAAAGCGTTGTTTTTGGTAATAACTCCACACCATCGCATAATGTCAGAGAATTGGATGTTGCACTCTCGAGAATGCCAGCATTAGGTGCGGTCTCTGTACTTATTCCAGGACCTAAGATGATATGGCATTTTGGAGCATTGGGTATGGATAATTCAATATTCACTTGTCCAAATGGAACTGTAAATAATCCAGATTGTAAGCTAGACACTAAACCGCAGCCTCAATGGGCAGAAAACTGGTTGGGTGACGCAGATCGTAGTAAAATTTATGACGATTGGTCTAGAATGCATTCGTTAAAAATTAACGAGCCAGTGTTTGAAGGCGATTATGCTATAAATTCAGGGAGCTTAATAACAAGAATCTATGTATTCGACAATAGTATTCCTACTACTCAATTAAGGAATGTTGTGATTCTAGCAAACTTTGATGTAGTTGCTCAAAATGTCACTCCAGATTTCCCTTATACAGGAACATGGTACGATTTAATGGATGAAAACGGAACAACCTCTCTTAATGTTACAAGTACAACGGCACCTATTAATCTTCAACCTGGAGAGTATAGAGTTTATGGAAACCAACCACCAGAGACATTAAGTACAAACGAGTTTGAAATCTCGAGTTTGGGATTATATCCAAACCCAACGAGATCATCGTTTACCTTAAGTGCTTCTGTAAATAGTTTACAAATATTTGACCTTACTGGTAAGGCAATAAAAACATTTGAAGGTGATTTTGATAGACAATCCACTTTTGATATAAGCGATCTTAATCAAGGTGTATATCTAGTGAAAGCCACGAACGATAATGGAGCAACAATGTCCTCTAAACTAATAAAGCTGTAGTTAGGCAGTTTTTCATATTGAATGAAAAAGCTTCTCAAATTTGAGAAGCTTTTTTTGTGTTGATATCGAGATTATATATTCGTTATATCAGATCGATACTTGCTTGGTGATAAGCCAAATTTCCTTTTGAAAGCGACTGAGAAATTATTGGCATGTTCGTACCCAACTTGTTCAGCAATGGATTCGATGGTTTCCTTTGGACCCATTAAAAGTTTACTAGCCTTATCAAGCCTTATGTCCGTTAAATAACTAATTACAGGCGTGTCAAATAACAGTTTAAAACCTCTTTTTACTTTGTATTCATTAAGTCCAAAAAGTCTTGCTAAGTCTTTTATTTTTAAGTCCTCATGAAAGTGATTTTGAACGTAATCCTTTATGTCATACAATATAAAAATGTCTTCAATAGTCAGGAAATCTAGCTTCGGATTATCAATAGCTTTACCATCTTTCAAAAACGTTTGTATAGTAATCACCTCTTTTCTTTTTACGCTAAACCAAGGTAAATGATCCTTACCATTTGAAGTAATTAATTGAGAGTCGGCAATGTGTTCATGTAAATACTTGCTATGACCAAACTCTATTAGGGCATCCTCCAATCTATGCATAATCAATGTTGGAGCGACAACATCCTTCAAGTAATTGCGTACATCAATTTCAATATTCATCTCATATAATACTTTGGCATTGCTTGGACTAGCACTTCTTCTTAAGAATCTAGCCCATTGTTCTTGCGCAATTGTATTGTCTTTAATGCTAGGAGCCATCAAGTTTAAGCCAATGGGTTCTCCCCAGTGTTTAAAGATGTAAGCTTTGATTTTATCGTGTTGGGCTCTTGTCTTTCCGTAAGGATAATCACTAGTTTTTATCCATTTCGGAAAACTTCCAACGAGAATTAACCTATTAACCATTTCAGGAAAACTGGCAGCTAGATATATTGAGAGCGGCCCTCCTTCCGACAATCCCATGAAATTAGCTTTTTCAATCCCTATGGATTTCATAATAATTTTGAGGTCTTCCGCTCTCTGCTCAATGTTTGGAAGATTTTGTTGACTTACATTATCCGATAAACCAGTTCCTCTTTTGTCAAAAATGACCAATCTTGTAAATGAAGCCAAGTAGGTCAACCAAGCCGATAATTGAGGAATGTTCCACGATTCTTCGATATTCGTTACCCAACCAGGGATTAATATTAAATAGTCTCCAACATCCCCTATTTGCTGATAGGCCAATTTTATACTTCCTGAGCTAGCATATTTTGTTATCGGAGTTGTCATTAATGTTAAATAAGACGATTACATTTTAATAATCCCTTTCGCATAGATAATAATACTAATTGCAAATTCAAATCAAGTGATGTCACTAGTACTTTTGACTTGAAAATTAGGGGAATAGAAAAAATATTATCGATATGGATATAAAAATAGTAAATAAAAGTAGAGAAATTAATTGCACAGTATTGTGGAATCCAAAAAGCACCAAAGTGCTAATAATAGGATCAGCGATAGGTGTTTCAAGAAATTTTTACAGAGACATAGCCAATTATTATTTCGACCTGTCTTATAGTGTTATATGTTTTGATTATTACGCTATGGTAAATCACAAACAAGCGCCAAAGCATTGTAAACAAAAAATAAGTGATTGGGGGCGAAAAGATATGAACTCAGTCATAGATTTTGCCAAAAGAAAGTTCCCCGAAGATGATCTATATTTTTTAGGACACAGCATTGCGGGACAACTATTTCCTTTGGCTGAAAAAAGTTGTGAAATAAAAGCGGCTTACTTGATAGCTTCACAAAATGTGTCAAACAAAAACTGGACAGGTGTTTTTAAGCTAAAAGTAGTAATGTTCTGGTATTTTCTTATTCCACTGTTTACTAGCTTATTTGGCTATTTACCATCCTTTGTTTATGGTGGAAAGTATAACCTTCATAAATCAATAGCTAGAGACTGGGCAAAACTAGGTAAAAACAAATCTGGGATATTAGGAGCTGAAAAAGACGCAAGTAGAAAATACAAGGACTTGAATCTACCAGTGAAGTTTTTAAGTTTTTCTGATGACCAGATGTTGGCGCCACAAAAATCCGTTAAGCATTTATATGAGTCTTATGGATCTCCTTATAAGTACCATGAGCATATTAATCCAAAAGAAATAGGACTAGATTCCATTGGGCATTTTAATTTTTTCAAACCCAGATATGCATTACTTTGGCCGAAGATAGATTCTTGGTTTAATATAATAGATGCCCAAGTTTAAAATCTATTTATCAAAAAAGTTTATATTGAAATATTCAAAAGGTTGAAAAGTAATCAATGAGAGGAAGAGTTTTCATATGCCATCTGCTTTTTTTGAGCTTGTTCCTCTCATGGGAATTAGCGGGCCAAGAACTAAAGATCACGTCCTTGCCCACAAACCATAATGGCTATAGCATTACTACTAACAAGACCTTGTATCTGAGCAAAAAAGGGGTATTGTGGTACTCTACCTATGGAGGAATCATAAAGGACCAAGGTGGCACAGGTGCATTAATCCCTTTTAATCATCCCTTGAAGAGTAGGGAGAACTCCATAATAGTATACTGTTTTTCAGAGCGGGAAGGGACCATATACGCAGGAACAAATTCTGGGATATTTTTTGTCAATACGCTCACGGGCGAATCAGGTTGGATTGCATATATTAATGAGCGCACAGGAGGGTTGAATGATTTTAGTTCAATAAAGAATGACCATGATGGGAACCTCTGGTTTATCAATATTAATAGTGATATGTACCGTCTGTCCGCTGATAAGAAAATAAGTGTCTATTCTTTAAATGAAGAGGGTTTAATGTTTTATGTCAGTGATGTCCTAGAGGACAATGCTTTGATTCTTAGAGGGATATCTAGTGATGAAGTAGTAAGGGGGATCTATAAAGTTTCTATAGACGACGAAAGACCGCACTTGGAGACCATTTTAGAAAGTGACCAATATTATTATTATTTAACGGATAATGGAGCATTGTTCCCAGAGGGAACCTCGGGGCATTTCTTTCATGAAGGGGAAAAGATTCCATATGGATATATTCCTTCAATCGATAGACAGGTCATTTATTTTAACAAACCGAGTCTAAACATTATCCCCAGAGATTTAGCCCCTTCTTTTTCTCAAGGGATTGACTTTTTTTTAATCTCAGAGCGTAGTTTACTCTTTTACAAGATTGAAAAAACTGGGCAGGAGTATCATACTTCCCTGTCTAAAAAAGTAGAACTTAACAGTACTATAAGCTTCACTTACTATTCAAAATATCAAGACTTTTCGTTATTAAACAATGGAACCCTGATAGTTGATACAGATGAAGGAATAAAGAGCATAAAGTTTATAGAGGAGAAATTTGAAAAGCACCTACCGGGCTTTAGCACGAGAAGCTTCCAGGAAGACTCCAAAGGGAATATTTATGTGTATGCATATAGTAGTTTTTTTGTAAAAAAGAAGGGCAGCAACGGCTTTGAAAAACTTAGAATAAAGGCGCCTATAGACCTTTATGACTTTATATTGCAGGATGACAGCACCCTTTGGGCCTTAAGTGAAAAAGGAGCTGTTTACAGGTATGATTTAAATACACGAAAGCGTTTTTCTTTCGATTCCCTTGATAGGTTGAATACTACCTACCAGCTTATGGAACTGGCCCCTGGAGAGCTGCTGATAGCAAGTGATGATGGGCTTTTGAAGTTCAACACAGAGACCCATAGCTATGCCCCCTTCAATCAGCTGAGCGATAGCGTCAACTTGTCGAACAAAAGGGTTTACTCGCTCCTTCTGGACAGCAGCAAGCGGTTTTTGTGGATGGGAATGGGCGAGAATGGAGGGGTCTATAAAAAAGACCTGGTTACCAATGAGGTGTCCCATTACAGTTTTTCGGGAAATGGCACCAATAATGTGCGCGTGATCCATGAGGATGAAATGGGGGGCATATGGCTGGGGACCGAAGGCGGTATACAGAAGATAGGCACAGACCCTGAAGAAAGCGTCTCCATTACCAAAAAGGATGGGCTAAAGAACGAGAGGGTCACTGGGATTGCCGATTCTGGGGATGCCCTTTGGTTTGCTACCTTCAACGGCCTGGTGAGATTTGACAGTAAGACAAGGGCGATAGAGAACTTTACGGTCAAGGATGGATTGCCCGACAATGAGTTCAACTACCGTTCTTTTTTTACCAATAGTGGAGGCGAGGTCTTTGCCGGTGGGATCAATGGGGTCGTGAGGTTCCATCCAGATAGTATAGATACGTACAAGGAAGAGAAAAAGCTATGGCTAGTTGGGATAAAAAAGCATGAGCAAGGCAAGGACAGTTTGGGGTATTCCTACTTTGGCAACAAACAGCACATATCGCTTCCCTACAACCATAATTACATCTCCTTCTTGTTTTCGATTAACGATATTGTTTCTCACCAAGAGTCTACATACCAATACCGTATCAGGGAGATTGATGAAGCCTGGGTCGATCTTGGCAAGGCCAATGAGCTGAATCTTTTTGGTTTAAAGCCCGATAGGTATACCATCGAGATCAGGGGTATCACATCAAGAGGAGACCTAACGAACCAGTTGAGATATGATGTGGTTGTAGAGCAGATTTTTTACAAGAGGCTTTGGTTCATCATTCTTTCGGGGGCTGTGTTCATATTTGTTGTGGCCTATTTTTTCTACAGGAAGTACTTAAACCTCAAAAAGGAGATCTTTTACAGGAAACGATTGCTGGACCTGGAATCAAAGGCGACCCAAGCCCAGATGAACCCGCATTTTATCTCCAATGCTCTGGGAGCCATACAGGGGCTTATCATAAAGGGGGACGAATTAAAGGCAAACAAATACCTTGTGCTGTTTTCGAAGCTGTTGAGGCTAACCCTGGAGATAAACAGTTCTGATCGTATATCTCTAGAGAATGAAGTCCAATACCTGGAATCCTATATAGAGTTGGAGAAGTTGCGCCTTGGGAATAACCTGTCATATAACTTTGATATAGAACCGGGGATGGATTTGGACATGATGAAGATCCCTTGCATGCTGTTGCAGCCGATCGTAGAGAACTCCATCCACCATGGTTTAAAGCACAAGGAGGAGGACAGGGTGCTGAGCATAGCCTTCAAAGAAGAACAGGATTTTCTGGTAAGTGAGATTGTTGACAATGGTATAGGGAGAGCAGCCTCAAGGGAAAAAAACCAAAACCGCCTGAACCATAAGTCCTTTGCGATGAACATACTGGGAGAGCGAATCCATTTGTACAACTCTGTCAATAAAGACAAGATCACGTTCAAGATAGAGAACTTAATGAAAGCAGAAAAGCCACTGGGCACAAGGGTGGTTTTTCATTTGCCAAAAATGTATTGATTGTGTTTTCTTTGTCAAAAGAAGGCAGAAAAAAAGCCTCTTGTTTCCAAGAAGCTTGTTCTATATTGTGCGGGCGGAGAGACTCGAACTCTCACACCTCGCGGCACTAGATCCTAAGTCTAGCGTGTCTACCAATTCCACCACGCCCGCAAAAGGACTGCAAATATAAACAATAGTTTCAAAATTCAAATAGCTTTTTCATAAGAAAAATGTCACTTAGTATTTTGTATTTTTGAGAAAATTTCAACCTTAATTATGAATACCATAAAATCTTACATAGATGCTAACAAAAATCGCTTCCTTAGCGAGTTAGTAGAATTGCTCAAAATCCCTTCAATAAGTGCAGATTCAGCATATAAAGAAGATGTGTTAAAAACTGCTGAAGCCATCAAAGAAAGTCTACATAAAGCAGGATGTGATCATGTCGAAATTTGTGAAACACCAGGTTACCCAATCGTATTTGGAGAAAAGATAATTGATGAAAACTTACCAACAGTTTTGGTATATGGACATTACGATGTGCAACCACCAGATCCATTAGATTTATGGGATTCACCACCATTTGAACCTGTAATAAAGCCAACAGACATTCATCCTGAAGGCGCCATTTTTGCCAGGGGCTCTTGCGACGATAAAGGTCAAATGTACATGCATGTAAAAGCTATGGAATACATGACGGAAACAGGACAATTGCCTTGTAATGTCAAGTTTATGATTGAAGGCGAAGAAGAAGTCGGTTCGGAGAGTTTAGCATGGTTTGTACCAAGAAATAAAGAAAAACTAGCAAATGATGTTATTTTGATTTCCGATACAGGTATGATTGCTAACGATATACCATCAATAACAACAGGATTAAGAGGACTGAGCTACGTTGAAGTTGAAGTGACAGGTCCAAACAGGGACTTGCATTCTGGATTGTATGGCGGTGCAGTTGCAAATCCTATTAATGTATTAACGAAGATGATTGCTTCACTTCACGATGAAAATAATCATATTACAATACCAGGATTTTATGATAAGGTAGAAGTATTATCTAAGGAAGAACGTGCCGAAATGGCTAAAGCACCATTTTCTTTAGAAGCGTATAAAGATGCTTTAGATATCGAAGCAGTCTATGGTGAAGAAGGCTATACAACCAACGAACGTAATTCTATCCGACCAACACTAGATGTCAACGGCATTTGGGGAGGTTATATAGGTGAAGGTGCTAAAACTGTAATTGCTAGTAAAGCATATGCAAAGATTTCTATGCGATTAGTACCAAATCAAGATTGGGAAGAAATCACACAATTATTCCAAACACATTTTGAAAGCATTGCGCCAAAAGGTGTGCGCGTTAAAGTAAATCCACATCATGGGGGTCAAGGCTACGTGACACCAATTGATAGTATAGGGTATCAAGCTGCATCAAAGGCTTACGAGGAGACGTTTGGTAAGGTGCCAATTCCGCAACGAAGCGGAGGAAGTATTCCAATTGTGTCTTTATTTGAGCAAGAATTGGAAAGCAAAACCATATTGATGGGCTTCGGGTTGAATAGTGATGCTATACATTCACCTAACGAGCACTTTGGTGTGTGGAATTACCTAAAAGGCATAGAAACCATTCCTTGGTTTTATAAGCACTTTACGGAACTTAAGAGTAAATAAAATAAGACTATAATTGTTGACAATCAGCCTATAAGCAAAACAAATAGTACGATTGTAAGCTTTGGCAAATTTTTTGACTAATATTGCATAATTAAAATAAGTAAAAAACACGATTAAATTATAGATTATGGCATTAGAGATAACAGATGCAACATTTGAACAAACTGTTTTAAACAGTGACAAGCCAGTAATGGTAGATTTTTGGGCTGCATGGTGTGGACCTTGTAGAATGGTTGGTCCAATCATTGACCAAATTTCAGAAGAATACGAAGGAAAAGCTGTCGTAGGTAAAGTAGATGTAGATGCAAATCAAGAGTTTGCAGCGAAGTATGGTGTACGTAACATTCCTACTGTATTAGTATTTCAAAATGGAGAAGTTGTAGGAAGACAAGTAGGTGTAGCTCCAAAGAACGCTTATACAGAAGCTATCGATTCACTTTTATAATAAGAATCCAAAAGAAATGATAAAAGGTTTGCCGTTGGTGAACCTTTTTTTATTTTAGGTGAAAATAAAAACGATGAGTAAAAAATCAAAAATACAAGATCAAATCGATGGTAAGCTTCTCGAAGAACGCAAGGTGTTTCTTTGGGGGCAAGTCGATGACGATTCTGCCAAACATGTTATAGACCGTTTAATGTACTTAGACAGTCTTGAGACTAAGGATATTCATTTATACATTAACAGCCCTGGAGGTTATGTTACCTCTGGTTTTGCCATGTACGATTGCATTAAGTCACTGAATAGCGAAGTATCTACAATTTGTACAGGATTAGCTGCATCGATGGGTTCAATCTTACTGTCTGTTGGTCAAAAAGGAAAACGATTCATACAACCACATGCCAGAGTGATGATTCACCAACCAAGTGGTGGAGCAAGAGGGCAAGCCAGTGATATTGAAATTACAGCGCAAGAGATTTTGAAGACCAAGGAATTGAGTGCACAAATCCTTGCTGAGAATTGTGGACAAGATTACGATAAAGTACTTAAAGATTTCAACAGAGACCATTGGATGAGCGCAGAAGAGTCTGTAGCTTATGGTATTGTCGATGGTATTATCTAATAGATGAATTTACGAGCCGAATTAAATAAAGCAGGAGGATTTAAGAACCTAGAGCTACTTGCTAAGCAGGTGGTTGAAGGTTTTATTGCTGGGATGCATAAGAGTCCTTTTCATGGCTTTTCGGCAGAATTTGCAGAGCACAAAATCTACAATCAAGGTGAAAGCACTAGGCATATCGATTGGAAGCTTTACGCCAAAACAGATAAGCTATACACAAAACGCTATGACGATGAGACTAATTTGAGATGTCATATCATTTTGGATAATAGTAGTTCAATGCATTATCCAGAGATGAAAAACTTCTCCATAGATAGTTTGAACAAAATAGCATTTTCGGCATTGGCATCAGCATCATTAATGCATATCCTAAAGAAACAGCGAGATGCTGTTGGGTTGAGTATTTATAGTGATCAATATGATTTTTATGCACCAGAAAAAGGAAGCGAACGTCATCACCAGATGCTGCTAAATCAATTAGCAGGAACTGTAGATTCCAAGCCGCTAAATAAAACAACAGAGACCTATGCCTATCTTCATGAAATAGCAGAGAAGATTCATAGACGCTCAATGATTTTTGTGTTTACAGATATGTTTCAAACCTCAGAAGATGAAGTAAAGTTGTTTGAAGCCTTGAGACATTTAAAATACAATAAGCACGAAGTTATTTTGTTTCATGTCTTTGATAGAAGTAAAGAGTTAACCTTTGATTTTGACAATAAACCAAAACGCTTCGTTGATGTTGAAACAGGTGAATACATTAACCTGTATGCCGATAATATTAAGGCAAATTATGAAGAAGCGGTGAGCAATTATTTCGACGAGCTTAGACTGAAGTGTGGTCAGTATAGGATAAAGTATGTCGAAGCCGATATCAATAGAGGATTTGATAGTATTTTGACAACCTATATGATAGAGCGACAAAAGTTTATTTAGACCTCAAAAAATAATCAAAAAGGTTTGCGATATAAAAAAAGCCGTGTATATTTGCATCCGCAATAGTGCAACGGTCTGGTAGTTCAGTTGGTTAGAATATCTGCCTGTCACGCAGGGGGTCGCGGGTTCGAGTCCCGTCCAGACCGCAAACATTGCCAAAAGCTTCAACATAGTTGGAGCTTTTTTTAGCACTAAAATTTAGTTGTGTTGTTTATTTCGGCGAAAGCCGGAATAACGTAGTAAGAAACCCAATGATTTGGGACTTACCGATGGAAAGCTTTCCTTTTTTCACTCAGTGAAAATTGGGATGCTTTTTTGTTTTTAGGGAGGGTGGTAAATACAACACCTATAAATAGGGTGTTTAGTTAGCTCAAATCCATTTATTCAACTCAAACTTTTTAGCTGATGATTCTAACCAACACGTTTATCAATTTAATAGCATAAATTAATATTAAATCATATCAGAATCATTTTTTTATTGAATGCAAAACTTGAATTGGGTAGTTAATATCAGTTTCAATCTTGAAAGGACTCCTTAAATCTTTTCTTATATAATTGGTAAGATAAAGAGGTTCACTAAAATTACTTGAATTATCAAACACTTTTACATGAAGCCCATAATCTTCGTAGTTTATTTTATCGTTTTTATAGAGAATTATATTATGTATATAAAAGTAATCACTTGTATCGAATACTTCATCCTGCAAGGGCGAAGTATTAAACTTAATAGCTTGTTTGTTTTTTAAAAAAATGTACTCCATATTGATTTTAGAATAGTCCTCATTAATAAAATTAAGGTTATGATCACTAACTATGTTTTTAAATTTGGAATCTTCCCCCGAAATATTAATTGTTACCCAACTTTTCTTGATATTATTATGCTTGGCGTCTTTAATTTCAAGTTTAATTTTCTCTAATTGGGTGTTTTTAATGACAAGCTCAGAATTGTCAAAAGAAAGATATTGTGTAAACACTATATCCTCTAGAGTAGAATTTTCAAAAAACATTATTTTATTTAATCCCTGGATATTAGTTTTACTCAAGGTGCAATTATTACATTTAAAGTGATAACTGTTTATGAAAAAAGTAACTTCTGAAATTAAGCTGTTAGATAGGTCTATTTCCCAATAATTCTGCTCATCTTTTGATGATCTATTACCAATAAAGACATTTTTTAAATACATGTTATTAAAATTACCATACAGTAAAATCTCATCAATATCTATCTCATTAGCTTGACTATTTAATAAAGCAGTAAACAGTTGTCCTCTTTCATAGCTGTAAGAAGGCAAGAGACTATCATTTTCATAACTTCTATATGGCTTCATAGCTATAGTTGCAGCAATTATCCTGCTTTTTAATTTCTGTGAGATGTTTCTTTCTATATTTTCTTTTGAAAGCTCAGAATCCAGTCTATTTAATATTTCAGAAATTTCAAATTGGAGAGTTGATCTTCTTTGGGCTTCAATCAAGTAGGTTTGATTTTCTATTTTATCATTTTGTGAATCTATTTTTAAGTTTTGATCTAGCAGAACATCTGTTTGTTTTATTAACACTTTTGTTTGCCAAACGAGAACAACTAAGGATAAAAGAGCAATAAACCCTCCAGTTGCAGCAACAGTTCCAGGAGAGAACATTAATCTCCAAATTAACGCTACTTTAACTGCTTTCCTTCTAGGATCATTTTCATCCCATTTCTTTCTGTTGAAGAAATTCTTAAGTAATGTAAATGGTCTATGTTCTTGCTCTAATAAACGGGCTTCTATGTTTATTAAATCTTCTTCGTTTAGCTTACTCATAATCTTAATTAAAAAAACTGTAAGCAATTAAATAAAGGGGATAGTAACACTTAAAAATATTATAAATTTTTCACTTATTAAAGGTGTACCATTTGGTGTACCACTTTCTTCCAAGGTGTACCATTTTATAAAATAATTAAATTATTGATAATCATGAAATTAAATATATTATTTATGTTGTATTCTGCTAAGACCAACTCAAGAGGGTTATGTCCAATAAGATGTAGAATAACATACAAAAAGGTTAGAAAGGATTTTTCTACAGGAAAATTCATCAATCCAAAGCATTGGAATCGTAAACTACAAAGAGCAGAACCACCAGAACCTGATGCAGAACTAGTCAATACACAATTGAGCCTGATTAAGACAAAACTTAGTCAGGCTTTTTTGTTCTTACAGGTTAAGGGAACAGAGTTTAATGTAGATGACATATACAGACAGTATAAAGGAGAAACCAATAAAAGAGAGTTTGGAGTTATGGAAGTCTATAATCTACACAGTGATAGAATCAAGAAATTAATTGGTATAGATATCAAAGACGTCACTTATAAGAAGTATTTAGAATCTGGTGTACACTTAAAGGATTTTATCAAGCATAAATTCAAGTCTAATGACATCCAAATTAAGCGTCTTAAAAGCAGTTTTTTAGATCAATATGAATATTTCCTTAAGACAGAAAAGAAACTGCAGCAAAGCACCTTAAATAAGGCTATTCAGCGCTTTAGGAGGGTTGTGAAGTATGCTATTTCAGAAGATTATCTAATCAAAGACCCTTTTATGCTATATAAGGTCAAATCAGTTAAGAAGGAGGTGAAATCTTTAACTCCTGAACAACTTAAAAAACTTGAAGGTGTAGAAATGAAGACAAGGCGTTTAGAATATATTAAAGACTTATTTATTTTTTGCTGTTATACTGGTTTAGGGTTTAAGGAAATGAAGAATCTAAAACAAAAAGATATAGCTGTAGGTTTTGATGGAGAGCTATGGGTAACTGTAAAGAGACAGAAGACTGAGCGTTGTTATAAAGTCCCCTTATTACCAAAGGCAAAAGAGATTAGAGATAAATACTATCATATGGATTCTAAAAATGTTTTCAATAGTATTTCTAATACTAACTTCAATGCCTATCTAAAGGAAATAGCTTCTATTGTAGGTATAGATATAAATCTTACCCATCATATTGCAAGAAAAACCTTTGCAACTACTATTTTGTTATATAATGGAATTCCTATGGATATAGTAAGTAAGTTATTGGGGCATTCAAAGATCCAGACAACGCAAGAGTATTATGGGAAAATTAGTGATGTAATAATTAAAACGGCAATTCATAAATTGAGATATTAAATTGTTTGATGGCTGTAGTTTTCAGATAACAATGACTTTGTTTATATTAGAGTCTCCTATTTACTAATGATTGTTTTATAAGTCATTATTACTCTTTATTATCTCTGGTTCTATAATTATTTAGATATAGACCCCAATCTTATTATTCAATTTATTTATGACAGGCGATGTTATCAATTAGATGAAAAATAATAGTTTAACAATGAATTTTATTGATTGCCATATGATTCCTAAAAAGATAATTTACATAATCTGCGTGTTAACGATTGTATTTCAAGTAAGGAGTTATTCTCAAACAGATGGGAAGTTTGGAATGCTATTCAATGAGGATTTTGAAAATGTTAACTCAAGGATTTTTTTGAGTTATAAAGAGGATCAACTTAGTTTACGAAGTCTCGCATGGTTGTACGATGTCACAATTTCTGACTCAATGAGAGACTTGAAAATTACATTGTATCATGTCATTAACATTAGTGATAGGGATAATAGTCTTGAGACGTTATTCTTAAAGATTTATGAACAAAGTTTGATTGAGGATGCTTTGAATAGTATTAAGGATGAAGATGTTTTTGATTTGTATAGTGCTTTGTTTCAAATGAGAGGGCTTTCTGATTTGAAGAATAAACTGAAAAATATTGAAATAGAGATAATTCTTTTAGATCATGATGATATAATTAATTATTCATTAATGCAATATCAGTTTGCGATTCTCAAAAGAGTCCTTTCATTAGATAAAGAAAATAGGAGCTTTACGATTAGTAGTCCAAGAACTTCCTACTTTAGGTATTTTCAAATTAAGCGATCTAAGGTGATTAAACAGGTTTATGATCAAATGACTAAGAAAGAGCAAAGAGAGCTTGATAGTTTGATGTTTTCCTCAAGATTAGTTGGTGAAATGGGACGTGACGCAAAAAAGGCCAATATAAGCTCGTTGCTTTCTCGTAGGGAAGAAAGGATAAGGCAATTGAAGGCAAGAAAAGAAGAAATCTTAGCGGCACGTGAGAGAATAAGGAAAGAAAGAATGAAGGCTAATCAAATTGTTAAGGAAGGTTCAAAAAATAAGAGCTCTAATAATAAAATAAAGGATAGTTTGAAGATTGCTAATAATAAAGAAAAACTAGCATCTAAGAATGAAATTAGAATCTATGCATCTATTACAGAGAGGAAGTTTGATAGTTTATTTAAACAAAAATGGCGTGTAACAGACGCCCAAAACAAATTGACTTTGAAAATGATCAAAGAAATGAATTTTAGGATAGATGATCCCAATACATTGGTTTTTTTCATTGAGAGGCCTTTTGATAGATATTCGTTCAAAGTTCCAAAAACAAAAAAGTTGAAAAGGGGAAATGTTAATTATACTTCGACTGCTAGACCATCAAGAGAGGGTAAATCTGAAGATATAAGGTTAAATCCTGACTTTGGAGTTAGTAAGTTAAAAGGTTTAGAAAGTTATTACAAAAGCCAATTTGAGTCTTTTTTATTAGAAAATTATAGACAAATTCTTTCCTCAAAAAGTTTTAATCTTATTAAAAGTAATAAGTTGATAATAATTAAATGTGTAAATGGTCTTATAACCGGAGATAATAGGATTTGGGAAAATTTTGAGATTCAGTATGAATTATTTGTTCAAAATTATGATTCTGATAATTTGCTGATAACTCTTCTGCTTAATATTTCAGGGAAGTATGTTAAAAATGGCAATCCAAAGTTCAATCCAACTTATGATTTTATCCAGAATAAAGGAAATGATTTTAGCGTTGATGTGTTAAATAGGGATGTTAAAGAATATGGAAGTAATTTATTTGAATTATTTAAATCATATGTTATCAAGGAATGAAAGAGGTTAAACTAAAAATTTTTCTAAGCTATTTTTTTATTATATCACACTTTATAATAATTGGATATCTAATTAAATTAAGATATATAAATGATGAATGGATTAGTTCTGAGGATTTTCAAGCTGCAATGTCAACTATTGTGCCTGTATTGGCGATGATTACAACTGCTATTATATCTTATGTGATAAAAAACAAGAATAAATCATTAAAGCACTCAAAAAATATAAATTCTCAATATCTGGTAATTTCTACCATTATACCAATAATATTTTTGGTGTCGGTATTCTATTTAATACATAGGCAGACAATTACCCCGGTAGAAAACTTTATTGGATTATTAGGTGTTATTGAAAGTTTATTTGGAGTTTATCTTGGGTTTATTATCAAGTCTCTCTACGAAGATTGATATGGTTTTCAAAAATTCAAACTACTCAAGAGCATTATGGAGAAATAGTGCAGAAAAGTATCGTTTTGGAATTAGAGAACCTGAAATAGATACATTTAAGCTTCTTAATTGCCTTCTACATTCTACCTAAATACATTATTGCTGAATCTTTTATATAATTATCAGGATTAAAGGTTTCATAAAACTTTGATCTTACTAAAGAAAGAGAGTTTCCTATACTATTAATTCTATTAGTAAATTCTAATGGAAATATTGAATTATTAGAATATGCTTTAATTATTTTTTCGTAATTCTCAATGTTTGCAAGCATTCTATGTGTTAATTCGCCAAATCTAAGTCTCAATGATTGAACTCTATACATGAATGTTTCTACTTCAGCCAGCCATTTGCTCTCAGGGGTGTTGTCCAATTCATTGAGCTTTTTTGCAATAGATTCTCTGCATTCAAATTTGTATTCATCTCTTTCAGCTTCTATGGTAGTTTTTAGGTATTTCTCTAATCCTTTTAGGCTTAAGTTGTAATAAATTATTTGTTCCATCAATATTTCATTATTCTCTTTTTTCAGTTGTTCAAGATCTTCATTGATTGTTAGCCACTCAAAATCAATTATTTCTTTTTGTTGTTCAAATTGACTAATGGAATTTAATAATAGAATTAAGTCAGGAGTTTTTTGTAATAAGTCTTTGTCACGGTTACCTAATGATGTAAGTAAGTACGAAATACCGGAAACAGCAGTTTGAAAAATAGATCCAAATAATGGGACGTCATTTGAAGTGTCTGTTATGAGTTTAATAGAGTTGTTTAATAGTTCTATAAAATCACTTTTTCCTTTTCTTCTCTCATAAAATTTGTAATATTCGGATTGCCAGTGAGTAAAAGAGTGATATTGATTAACGTTACTAATTTTGTCAAGCTCTGTAAAGAATATTTGAGATTGTGAAAATAAATCAGCAGGCTTGATATCTCTTTGAATGCTCAATAACTCAGTAAATGCTAATTGACCATTAAATTTAATTTTGGTTTTTGGATATTCTTCTAGGTATTTAATTCTTGTTTCAAGAGCTAAATGGAGCTTTTCTAATGTTTCCAGTTTTTCCTTACGTTTCTTGGATTTGTTTAAAAGCTCATTTAGGTTCTCAATATCTATATCAATTTGTTTAAGTATTGAATCTTTAATTTCAAGTTCAGCATTTCTTTCTTCTTTTATTTGTTCTGAAGTTGATTTTTTTATATCACTTTGAGCGATTAAACTTAAGTTAATTATTGAGGCGATTACTAGTGTAATAATTTTTTTATACATGACTCTAATTTTTATTAGAACCAAAATTATTTTCTAAGAACTGATTAAAAAATACCCACGTGTGGGTAAATACTGATTAGTATTTATACCGCTGTTGTAGCCCATATCTTAGTAGTTCATTTTGCCCACTGAGTTTAAGCTTTCTTGCCATGTTTTTTCTGTGAGTTTCAACAGTAGATTTTTGAATATATAGAAGATTTGCAATTTGTTGATTGGTTTTTCCTTCAACAAGTAATCTAAGTATCTCCAATTGTCTTTTGGTTAAAATAGAATCGCGAGGTTGTTTATTTGGTTGAATTATATTTGGATCATAATAAGTTCCGTTATTATGAACAATTATTATCGCCTCTTTCAATTTTTCTAGGCTCGAGTTTTTTAGAACATAAGCTTGAACACCAGCTTCAAACATTTCATTTACTACTTTTTCTTGGTTATACATTGTGAAAGTAATGACGCTTGTATTAGGGAGTGATTTTG
The DNA here is from genome assembly GCF_040493455.1 of Winogradskyella sp. 3972H.M.0a.05. NCBI lineage: Bacteria > Pseudomonadati > Bacteroidota > Flavobacteriia > Flavobacteriales > Flavobacteriaceae > Winogradskyella > Winogradskyella sp. 3972H.M.0a.05. The sequence goes on along the minus strand of NZ_JANFDA010000006.1, from coordinate 139,238 downwards.
AGATTTCTCTTGTGGCTGTTAAGCCATCAACGATGGGCATTTTGATATCTGTTATAATAATGTCTGGCTTTGTCTTATGTGCTAACTCAATAAGCTCTTTACCATTTTTTGCGTAACCAATAATTTTGATATCATTATCAAATTCAAAATATAGTTTAATTCCTTCAATAAGGGCAAAATGGTCTTCAGCTAATATCACTCTAATCATGCTATAGGAATATTAAGAATTATTGATGTGCCAACTCCTGGTGTTGAATCAATATTGATTTTCCCTTTCAATCCCTTTATTCTGGATTTGATAGAGTTTATACCCATAGCTTTTTTGTTATTTAGCTCTAAGTAATTAAATCCTATGCCGTTGTCTTCAAAGATTACATTTAAATTATTACTTAAGGATGTAAAATGGATATTTACCATAGTAGCTTCTGAGTGTTTTATAACATTGGTTATTAGCTCTTGAATAATGCTGAATAAGGTGAGTTCAATTGATTTGTTGAGTTTTCTGTCAAGGGCAAAGTCGTCAATATTAATATTTAGACTAGAATAGGAGGATACAGTGTCCGCGAAATTCTTTAAGGTAGGTAAAAACTCCTCTTTCACCATAACCCCAGAGTTTTTTGTATGTGCAATATTGCGCACTTTTATGTAGGCTTCATTTACCAATTCTTCTGCTTTGTTAAATAATTTACTATCGTGCTTATTCATTTCATTCTTTTGAACTTTTATGTTTTGAAGAAAGAGTTTCAGAGTTGTAAGTAACCCACCTAGATCATCATGAAGTTCATCAGCAATTAACTTTCTTTCCTTTTCTTGTCCTAAAATCACGTCGCTAATACTTTTAATCTCTTGCTCTTTAATAAGATTTTGAAGCATAATTTCTTTAATAAGCTTTTCCTGTTTGATCTTTTCTCTTTTTTTGTGTAGGTTCTTTATTATTAATATACCGCAGAAGATAATCTTAAGAGAAAAAATTGCTAGAACAAGTTTTACACTTTCGGAATTAGGATTGTAGTATTTGCTGTTTTCATCATTTGAAATTAATTTTTCTCTATATAATATTAGCGCTCTGTTAATAGAATCTTTCTTTTCTAGATATGCTAATGCGCTATCCTTGATTTTTAAATTTTTATATATCTTATATTTCCAATGTGAAATAATAGAATCATCTTCTAACCTCCTATGATTAGTGCTAATTAAATTTGCTTGATTAAAATATGAAAGGGCTGATTTATAATTCTTCTTACTGAACTTAATATAACCTAAATTAAATAGTATTTTTTTTCTGTGTTGTTGCAAGAAATATTCTGTTTTGTTATTATCAATTATATTTAAAGCATTACTATAAAAATATTCGGCACTATCAGATTCTTTGAATACAGAGCTGTAAATAAAGCCAATATGCTGATAAAACAGTAATTCACAGTAGTAGTTATTACTTTCTTCACATAGCATCAATCCACGCTTTAAGTTCTTTTTATCTCCAACTTTATTGAAGTATATATTGTAGTACTCAGCATAGGATTTTTCTAATTGATTGTTGGCGTATCTTTGATACATTTTTATATATTTTTCAACATTTAAAGCTAGTTTGTGATTTTGAGATTTTAAAAGTAAAATTCTGTACAGAGATGTACATACTAAAGAAGAGTCTTTTAACTTTAGGGCAAATTTAAGAGCCTTCTTATATTCATTATATGCAAGGTTAGAGTTGTGTTCTAGTATTTTTTTTTCGCCTCTGTAAATTTTAGACATAAACTCTTGCCTGTGATTTTTTTGTCCTGAATAAATTATTTTGTTTCCTACAAAAGAATCATTAATTCCATTTCTTAATTTGCTTAATTCCCATTTATAGAAATAATATTCTTTTTTGTTTATTTTATTAATTGAAGATTCTAGACAGTCGCTTAGTTGGCTTATTTTTCTTTCTCTTAGATTTTTGAGTAGAACAGTACTAGGGTTTTGATTTTGACTTTTTAAGATTAAAGTGAAAATTAAAATGAAAAATAATGGATATACTGTTTTGAGTTTCATTTTAATTTATCTATTGCTAATATTTTACTAATTGACTTATTCTCTTTATTGCAAGAGCCAATATTTAATCAAATCAATGATAGATATGGGATAAATAATCTAAATCAATATTAGACTGTGTTTATATAAGTACAAGCCTTAGATCATTATAGTTTAAATGAAGTTATTTTAGAGTTCTAAATAAATGAATTGGAATAGCGACTAAGCTTGTTTTTAGGGAACGGTTTTGCTTAAGTTTAGTATATCTAATATAACATAAAATAATGAGATTAAATAGGTTTTTCTTATCTTAGAATGTGTGCTACTCAACTTCCCTAAGAAAAAAGAGGCAACAAATACAGCAAAGTTTAATCAATCTTTCTGATGCTGATTTTGAATTTCCTCTAGAGTATGATCCGTACTATCATTTGAACGGATTTACTTATGGCAATCTTTATATCATTAAGATGGATGAGCCAGAAGCTATATATCCTGCTAGTTGGGGTCTTGTTCCTAGCTGGGGTATACATGATCCTGTTGCTTTTAGAAAGAAAAGTAATACTCTAAATGCTAGAGCAGAAAGTATTTTTGAAAAGTCATCCTACAGAGAAAGTGCTGAAAGTAAGCGCTGCTTGATATTAGCTGATGGTTTTTTTGAACCTCACCACGAAAATGGAGTGTCTATACCACATTTTTGCTATCAACCATCTAAGGAATATCCTGAAGGTGATTTATTTATGTTCGCTGGACTTTATAATGAATTAGACGATCAGTTATTCTCTGCTACAATTCTAACGGTAGAAGCTAATGAGTTTTTTGCTGAAATACACAACAAGAGAAGAAGGATGCCTCTTGTGCTTGCAAAAGATTTATTTGAAGATTGGATGGATGAGGGAATGAATCAACAATCTTTAAATGAGTTAATGGCTTATGGTTTTACTAGTAAAGAGTTTAAGGCTCACCCAGTGACTAGAGATTTATACAAAAAAGGTATTAATACTAACACACCAGAGTTTTTAGAGCCAGTAGATAAGGGAACACTATTTTAACTTACTTTTTTTGCTAGTTCTTTTAGTTCTACACCTAGCTCATTTAACATTTGAGCAATGCCACTAATTTTTAACTCAGTCACATCATACTCTTGGGTATTGATACTACAAGTAAACTCCCATAATTCTAAAATATCACTTTTAGATATTAAGTAATCCTCATAATCTTTGTTATCAGGCTTTAGGTGTAAAGCTTCGCCATGATCATAAACCCTTTTATACGTCATACCATCATTTTGCGTTATAATGATATAAGATTTACCATCCTTTATATCGTTGATATCTTCAACAAAACTAGCGACAACAAAAGAACCATCCTTTAGTGGCAGCATTGAATCGCCCTTAATAGGAAAAGCCCTGTGCTTACCTGTGGGTATGAATGGAAGCTTCATCTTAGCTAGTTGTTCAATGTATTCAGGATCATCATAACCATCTAAGTAACCTGCTGAGGTATTTATTGGCACAACTTCGATGAAATTCTGATTGTCACTATCGACCACAATAGGAAACAATAACCTCTTATTACCAATTTCCATGAATGATACGTTGGTGGCTTTGGTAAGGTCATTCTTAATTATTACATCAATAGGTAGGTTAAAGTAATTTGATAGCTCCTCTAAGAAACTTATTGGTGGTTCAGACCTACCTTCCTCATAAGACCCTATCCTTGAACGAGATACACCAAGTTCGTCTGCGAATTGCTCTTGAGTCTTGTTCTTGAGTCTTCTTAAATGCCTGATATTTTTAGTGATGTTTTTCACAATACTACAAATATAAGCAATAATTACTACAAAAACACACTAAATTTGAAATATTAATTGCTACCCCTTTGTTTTTAAATTGTCATACATATTATAGTCTTAGATATGGTACTATAGATACCAAGGAATTATTGAAGCTTGGTAGAAGTCACGGTGCTATTTCTATGGCTTTAACTGATATAAATAATACTTCTGCATGTCTAGACTTTGTTAGACTATCCAAGAGTTACAATATCAAACCAGTTTTAGGTGTAGATTTTAGAAATGGTGCTGACCAACAGTTTATTCTTTTAGCTAAGAATAATATTGGCTTTCAAAACATCAATTCTTATTTATCTGAAATATTGCATAGTAAATCTGAAGTTCCTACTGTTTCACCAAATCTTTATGGTACAGTAACCATATATCCATTTAGCAAGAGTAATAATATAAATCTTAAAGAGGATGAGTTTATAGGGATACGACCTAATGAATTGAATAAACTAAAATTTTCTAAGTGGAAAGAGGAGAAAAAGAAGTTAGTGGTATTATGGACGGTATCATTTCAAAATAAAAAATGTTATAACGCACACAGATTACTAAGAGCAATAGATAATAATATTCTACTCAGTAAGCTTAGTTTATCAGAGCAAGGTAGCCCTGACCATACGATATCTGATGTAAATAATATACTATCACACTATAAAGAGTTTCCTTATATAGTGAGTAACACCTATAGGATTCTAAACAGCTGTATAATTGATTTTGATTTCAGTTCTGAGACTCCAAATAATCAAGAATCTTATACAGGGAATACATCTCTTGATTTCAAGCTTCTGGAAAAGCTTACTTATGATGGATTAGCATATCGCTATCCTAACGTAGAAGATCAAATATTAGAACGAATAAGTAAAGAATTGACCATTATCAAGGAAAAAGGGTTTGTATCCTACTTCCTAATTAATTGGAAGATATTAAAGTATGCGCGTAGTAAAGGATATTTTTATGTAGGTAGAGGAAGTGGGGCAAATAGTATTATAGCTTATTTATTGAGAATAACTGATGTTGACCCTATTGAGCTTGACCTTTATTTTGAAAGGTTTATTAATCTATATAGAAAGAACCCTCCTGATTTTGATATAGACTTTTCATGGAGGGACAGAGATGATATTACTGATTTTATTTTTAAAAGGTTTAAGCATACCGCATTATTGACGGTGTATAATACCTTTCAGTACAAAGCATCAGTTAGAGAGTTGGGAAAAGTGTTTGGTCTTCCCAAGCTTGAAATAGACAAACTGTCTTCTGGTCAGTATAACTATAATCATTTGGATAAACTTTCTAGGTTAGTAGTGAGTTATAGTCAGTTAATACAAGGGTTTCCTAACTATTTGGGAATACATGCAGGGGGTATTATTATTTCAGAAAAACCTATTCACTATTATACATCAACTTTTATTCCTCCTAAAGGATTCGCAACGACACAATTTGACATGGTTGTAGCTGAAGATATAGGGCTGTATAAGTTTGATATATTAAGTCAAAGAGGTTTAGGAAAGATAAAAGAAGCTGTTGAAGTTGTAGCATATAATCAACCTGATAAACCACCAATTGATATACATGATATCAAGCGATTCAAGGAAGATAAACAAATAAAGGATTTACTTAGAAATGCTAAAGCAATAGGGTGTTTTTATGTTGAGTCTCCAGCTATGAGAATGCTTCTTAAGAAGCTAAGAGTAGATAATTACTTAGGCTTAGTAGCAGCTAGTTCAGTAATAAGGCCAGGTGTGGCTAAATCTGGTATGATGAGAGAGTATATTCTTAGGTATAGAAATCCTGAGAGAAGAAAAGATGCTCATCCCGTACTTAGGGATATAATGCCAGATACTTATGGTGTCATGGTATATCAAGAGGATGTAATTAAAGTCGCTCATTATTTTGGGGGATTAACATTGGGAGAAGCGGATATGCTAAGGCGTGGTATGTCAGGAAAGTTTAGGTCTAGGGCAGAGTTTCAAAAGGTAAAAGCACAATTCTTTAAGAACTGTGAGAAAGCTGGAAAAGAAGAGGTGTTAGTTAAAGATATATGGAGACAAATTGAAAGTTTTGCAGGCTACGCTTTTGCTAAGGGGCACTCTGCATCTTATGCAGTAGAAAGTTACCAAAGTTTATTTCTTAAAGCATACTACCCATTAGAGTATATGGTAGCCACAATTAACAATTTTGGAGGGTTCTACAGAACAGAATATTATGTACATGAGGCAAGACTTCATGGAGGTAATATTGAGGCTCCTTGCATCAACAATAGTAGATCTCAAACTATAATAGAGGGGAAGAATATATACTTAGGGTTTATGTTTTTGCACTCATTGGAAAGTAATACAATTAGTCACATTTTAGCGGAAAGAGATAAGTATGGTAATTTTAAAAGTATGGATGATTTTATTGATAGGGTTTCTATATCAGTAGAGCAAATTAAAATACTTATTAAGATTAATGCTTTTAGATTTACAGGAAGAAATAAAAGAGAGTTGTTGTGGGAAGCTCATATGAAGATTAACAAGATTAGTTTTGAAGAGCATGTAGTTACTTTATTTAAGCAAGAAAGAATCACTTACAAAACGCCAAATTTACCTAATACAAACTTAGAGGATGCTTTTGATGAAATGGAATTACTTGGATTCCCTTTAAGTAGTCCATTCAATCTATTATCTGAACCTATTACTAGTGTGCTTAAAGCACGACATCTACCAAAAATGATAGGAAAAATGGTTAGTATTTGTGGTTATATGGTAACAATTAAAAATACTAGTACTCACAGCGGCAAGAGGATGCATTTTGGGACGTTTTTAGACGTTTTAGGAGACTTTATTGATACAGTTCATTTTCCACCTATTGCTAAGAAATATCCATTTAGAGGCAAAGGTATTTATGAGATTACAGGTAAGGTAATGGAAGAGTTTGATTGTATTTCTATTGAGGTAAGTAAAATGGAAAAACTACCAATAATATCTGACCCTAGGTACAATGATAAAGCACTGGCATCATGAATAAGGATAGGTCTATTGTTCATATGGATTTGGATACATTTTTTGTGTCTTGTGAAAGATTACTAGATAGTAGTTTGATAGGGAAGCCAGTTTTAATAGGAGGAACATCAGATAGAGGGGTAGTAGCTTCATGTAGTTATGAAGCAAGAGATTTTGGGATACATTCTGCAATGCCTATGAGAATGGCAAAGCAGCTTTGCCCTGAAGCAATAGTTCTAAGGGGAAATTCATCAACTTATACTAAATTTTCTGATGTAGTTACTGAAATAATAAAAGAGAGTGTTCCTACATATGAAAAATCCTCAATAGATGAGTTTTACATTGATTTAAGCGGGATGGATAAGTTCTTTGGTTGTCATAAACTGGCTACAGAAATAAGAAAGAGAATAATTAAAGAAACAGGACTTCCTATATCCTTTGGATTATCCATAAATAAGACGGTATCAAAAATAGCAACGGGTGAAGCTAAACCCAATAATCAAATACACATTGATAGGGGTACAGAGAAGCCTTTTTTATCTCCACTCTCTGTTAGAAAAATACCTATGGTAGGTGAGGTAACCTACAAATCATTGTGTGATTTAGGAATAAAACGCATTAAGACTGTACAAGAAATGCCAATTTATATGATGGAAAAGGTTTTTGGTAAGAATGGTGCATCAATTTGGAAAAAAGCTAATGGTATTGATAATAGTCCTGTAGTACAGTACAATGAGCGTAAATCTATATCTACGGAAAGAACTTTTGATAGAGATACTACAGACATAAAAAAACTAGAGAGCATCATTATTGCAATGGCTGAAAACTTAGCTTATCAATTAAGAAGAGCAAATAAGTTAACTGCTTGTGTGGCATTTAAGATAAGATATTCAGATAGAGAAACTCACACATTACAAAAGAGAATACCATATACTTCAGCAGATCATATTATTATTCCTTTAGTAAAGGAGCTTTTTAAAAATCTATATAATAGAAGATTATTAGTACGCCTTGTAGGTGTAAAGTTTAGTCATATAGTTGAAGGAGGATATCAAATCAATTTATTTGAAGATAATGATAAGGTCATAAGCTTATATCAAGCTATGGATAAAATGAGAGAGAGATATGGTGATAGGGCAGTTCTAAGAGCTTCAGGTATTGGTGCTAAAAGTATTAGTAGATGGAATCCTTTTACTGGTGAACCACCACCACTTCTAGCAAATAGGAGACAGTAAGCTAATGTTTAATTAAAGAAAAGAACTCAGAGAGACTAATTTCCCTTGCTTCACATATCTTATAGAGTGTTCTAATTGGCATTCTATAACCGTCTTTCTGCAAAATCTTTCTTACTGTTTTTTCATCTACATTATGGTCTAACGCAAAAGATCTATTGGATTTGCTAGTTGAAACCCACTCCTTAGCAATATAATTACAAATTATCTTATTTACATCAACCATTAAAGCAAAGGAAGGAGATGCTTATATAATTAATGCGGACTAAAGGACGCAAAATAAATTATTATTATTAATTTTGATAATCAGCAATTATGAGAACTTACATATTATTAATACATATACTATTATCAGGGCAATTGTCTATAGCACAAAATGATTTAGAATATTATACTAATGGAGTTGAATGGGAAGGTGAATTATTGGCATTTGATGTTAATAAGCTTGAGATCTGTAATTTTTTTGATTCAAGTAAATGCTATCCTAACCAGGTAAATCAACGCTATTATTTTAAACTAGTTCAAAAAAGTGCTAATCCCCAGGTAATGATGATTGATTACAATAAAGAAAACAGAGCAGACTATGTAATCACATCCATAGATAGCAGCTATCAAATGATTACGGTTAGAGCCTACAGGCTAGCTACAAAAACTAAAGTCTACTTTGAGCTCTTTGAAGGTCTGGACTTCTTTACCTACCATGAATCTGGTATAGATCAAGTTTTACACCTGTATTACGATAGAAAAAAGTAGCCACTGCTAAAGAGGCAAGTAATTAGTCATAAGCCACCCCGTTCTAGAAGATTGGGAGAGTCCTCCCCAACTTGTTTAACATAAAAATTATTTAAAATGGTTACAGTAAAGAATTTCAAAACTATCACGAAAAGTAATGGAGAAAAGTTTAATGCACTTATCGTAGAAGGAGGTGTTCAACCAGTCTTAAGTCAAAAAACAAATCGCATTTATTTTACATCACGTAGAGCGATCGTGCCTTGCACCTTAGATGGAGAAGCATGTAAAACAGTTATTGGAATGGAATTCCAAGGTGAAGTAGCAAAGGTGGCATGTGATCCCTATGCTTATACAATAGAGGAAACAGGGGAAACGATTCAACTATCACATCGGTGGGAGTACAAAGATGATCAATTGGAAGCTATTGAAAAGCATTTAGTTAAGGAAACAGAAATTATTATGTAAGGCAAAAAAAGAGGAGCAGAAATGCTCCTTTTTTTCAAGAATTTAAAAACCTAATGAGATGGATATAATATTATGCGCTTGTATCTTATTAGCGATAAGAAATAAAATAAAATCTTATAATTTATAATAACTATATGAACAGTAAATACTTAAAGTATTTGTTAAGCCACTGCTCAAATAAATCTCTGCTCATCATAGACTTTAGAAATAAACTTGTAGAAATTAAATGCCCATTTTATGTAGTTGCAAATTATGATGTTGGTAAACTGAAAAAGGATCAAAGACTAATTGTAAACTCAATAAAACTATCCAAAGAGTTAAAGGTAGTTTATGTTATTTCTGGAGGCTACTACCATTATTATCACTTCTCCATTAGGATTGATTAGCCGTTTATGCTGTTTTTAGATAACCAAGCTTTTGAGACGGTTTTTAGGCTAAAAACAAAAACCACTGAAAATGAAATTGTAAAAAATAAAAAAAAACCTACAAAAAAACTTTTTTTTGTAAGAAAAATAACATATTTTTGTAAAATAAAGTTTCTTTAGGACATATAACCTTAAAAAATAACTTCACAAAGGGACTTAAAGACAGATTCTAGTCTTAGGATCAAAATTTTATAATATTTTGGAATTCATGAATAATGATGAAAATGAATTCATAGCATCTAATAAAATAGTAAGATATGCATTGGGTACTAAAGCAGCCGATATATTGGCAACATTAATTTACAAACATAATTATTGGAAGAGTAAGGGGAAATTAACTCACAAAAATGGAAAAGAGGGTTTCTTCATAAGTCATGATGATATTAGAGAAGAAACTATGTTTAGTAAGGATATAATTATGAAGAATATAAAAATTCTAGAGGATGCTGGTCTGTTATTTGCTAAGAGACAGGGGCTTACGAAACCTAATTTCTATGCTCTGGATTTTAAAAATATTAATCAGTTTCTAAGGGTTAATTCTAAGAAATATAAGAATTATAAAGCAAACATTAGATCAAAACCTGGAGTAGCACATAGTGCCTTGAATTTGGAAAATCCTACTTCAAAAAATGGTATTTTTCCATCTCATGTGGGTGAAAAAAGCGAAACAACTAATAACAAGAAAACTAATAACAAGAAAACTAATTCTACTATCCACATGAATGTGGCAGAATATGAAGAAGAAAGTTTTATTGATGATGGCGTTGAGGAAAGCATGATTGATTTAATAGATAGTTTAAAAGATTCTTGTGATCCTCAAGAGGATGAAAAATTGGTTTTGAGTCTTTATGAATTATTAAAATCTATAGTACCTGCTTTTGCAAAGTTTAGACCATCAGATAAAGATCTAGAGATGATTAGAGAAATAAAATCGTTTAAAATTTATTCTTATAATATATCTTCTAAAATTCTGAGAAATGCAAAAAGGATAAATAACGGCGTGAAAGACCCAAAATTCTATAGCTTATTTGTCGGTCTTAGAGATTACAATGATAATGTTGAGAGCCAATATTAGTAATAAGGGTATCATAAAGGTACCCTTTTTTAATTCCATCAATTAATATCCGTAGTCACTTAAGTAATTAAAGTGGATTACGGTCTTGGTAAGACCTTAATTAAATTTTTTGGTACAAACGCAAATTAACAGACAGACTGAATATTTAACAACATTAGCCTCTGCTCATTATTGTTTTTAGAAATTAAATCATAGTAATTTTTTAAATCATTTTTTGAAATGTTTACTCTCCTTCCCTTTTTTACATCAAAATGAAATTTGTTATCAATATTTGCCATATAATCACAAATAACATTATCAATTTTACTCAATGGATATGAACATTTTTCTTTACCCAGTTTATCAGTATGAACAAAAACGATTTCGTTTTCTATGTTATTTAACTGAAAGCTTAGCATTACTTGGTCGCTACCCGAGAATAAGAAAAATTCTTCGGTTTCAGTTAACATTGTTTCGTCAATGGTTGATACTGAAGAGTAAGCTGTAGATGGTATAATTTTGATAATTTTTGATTGATACTTTATATCATAAAGTTTGGTCTCATTAGGGATGTTTCTTATTACAAGCCTGAATCCAAATTCTGGAAGAAACCAAAGCTCAGGGTTGCCAAGTTCTTTAGAAAATAGTCTCTTAGCTATATGCTCAGATATTGGGAAAATAAAAAAGGTTATAAAGCCAATAATAACTCCTATTATGTGGTCCATAATTATCTAATTTTAATAATGTAACTAATCTTTGATAAGACTTTAAAATTATTAATTTTTTCTGAGTGTAGTCACATGTTACAATTTGTATATTAGTGCTGAATTATTTATCACTAATTAGGCAAATTAAATGGATGACTATAGAGCAATAGAGATTGAAGCAGCTAACAAGTATGGAGCCACTGCAAAGGGCACAAGGAAAGCTATTGGGGACTTTTTATTAAATGATGATATCAAAAGCCCTGTAAATGTTAAAAGCAATAACATCCTGAAGAATAACTATTCTCCAAATATTATTTCGGCAAAAAGGTTAATAAAATGGATTGAGCAAGATGGACACAAGTTGTACTTTATTTTTGTGAACTACGAAAGCACAAAAGATGGGGTAAAGTACATTGATGACTCAGGATTATTGCCATTTGAGCATTTAAGTTGGAATTGTCTAACAATTGAAGCTCAAGGTTGGGGTGTAATACAAATGCCTAAGCCATTGGAGGTAGATAAAAATCAATCAAAGAAAGAGTTCCTTAAAGGGTTGAGAAAAGCATACGAGGTTTTCATGGATAAAGAAGCGAAGAAAATGGATGAGATTAGAAAAATGATCAGTGATTTCTGAAGCGAAATATTTTAAATTCAATTATTAAAATAGAGATTGGTACGAATGGATAATTTTGAGATAATTATAAATGATATTGTAGTTGATTTTTTCAAAAAGAACAAAGAACTTTTACCTGACTATAAGAGGTTGAATGAATTATTAAAAAACGTAAGTGGGATAAACAACTTTTTTTCCTCAGAAGAAGATGTTTTAGAGTTAGAAAATATACTTTTTCAAGGTAGTAAGCAGGAATTTCAAAAGGGAGGAAGAGAATTTGGGGATTTTCAGACTAATGAAGATCTTGCTTGTAAAGTATATAGTTATATTGCTTCTAAGCATAGTGATTTTGAATTTCTCTTAGAGCCCACTTGTGGGAAGGGAAATTTTATTTTGGCATCTTTAGAAGGATCAAATTCCTTTTCAAGGATAGTAGGTGTAGAAATTTATAAACCCTATGTATGGGAGACTAAATTTAAAATTCTGTCCTATTTTCTTATAAACGACTGTGTGAATTTACCTGAGATTGATATCATTCATGGTAACGTATTTGAATACTCTTTTTCTGATTTAGCTAATGAGACGAAAGAACTAAAAACCTTAATTATTGGGAATCCGCCCTGGGTCACAAATTCAGAACTTGGAAGTATTAAATCTAATAATTTACCAAGTAAATCAAATTTTAAAAAGCTCAACGGCATTAGTGCCATTACTGGGAATGGTAATTTTGACATTGGAGAGTTTATCACATTACATATGCTAAGGTCTTTTCAATTTCATGTCGGAATCTTGGCTTTTTTGATTAAAAACTCAGTAATAAAAAACCTCATTTATGATCAAAAAACTAATAATTATTCATTGGGTGAAATGGAGAAACTTAATATTGACTCTAAAAAAGAGTTCAATGCTTCTGTTGACTCCTCATTGTTCCTAACGAAATTAAATAGTACTCCAAGTTTTACTTGCTTGGAAAGAAATTTATATGATTTAAAAATTAAAGATACTTTTGGTTGGTACAGGGATAAATTTGTCAATTCCATTGAAAATTATGATAAAGCAAATTTAATTGATGGAATATCTGAATTTGAATGGAGATCAGGCGTGAAACATGATTGTTCACGAGTTATGGAAGTAGACTATAAGGATAATTTTTTAACTAATAGGTTAGGAGAAAAGATTCCCATTGAGAGCGATTTAATTTATGGATTACTAAAGAGTTCAGACTTAAAAGGAGAGGTGATAAATGATTGTCGTAAATATACTATTATTACTCAGACCAAGGTTGGAGAACAGACTGATTTTATAAAAGAAGAGCTACCTCTTACATTTAAATATTTGAACTCACATCTAGATGTTTTTAACAATCGTAAATCATCAATATACAAGAATAAACCGCCTTTTTCAATTTTTGGAATTGGTGATTATTCATTCAAGAAATATAAAGTGGGGATTTCTGGATTATATAAATCAACGAGGTTTTCGTTAATCACACCAAAAAAATCAAGACCTTTAATGTTGGATGATACGTGCTATTTTATAGGTTTTGACGAAAAAGACCAGGCTGAGATCGCTCTTTTCTTAGTTAATTCTGATATTGTTCAAGAATTTCTTAGATCAATAATTTTCTTGGATTCTAAAAGAGCTATTAATAAAAATGTATTGATGAGAATTAATTTTCAGAAAGCTTTTGAATATTATTCTTTTGATCAGGCTAGAATTAAGATTAAGGATTTGAGTATTGAATCATGGAATCAATTTGGGTTTGGATTAAAGCAAGAAAAGGAGTGCGCTTAATTTCAATAAAATGAATTTCGTATATTCAGATATTGGTGTTTTTGATTTCTTAAAATAAATTTATATTGTAAAATATTATTTGAGTTATAGTTTAGTCCCGTCCAGACCGCAAACATTGCCAAAAGCTTCAACATAGTTGGAGCTTTTTTTAGCACTAAAATTTAGTTGTGTTGTTTATTTCGGCGAAAGCCGGAATAACGTAGTAAGAAACCCAATGATTTGGGACTTACCGATGGAAAGCTTTCCTTTTTTCACTCAGTGAAAATTGGGATGCTTTTTTGTTTTTAGGGAGGTTGATGTAAAATGATCAAAAAGCCGCACTTTATTTTCTTTATATTTGAGCATGAAAAGACTCCTGCTTATACTTGTTATAGTACTGGTAAGCTGTAATAATAACCCCAAAAAAGAAGCTGTTGAAAAGACCAACTCAAAAACTACAATTTCTGGTAATAGCAAAGAATTAATTGGAGCAACGGTATATTTAAAGGATAATAATCATTTCAACTTTTTAACCCAAGATTTTATAATTGATTCAACAGTTGTAGATAGTGTTGGTAATTTCAAGTTTACTATTGACCTAAAAGAATCTATGTTGGTTAAAATAGATAGTAGCTCTAAAAATATTCCAGGGACGCTTCAGGTGTTTAAAATGAATCCAGACCTATATCAGTATCTGTTGTGTAAAAACTTTTTAGCTTATCATCCTACGCTCTTTGTTGAGCCTTCAGAGAGTTATACTATTAATACATGGTCGGAATCGCATGATTTGGATGCAGTGGTATATGAAGATGAAAATCATAATTTTCTGAGAAGGTATTATACAGAGAATCCATATTATGAGGCTGTTCGTCACGATAGAAAATTGAGAGATTTAGAAATTAAGGAAGCATGGCAACGCGTTAGTAAAGTAAAAGATAGTCTTATTACTGTGCTTAATTTGAATGGTAAGATTGAGAAAGATTCTTTTAATCACTATCTTAAATCTGAGATTGTTTTAGGAGCTTCTAATTGGTTCTTTAACTGGTTTGATGGTAAGGAATTTGAGGAGTTTAACAATCAAGATTATCAAGAAGCATTAAGCATCTATTTTGAAGAAGAGTGGAACAAATATAGTTTACATTATTTCAAATTAACGGAGAGGGTAATCAATACTAAACTCAACGAAAAATACGGCTCATTTAAGGTGTATTATGAACCTTCGCAGGATAAATTAGAGACAGCATTACAATATGCAGGTGAAAATATTAAAGAGCAATACACTCTTAATATCGAAAATGTAATTAAATAACTAATCAATTATAACTTACCGATGGAAAGCTTTCCTTTTTTCACTCAGTGAAAATTGGGATGCTTTTTTGTTTTGGGGAGAATTAAAAAGATAGATTAATCCACCTTCTCATAAATAACATAATCAGCTATTACTACCTCATCCAAGACCGAAGTTCCTGATTTTTCAAAATCATTGTAAATCTTTAATCTATTATTATTGTCGGCAAAGGTATAGGTGTTTGTTGAATCTATAGAAACTACTATATTTTCTTTAGAGTACTTAAAGATGTTAGTAATAACATAGTTTCCACCCTTTTTAACTTTCCATGATCCTGTCCAAAAATCTTTTGGTTTTTCGTAACATTCACCAGTTTCTTTATTCTTTTCAATCCACTTGTAATGAAACGTTCCGTCTTTTTTAAATATGAATCTAGTTTCAGAAAAACAAGGAGAAGGTGGATGCTCTACAGTTTTTTTCTTCTTGTATATGTTGGCACTTTTTATCAATTTCCAACTACCTATTAATGGGTCTTTTTCTGTGGTTTTTTCAGAACAAGAAAAGAGTATTAGTATTGCAATTAGAATAGTGTAGTTTTTCATACTGTGTGTAACGTACTTTTTGTTGATTAATTGCTCAACTATTTTTCACCTTATGAAAATTAGGATACTTTTTTGTTTTATGGTTCTATATAAAATATGTCTAGATAAAACACACCTCCAGGATCAATTGTTTTTGTTACATAGCCATCACTGTCGTATTCATAACTGAAAGTACGGAGAATGGGCTCAGCTCCGAGGATACTTTGAGCTTTTGTTCTTGGATTATTGGCCGTAACTTTTAGATCCAAAAATGTTATGAGATGATTTTGAGTAACATCAATAATGGTTCCTCCTGGACTTACTTGTTTACCAGAATCAAAATCAGAAAAATAATTAATCACATTTCCATTCGAGAACTCATAGGTCAATAGGTTGTTCTCTGAGTCTCTAGTAAGAGTTGTAATTTCGCCAAACTCTGGGAAGTCAACATTTTGCTGTACGATGGAATCAATAAAACCATTAGTATGACTGATCTCAATGATATTGGTGTCTGATGTTAAGATTACAAGCCCATCATCAAATGTAACATCATATGTTATATCAACATCTGTAACCGAAGTACTTTCGTAATCCCATTGCTCACGGATCGAAGTAATAATACCATCCGTGTATTGAGCGGTAGTTAAGTTATAAAATGGGCCGGCTTGAAATTTATTGATAATCAACGAGTCTAGTTTAAAATCGGTGTTATAAATTGCATCGATTTCATAAAAGACGCCATTATGATATCTTACTTGTTTGTTCTGTAGTTTGAGGGGAGTTACGGTTGTTGCGTCATCGTCCGAATCACAACTAATAAAAAGTACGGACAATGAAAGTAAAATGAATAAATTTTTCATTGCTTTTTTTTGGAGAGTCAGTCCACTAGTACCAAATTTACATAATTCTTACTGAAATGGTAAGAACTGATTTAGAATATTTTTGGTAAGTCATCAGCTCTAAAAGGAATATGTCCAATTAGATACATTAAAGATTAGGAAGGATTTTTTGAGCTGTTCGTTTAGATGATTAAGTATAGTTAGTTTAGATTTTGGTGCGTTGATAACTGTATTTTTCTTCTCTTACAGTTCCGTTTCTATATTTAATAGACATATAGACATTTAGTCTATCATCGCCTATTTTTTCCATCGTTACACCATCAAAGTATATTTTGTTCTTCTCTACTTTGACCAACGGAAAGGCTATGTATCGATCTTTTTCTTCCCAGCCCTCAAAATTGTAGTTAAAATGTTTCACTCTCATCTCTAAACTGTTGCCCTGTTCCATAATCGTCGAAAAAGCAAAGAATTTGAATTTTTTGGTTTCTGTCATTCTGAAAGTTCCAATCATGCGACCGTTATGGGCAGGTAACCAGGTTTCTTCGCATTTGCCGTCAAGAGCTTCTCCTTCCCAATGTCCGACAATCCATTTTATATCGTTCAAAGTTGATGCTGGACTTGTTGAGTTTTCATTAAGTTGTAAAACATTATCCGAAATCTTCTTTTGAGCGGTTACCAAATTATTGATTGTAAGTGCCAGAATCAATATGATTATTGAGTTTTTCATAACTGTTTTAGTTTTTCCAGTAAAAACCTATTTTAATATCATCTATTTCTAGAATCAGTAAGTAGCTTCACTCATAGCTATCCAATCTTATAAGAAGGTTTTCAAGCTAATCTTCACTTTTTAATAACATCTGGATTGTTTTTCTGAGTCGATTAATACCCTTTGTTCCTTGATATCCAGATTCGAATTCAACGACTTTGCCATTTTGATCGATTACATAAACCGTAGGTATTCCTATAGTGTCTAATCCGTAATTTTTTCCAATGGATTTATTCCCTGAAAGAAAGATATAGTCATATCCTTTGTTATTTATATGTTCTAGTGCATCTCCTTTTTCGTTGTAAGTAATACCAATGAAGCTAACCAGGTCATTATTAAATTCGTTCGATAGTTTATTCATTTCTGGCATTGATCTTAGGCAAGGTGCACACCAAGTTGCCCAAAAATCTAACACAACAACTTTACCTTTGAATTGATCTAGAGAAACCGTTTCATTAGTTCTCAAATTCTCAAGATTCCAATTTGGAGCAATGTCATTAACAGTAGGTCCGCCAACATTATACTCGGTAAGACTAGAGTTCTCGAAAAATGCAATAGACTTATTTATGTTTTCTTTTTGTTCGGAAGAAAAATTCGTTGGCACATAGGTTAGGTTGTTCTCTCTGTCTACGATTTTCTTGACTAAATAGCTTTCAGTTCCTATCCAAAAACTAGCGTCAAATTGATACTGTGGTAGGTTAAAAGTAACCTGTAAACAATCTTCACCATTTATTTTATCAGTTCTGCCAATTATTGGTTTTACGTTTTCATATTGGGATAAGACGGGAAGATATTGGTATAGCAATAAGGCATGCTTTACTTTGGTGCTGAACAATGGTGCGCCTAATCGATATACTGGACTGTAAAGCGTTTCACCGGAATTGGAATCGTGAAAATATATGTCATCATCTATTTTCGCAATTTTATTAAAATGCGCTTTATTGGCTTCTTTAAGTTTTACTATAGCTAAGTCAAATCCAAATGTAGTCTGGGGGTTTGGTGTTACTTTGGCGAGACCTTTATATTCCTTTATTTGATCATCAATAGAGACTTCATAAGTAAAGTCAAATTTGGCACTTTTTACACTAGTGAGTTTTTCTATTGCCTTTTGAATTAGAACTCCAGAATCATTTTCATTTTGAGCAATAACATGTGGCTGAAAGCAGAAAAAGCAGATTGCTATTAGTAAGAAAAACTTAGATCTCATAAGAGTTAGAAGATCAGTCTTTTTTTCTATAGAATCACTAGTTGAGGTTGTAAAATGGACTTTTCTAGGTGCGAAAATGACTTCTTGACTCAGTTTGAATCTACCTAATAAGAATCATTCTCTTTCAAGATACTTTTTAGGGATCTTGTACTTCTTGTTCTCGGCTGCCCAAAACATTGAGATAATCCAATATCTATCTCCATCAAATAACAATTGATAACTAGTGATGCCTTTATTCTGAGGGATACTATTGTCTTCTACTCGGTATGTATAAGTGCTAAATACGTGAGAAATAGAACTAAATTGTTCTATGCTATTTTGAATTTCGTATTCATAGAATCCTTTTTTATCAAGATAATCTAACTTAGAAATAAACTCTTCAATGGTGTTAAATACCATTACTTCAGAAACAGTGGATGACTCGTTCCAATAAGAATATATTAGTCTTGCTTCAGGGTGAAATAAGTTTTTAAGTCTATCAAAATCTCGTTTTTGACCAATAGGACCAGATATACAATCGTAATAGCTGTCCATTATGCTTTGAATGCTTTCGACATCTTTCTTGTATATAAGACTGTCATTTGGTTCTGACGATTGTGAGAAAGAGGCGCAAGGTATAACCACTGATATTAATAGTGATAATAAAAATAATCTAGTCATATATTTAAAAGTTTGAAATTCATAATTACAATCTTCACTTAGTAAGATTTGAATTTTACAGTAGGGAGATCGTCTAACAATATATAATCGACCATGGTGACATGCCACTTATCACTAGGTTCGTAAGCCTTTTTCCAGACTTCTTTTCCTCCAACCTTTGAGATTAAACTATCAATAATTTGATTGACATCTGCTGAAGGTTCAACTTCTTGAGAAAACGAAGTGCTACAAAATAGAAGATATGTAGCTATATATAGAACAGTTATTAGGTTCTTCATATTTAATCTTTATCTACTTTGAAATCTTCAGGTGGTAAAAAAGAAATGTTTGGAGATTTATTTGAACCAGAAAAGCTTAAATAATGATACTGCCAATGTCCATCAGAAGATGTCCACCAAGAAGGTAGATTGTACTTGCCAAATTGCTTAAGAGGTCCATATATGTAGGTTTCTACTTCACCTCCAATGTCTGATTCCCATTTAATTGGAGCAAATGTACCATCCAATTCAATTGTGCATAATAATTCTTCTCCAGTTGTATTATAAACTTCCAATATATAACCTTCTTTTTCTTTAATTGTGTAGTTTTTGCTACCATTAGCAATGTGATGGCATATGGTAATGAAGTTCCTTTTCCAGACCATTTTTTCGTTTTTAATTCTATCAGCGTTGAATGAGTAAGATTTACCATTTTCTAATATGCCCCAACCTTGAACTTCATCAAATGCTCTAGTTCTATCCATGGACTCACTTTTTAGATGGAATCGAGTTGCAGGTTTGGTCAAATCTCTCCAGATTTCTTGTCTAATGATTTCTGGTAAAGCCTTTGCTCTCATTTGTTCGACAATATGTAGAGACTTAGTTTCCTTCCATAATTCTACACCTCCCATTCGATTCAGCATATTGTTAAATAAGTCATTGTTGCTTTGACAGAAAATAAGATTAGTCACTGCAAACAAAAACAGTAAGAGTAGAATGTTTCTATTTGCTACAGTTTTTTTTGTCTTCATCATTTTTCTTTTTTTTGATTGATTAAATTAGCTTATATATAGCTTCATATTGACTTTTTTGTAGTAGACGCTTCCTTTATGATGGTGAGTGTTTCAATCTTTCTATAAATTTTCGCACCTAGAAAAGCCCTTTCTATACCTAAATTCAAATATTGGTACTAGTGTTGCTGTTAATTTGAAATTAATTAAATATAAGGTAAATAGAGGTGTTATGCTCTTGTTAATATTGGATTTCCTTGTAGATTGGGGTCTTAAGCCTTGTAGAAAATTGTTATATATTTAGTAGATAAAGAAGACCTATATTCTAATGATGACTATTAAAATAGGCAAGTTTTGGAGGTATTTTTTTTCTTACCAAAAAGTAGATAAGCAATTAGTTATCATATTACTTGGGTATTACTTAATTGTAGAAATTCTTTTTTATACTAAAATCTTACTGTGGAAGTATAATTTAGTTGAGCAGACTCCATTGACTCCAGACCTCAGTAACATAGGTCTGTTGACACTTTTTGTAAACGAAATTTTATTGGATTATCTGGCTGTGATAGGTGTAATGCTTTTTATTGCAGGACAAACCAAATCAATGATTAATAATAGAGTAAGGTGGCGAAATATTATCGCATTGCACTTTGTTTATGCTTTTTCACTTGGTTGGGTGATATTATTTTTTGTGGCAATTGTTCATTTGTTATTCAATAGATCAATAGAATCTATTAAGGGGTTTTTATCATTAGAGCATTATCTTAATATCATCGACTTAAATTTTCTAACCTACACGTCGATGTTGGGGATTATTTTGATTTACTACTATGTCAAAAACTTAAAGAAAATAGAGAATGAGAAAGTTGTATTGACCAACGAACTCACAGAATCTAAAGTACGTATTCTAAAGTCTCAATTGCGACCTCATTTTTTGTTTAATAGTATGCAGACAATCTCTAATCTTTTACATATCGATCCAGATTATGCTGATAAAGCTATAGCTGACTTGAGTGATATATTGAGGCATTCAATAAACCAATTGAATGTTGATTTTATCAGCATAGAAGAAGAGTTGGACTTAACAGAGAAATATCTGGAATTTCAAAAGTTCAGGTTTGATAATAAAGTGTTGTACAGAATTAGCTGTGATAACTACTTAAAGCAGTTTAAAGTACCTCCTTTTATTCTGCAACCATTAGTTGAAAATTCTATTAAACATGGCTATGAAATAAGTGGTGAGAATATTGAAATAGTCATCAATGTTAAGGATAATGGCAATTGGTTATTACTAGAAGTCATAGATAATGGAGAGGGATTTGAGGTTGATTATATGACAAAGGAAAATTCGACTGGCCTAAAAAATTTAAAAAACAGACTTCAATACCTTTATAGAGATCAATTCAACTTAAATATTGTGAACTTGGATCGTGGAGCAATGGTAGAAATCAAACTTTTGAAAAAGAAATGAACAGGTATAAGATAATCGTTGTTGATGATGAAAGACTAACTCGAGAGCGTATAGTTTCTCTGTTGTCTAACTACAATAAGTTTGAGGTGGTGAAGGAAGCTTCTAATGGGGTTGAAGCTGTAAACTATATAAAAACATATAAACCAGATATTATATTTCTGGATATTAAGATGCCTAAACTAAATGGTTTCGAAGTTTTGCAAAGAGTAAAAAAAAGCGATTTTAAGTTTCTTGTCTTTATCACTGCTTTTGACAATTTTGCTTTAAAGGCTTTTGAGAATGAAGCCTTAGATTATTTGTTGAAACCATTCGATCGAAAGAGATTTAGAGTCTTAATGGAGCGTATCGAAAGAAACATAGAACTATTAAACACGCCCGAAGAAAAGATCTTGATAGTAAAAGAGAAAAATGAATTGTTTAGACTCAAAATTAAGGATATAGTCTATATAAAGGCAGAAAATAATTATGTGAGTTTAGTATTGAATGATGGATTGTTCAAGAAAAGAATTTCTATCAAGAACATTTCCGAAAAGTTAGATGAAAACTTTTTGAGAGTACATAGATCTTACATTATTAATAAAGATAAAATACAGAAAATGCGTCACGTTAAAAGCGGTGACTATTTATTTTTAATGTCAAACGAAAAGACCGTGTTTTCATCAAAAAGCTATAGATCTAACGTTCAAAAGTTAATTACTTGATTACTTATTCAGGAGTTAGAACTTAACTGAATTCAAAAAACTGGATTGGTATAAAACTTCCTGCTCACTTGTAGTAAGTTTTCACACAAAAAAAAACCACGTTCACAATATATTACTGTCAATTGCTCAAAACTTTGACTTGCTTTGAAGTAAAAGTAAGTTTATGAAAAAAATAGGTGTATTTGCGGTTTTATGTCTGCTTTTCAGTTGTAATAGTGATGACGATAGAGTAGAACAAGTAATTGAAATATTCGTAGGAGAGGTTACTAATATTATACTGCAGGATGTAGCCGATAGTGGCGATTCTTCAGATTTTCAGTTAGATTTTGACAAGGCTGATGACGAATCAATGATAGCTGAGTATAGAGTAATGTTGGTCAAGGATGGTAACGATATTACATTAGAAGAAGCACTTGAAATTCAGGAGTATTGGACGGTGTCACCGACAGGGAGCGATTTTCAAAATCAGCTACCAGCTAATCTTAATGATATCGATGGAGATGCAGTAGTAAATGCTGGTGTATATAAAGCTTATATTCTTTCTAAGTCAAATAATGAGAGTGATGCTACAAGTAGTTTATCCAAAGGTTTGATAGGAACAGAATTTGTAGACAATATTGCAAATCTAGAGGCGCTCATTGCACAGGAAATGAATGCTTGGAATATCAATGCTCTGTCAATTGCTCTAATAAATGAAGGAGAAGTGATTTATTCTAAAGGGTTTGGAATGCACGATTTAGCAAATCAAACTGAAGCAACAGATGAGACTTTATTTGTAACGTCCTCCATGGCTAAATTAATCATTGCAACTGCTGTTATGCAGCAAGTCGAACAAGGCGCTATTGATCTCGATGAGGAAGTATCAACTTATTTGGGTTATGAGTTTAGAAATCCTAATTTTCCTAATGTGCCAGTAACTGTTCGTCAGTTAATGACGCAGCGATCTTCTTTGTCATTACCAACATTTGGCGAAATACCAGATTTAGCAGCAATTTATTCATGGGATTCTGCTGCTAGTTTACCATTTAGTACATGGGTGCCTAATTACTTATTGACAACTGGAGCGAATTATGATCCTGATAGCTGGAGGAATTATCCGCCAGACACACAACATTTGAGTTCCAACACTGGTATGGCTCTTTTGGCCTATATGGTAGAGTTGGTTTCTGGAGTTGACTTCAGAGACTATGCTGATGAGAATATTTTTGCTCCGTTAGGAATGAATAATACAAGCTACAGAATGGATATCCCAGGGAGTTATGACGATACGTTATTAGCAGATATTTTTACGTCCACAGGAAATACGTTTCCAGATTACATATACAAACCAGACTATCCTGCTGGATTATTGAGAACTTCAACAAGTGAATGGAGTAATTTTTTGATTGCAATTTTGAACCGAGGAATACTGAACGGAAATAGGATTTTAGAAGAATCGACTGTCGATTTAATGTTAGATGTTCAATATCCAGACGCAAATCTGGCATATGGAGCAGGAGTTGCGCTAATATGGCGCTCACTAAACGGGTGGATTGGACATACTGCAGGTGGATTTGTAACAGGAAGCACAGATGTTAAAATGGAAGGTGGTAAAGGTGTGGTCATTATATCAAATGGAAGACAAGCATTCACCGTTGTGCCAGATTCTAATAATGGGTTAATTTATAACTTTGCTCACGAATACCTAAATGGTCTATAATATAAAAATGGTTGGTTTTTGTGGATTTGAACACATGATTAGTGCTTAAAATCAGGATTTTACCCTACAGCAAAGAAATAGGAGTTTTCAATTACAAAATCAACACAATGCTTGTAAATGTGTATAAGTGTTTATACATTTGTCGCCAGTTCAGAAACATATAGCATTTGTTTAATCGAATGCTTGAAGATATAAAGACGGTTTAGAAAGTTTTATAGACCGCAGATTAAAATTTAGTTGTGTTGTTTATTTCGGCGAAAGCCGGAATAACGTAGTAAGAAACCCAATGATTTGGGTCTTACCGATGGAAAGCTTTCCTTTTTTCACCTTGTGAAAATTGGGATGCTTTTTTGTTTTTAGAGATTTCTAATTTTTTGAGTCAGTTAATTGAATGACCTCTGAGGATTCTTTATCAATTAAATAAATCTCATTTTTGCCAGTTCTCTTAGATGTGAACATTACGGCTTTGCCGTTTGGAGATAAAGCAGGGCTTTGGTCTCTATAAAAGTTGTGCGTAATTTGTTTCCTGTTTTTTCCAGATATTTCTATTTCATAAATTTCAGCACCATTCCAAGATTTTTTACCCGAACCAGCAACTTTTGAAGGTTCTCTCGAATACCAAATTATTTTTTTACCATCAGAAGACCATCTAGGAACCCTATCCGATCTTGGGTCTATAGTTAATCGGGTGATTTTTTTATTGCGCAATGTCATTAAGTATAATTCGTTATTGCCATCTCTGTCAGACACAAAAACAACATGTTCGCCAACAGGTGATATAGAAGGTGTCTGATCAGAAAATTCATTGTTTGTGAGCTGAACCCATTTTTTTCCTTCTAAGGACATAATATAAAGTTCATTATTGCCGGTTTTTTTAGAACTGAAAATGATTTCATTACCATCTGGTGACCAAGAAGGATCAGCTGCATCATCTTCTAAACTTGTAAGACGCTTATAATTCTCACCATTAGAATCAATTAAGCAAATTAGTGTTTTGCCATCTAGTGATTCCATAAATACAATTTGTGAAGAATCAGGAGATAAAAAAGGATAATAGCAGCTGTTTTTAAGATGAGTTAATTGTTGAGGGTTAGACCCGTTACTGTTCGCTATAAAGATTTGATTTTTGTCTTCGACTTTTGAAACGTAAACTATTTTTGAGCCATCTTTTGAAAAAGAAGCATCTCTTGATTGTGAATAATTGCTTTTAACGGCAAAAATTATAATTATTAGGCTAAATAAAGTTTTCATATTTTGAGTCTTGTTCTTTTTCTATACAAGTGATTATTTTTTTGAGTATTCTAATCAGTCAAAAACCCTTCCTGCAGATTCATCCCATTTATCGTATTCCATGTATTGAGCAGTTTTTCTTGCAGATTCTATTCCGATTAATTTTTTAACCAAATGTAAAGAGCCATCTATTCCTGCAGAAACTCCTGCAGTTGTTATAATCTTGCCATTATCTACAAATCTTACATCAGATAAGACATTAACTTTTGGATACCTTTTTTTAAATGACTCTACAGCTCCATACCATGTTGTAGCATGGTTATTGTCTAATAGTCCAGACTCTGCAAGTATAAATGCACCTGTACATACAGTAAGAAAAATTGTGCTTTTTGAGTTTTCTTTAATCCATGATATGACTTTTGGATTTTCTCTAGAAGCCCTTGAACTTCCTCCGGGAATTACAATAATATCTGGCTTGGGTGCATTAGCTATGCTGTAGTTAGGAGAAATTGATATAAAGCCCTGACTTGTAATTTGCTGATCAGAAAATGCTACGGTATACACATTGAATTTTTGTTCCCATTGACCATTTTTGTTTCGTTTTGCAGAAGCAGAAAATACTTCAGCTGGTCCTGCAAAATCCAAAATCTCTACACCGTCATAAATAAAAACTGCGACATTCATTTTTTTAGATTTCTCTTGGCTAAAGCCTTGTAAGGACAATATTGCAAAAACCAAGAGAAGAGTAGTTTTTAATGTATTCATCTTCAAAATTTCTTGTTAGACTCAAAGCTAACAAGAAGAACATGTTTAAGGGAATAAGAAATTTTTCATTTGTGCATTTCTGGGAATTTGTACATTTCCTTAAGCTTATTAACTGAAAGGTTTAGTGATAAAATGATTATTCAAGCATAGTAAAACAGACTGGTTCGATTAATTGAAGCTTCAGTTTTATTTACTGTTTGACTGTTTTTCTCTTATGAATGTTTTTGGAGTGATCCCATTCAATTTTTTAAAAGTGCTATTAAAAGTAGATTTAGATTTAAAACCAGATAACTTTGAAATCGCTTCAATAGTTAAATTGTTTTTTGAAGGGTCTAGTAACAGTTTTTTGGCTTCTTCGATTCTATACTCGTTAATATATTCGTAGAATTTCTTTTTTAAATGTCGGTTTAAAATTAGACTTAGATATTTGGAATTTGTATTCAAACTTTTAGCCAAATCATCAATAGTCAGATTGATATTCAAATAAAGCTTGTCTTTTTCCATTGTATCATTCAACCTAGAGATATAGGTCTCTATTTCTTGTTCGGTTAATCTCGAGCCACTTTTCGAATTAGGATTATGTTTTTTTAGCGCTAGGAAAAACTTTGGTTTGCGGAATATGCTCAGAAAGAAAAATACCAATACTAGAAAGAAGGAAATATTGAGTAAGTTGTATGAAACAGTAGCTACACCTAAATCATATAAAAAGTAATTAATAGAAATTAGTGAAAGCCAGCACATGAAAACTAGGCTCATACCATATAAAAATTGTAAAGCCCAATTATAAATATCCTTATCTGTTAAGGGATATTTTTTCTTATGCCTAGAAATATATCTCCAAGAAAGGCATATGTAAATTAACCCTCCTAAGGAAGTCAGTAGCTGCTCAAAGTGACTAAATCGTACCTCAAAAGGTGAAATCATATAAGCACTTTGAGTTACATCGCTTGAACAAAGCAAAACCAAATAGTAGAAAAAGAAAGCTACGACCGGTAAAAAGTGATATATGTTTTTCTGATTTACTCTAAATTGAGGGGATAGTATTTTCTGAATGTAAAAATATATCAATGGGCCAAGAGCTGTTATAAAAGAGATAGGCGTGAAAATACTTTTATAAGATGAGGATAAGCCATTTTTAACCCCAAAAAGCTGATTTTTGAAGGCATAGAGACCAATGATAAGTATTATAAGAAAAAAGTAAGTGTTGATAGCCTCAGTTTTAGGGTTTCTAAATATGAGTAACAAGGAAATAATAATGCCCAAAACGAATATTGGATAAATCAGTTTGTCATATAATTTGCCTAAT
This sequence comes from Winogradskyella sp. 3972H.M.0a.05, assembly GCF_040493455.1. Taxonomy (NCBI): domain Bacteria; kingdom Pseudomonadati; phylum Bacteroidota; class Flavobacteriia; order Flavobacteriales; family Flavobacteriaceae; genus Winogradskyella; species Winogradskyella sp. 3972H.M.0a.05. The sequence goes on along the minus strand of NZ_JANFDA010000006.1, from coordinate 111,905 downwards.
ATATTTGTCATGAAAATCCATGAGATGTGTTTATCTATTTTGGCGTTTACACCATGATTTACTTCAACTAGCTTCATCTTACAAGTAGGGCAAACATCAATATCAGTGAAGACTTTGTGATCCATATTACAACCGCAAGGAGGACACCTAAGTTCTATCTTATTATTTTGATTTGTAGTTTGATAAAGTTCTAAGCAAGGTAATGAGAGAATAATAATTGGAATTAAGATTAAGAATAGCTTAGATTTCATTTATACGTATCTATGTACTGGTAATTTAAGATTAATATTCGATTAGATAAATTGTTTTTTTCTTAGAACCATTAGATTGTCGGGATTTGTTATTTTTTCAAAACCATACTGTTCGTATAGCCCATGAGCATCATCTGTTGATAATTTCCAGTTTTGTACATCTTTTAATTCAGGATGGTTTAAAATATGGTCCATTAGTTTTTTAGAATATTTTTTGCCTCGATGTGCTTCAATAATAAATACATCCATCAAATAAGCAAAGATTGAACAATCAGAAATCACTCTTGCATATCCAATTTGATTATTGTTGAGGTAAAGACCAAAGTTTAGTGAGTTGTGTATGGCTTTTTGAGTCTGTTCTAAGCTTCTGTTTTTACCCCAATAAGAATTAGAAATAAATTGATGTATCAGATCTACATCAAGTTTATGTACATCAGTGCAAATAGTTAAGTTATCCATTGTGCAATTTTGAGTGGTAAGTTAAAACAAAAACAGCGATTGAGATATAGAGCATTGTTCACGAAGTAATTTGGACGCAATTATATTCTTTTAAAAAGTAATTTTTTTATTCTTCCGGTATTTAATTCATAAGTATCATTGTTGGTGAATAGTATAGTCATTCCCCCACCATGAAATTCATTTTTGTCAACACCATAGATTTTATTAATTGATTTACCGTCTATTTGAATGTCTAAATGATCGCCTTCTCTAATGATTTCATAAGATCTGTCAAGGTCACTATTATAGAAATTGCCTTCAAACAGTTTCAGATAATCTTGATCAGAAAATGCCTTGTTTAGTGCTTCCGATTCTGGCATAGACATGGTCGGATATATTATAGTGGCTTTTTTATTATCTATGTTTTCCGTGTTTATCTTGATCTTTATTCCTGTATTAGGATCGACGAACATATTGTCATTTAATGGTAAAATTATATTGGCGCCATTTCCAGAGATAGTATAATATAGATGCTCATCTTTTACTTGAATCAACAATACGTATCCAGAAGATAATTTAAAAACACCCTCATATTGCTTCAGTTTTTCTTGCGAGAATTTTTTAAAATCATGAGCATCACTTTTGCCAGATTCTGGTATATCTTCAAATAAAAATAGATCTACAATTTTTAAGAGATTCAAACTAAAATCTGATGCATTAGAAAAGGCATAAATACTCAAATCCTCGTCTGGAAAATACAAGAAACTACTCCTATAACCACCAGAAGAACCATTATGACTTATCCTTACGTTGTCCTTATATTTTGATATAAAGAGTCCTCCAGCATATCTATTGAGTTTTCCGTTTTTTAAATTGTGTTGCTCCAATAATCTTTTTTGAACTCTTTGCTTGTTTATGCCCAGTCTATTTTTTTTAATATTTTCTATCCACTTTGCAAAGTCTTCACCAGATGTGTATAAGCCACCAGCACCAACTCTTTCGTTTATAGAAAAAGAATTTTCATAATGACCATTTTCATTTTTTGAATAGGCAAATGCTCTATTAGTTATGATAACTTTATTGTTGTCCATAAATAAAGTACTGTTCATGTTTAAAGGTTGGAATATCTCTTCTGTAGTAAATTCTGAGAATTTTTGTCCGCTTACGGTTTCAACGATTTTAGCTAATAAAAGATATCCGGAATTGCTATAGCTGAACTTAGTGCCAGGCTCAAACTCAAGACTTGATTGTCTTTTAATCATATCCATTAATAAATTTTCAGGGATGTTATCAGAAAAAACATTGTGTCCAGCTAACATCGCTAGTACTACATGATCTCTGATACCACTTGTGTGATGAATTAAATCATTGATAGTTATCTGTGACATATATTCTGGCAATCCATCAAAGTACTTGTGAATCTTATCATCTAATTCTAAACTGCCTTTGTCTTCTAATAAATAAATAGAAAATGCCGTAAACTGTTTTGATAAAGAAGCGATATTAAATACACTTTTAGAAGTGATACTTATACCATGTTCTAAATCTGATAATCCTTGATTTTTTGAATAAACGAGTTTGCCATTTTTAATAATGCTGAGGTGAAAACCTGGTGAGTTAGGCAAACCTTCGATAAAATAATTATCAAGTATTGAAGAATAATTGATTTGACCAGAAGTAATGAATGGTAGAATGAAAAAGAGAGGAAAAATATAATTCCTTAAGTACGATATTGTCATATTAACTTGAATAGATTTAGAAAAGTATATTTTCTATAAATACCCAGATTATATATTTTGAAGCAAAAAGTGCAAGTGAATGAATTCGTACATAATTGAGATTGTAGGGTTATTTTTTTGAATCCGATATTTTAATGAGTATAATGAAAACAACTAACTATTGTTTGATTAACCCCCTCTTACAAAAATCATTTCACCCAAAATGGACTAAAATCATCGTAGTCATTGTCAGTGAGTTTCCTAAGTTCTTTGGTTTCAATATTTATTGTGTAGATTTCTAAATCATTCCCATCACTCATGCAAAATGCAATAGAAGACCCATCTGGACTCCACGATGTTTTGTATCCCCAAGAAGCGGATTCTGACCATCCATTAAAGATAAAGGGTGGGCTTATCTTTCCTTCAGTAAGATTAATGATCTCATTATTTTTATCTATAATATAGAGGTCGCAGTGTTTATCACGATTAGAGAGAAAGGAAATTTTTTCTCCATCTGGTGAAAATGATGGAGCAAAGTCATGCGATCTAAGGTTGTCTTGAGTGTAGTTTTTAATAATGTTACCTTTCAAATCCATCAAACATATATCATAACTGCCATATCTGCCTGTGGTAAATAAAACACTCTTACCGTCCTTAGAAAAAGAAGGTGTTCTGTCTCCTCCCATTTGATTAGTTATGTTGGTCATGTTGGTTCTGTCAGCATTCGCTATATATATATCCTGGTCATTTGAGTTCCAGTTAAAAACTTGGAAAACGACTTTGGATTCATCTGGAGACCAAGACAGGTTATATTCATAATCACTACTATTTGTAAACTTTGTTGGGTTGCCAACAGTCCCGATTTTTATTGGAGCTATGGCAATTTTCCAGCCGCTATATCTATAGGTGTTAAAAGAAAGAAAATTACCTTTTGGAGAGCTATAGGCATTATACTCACCTCGGTTAGGGACTGTGCCTTTAATAATTAACGACTCTTTTTCTCCACTCGGATCAATGGTCATAATATCTATGTTGCCTCCTTTTAATAAAGTTCCCTTACAACGAGAAAACATAATCTTATTTGCTTCAATTTGAGAAAAGCAAACTGTCATTGATAATGAAAAGAAAGTAACTAAAAGGAATCTCTTGCGCATAACTTTAAATTTTTTAGTAAGAATAGTATAGTTACCTTAAATAAGGACACTTTTTTTCTCGAAGCATATGCGAAAACATGCATTTAAACAAAATGTATTTAGAGTGCGGTTCTTTTATGTAGTGTTTCTTTTCTATATTTTGAAGGCAACATACCCAATTCCTTTTTAAAGGATGAATTAAACGTTGAACCCGATTTAAAACCCGATTCTTGAGCTATAGCCAATAACGTTAGTTTTTCGTAATTGTCCTCTTCTAATAATCTGGTGACATGTTTTATGCGATAGCCATTTATATAGTCATAGAAATTTTGACCTTTGATTCTGTTTATAGATTCTGAGATATACTTAGAAGGGATATTGATCATGTTTGAAACATCCGATATTTTGACATTTTGATTTAAGTAGGGTTTTTCAAGCGTCATTAAATGATCTAGTTGAATAACGTATTCTTTCATTTTATCCTCACTCAGTTTAGATTTTATATAGTGTGGTATAATAAGTACCTGTTTCATGTCGACAAAACACTTGTAACATAATAATAAGATCACTATCTGGAATGGTATTGCAGCAGATATTTTGACAACATTAGGAAGGTTATAAACAAATATTGAGTAAAAAATTATGATGGTCGATAGTAAGAATGTTATGAGGATTCCCAAAAGAAAATTAAAAATCCATTTATTATGCTGTGTGGCTGACTTTGTAATACGATAGGTAAGATAAACGTAAACTGGAATTTGAATTTTTTGAAAAAAGAATGCCGAGTTCTCAACGATCGAAAAAGCACTAGACATTAATCTTGGCAATGCAAGATTTAATACAACAGCCAATAAAAATATTAGAAAAGGCCCATAATGAATTAAAAGAGATTTTTGACTGGGTTCTCTACGTAGTTTACCAAAAATGAATAGGTAAAAAGAAGGCGCTAATAATAGTGTGAAGGCATTGCTAAAATTTTCATAGGTATAACCTTCAATATTGTAAGGTCTTAAAATAAGGATATGGTTAATAGTTATAATAACCGTAGAAAATAGTAAGATTAAGATATAGCGACCATAAGATAGCTTTGCTATTTTGTTTCTTGTTAGAATACCCGTTAAAATAAATAGAACTACTCCAAGGATACTCAAGTTAGCAAACAAATTAATCTCTTCTAAAACAGATAGTAAGCCTTCCATTTAAATAATTGGAAAAAAGAATTCAAACATTTCAACTTGAGGTTCTAAGGATATTTGTATTAAATATCAATAGCATAATTCTCGTACTGAAACGAATAGGGAATTACTTTGATTGATGATCTTAAATGTATTAAAATTCCAATTCTCTTATCTTAGAAAAACGTTAAAGCTGCTGTGAATTTTTATGCGCTTTAGAAATCTAGAGCTATTCAAGCCAGAGTAAGTGTATGTTTAATGCTTTCAATTAAAGAGTTATCTTTTGTTTTTTCTGAAGAAAAGTCAGGTTAGGGATATTTAATTCTCTTAGTTGTTCTTCAATATTCTTAACTCTTAAATCGAAATGGACAGGAACAATTTTGGAGATATTCATTTCCTTCAATTCCTTGTAATGCTTATTAACTTCAAAAAAAGGCAGAAATGCAATATCTATCCTTGAGCTTAGTAGCCCATCAAGTTTTTCATTAGACAAATAAGCTAAATCAGCATCACCAGTGTGCAGTATTCGTTTTCCGTTATCGAATTCTATTAAATAACAGATATTAACGGTTTTTGATCGCCCTACATGAGGCAGTCTAAATCCTGTGATTTTAAATACCTCATAGTCGATGGTAAAAGTATCATATACATTTTCCATTGCCATAAAGCTTATTAATCCCAAATACCCTGCACGCTTACCAGCTACGGTGCCTTTTGGCCCCATGGAATCGGCTGGTATTATAACTGTTGTTGGTTTCTCTTTTATTAATTGATTTGTAAGTCCAAAGTCATAATGGTCTCTATGCGTATGAGTAACTAATACGTATTTCAAGTACTTGAGTTTAAACAGTTTCTTTATAGATTTTTTACTCGGGAATTCATATTCATTGAAATGTTTCTCAAATAGTGCATCAATGATTAGGCTCTGTTCTTTGTATTTGACCAGAATTCCCATGTTAGCAATTTTTTCAATTTCAATGTCACTATTAGCTTGGTTTGAACTATTGGGTAAAATTATGATTAAGAATGCTAAGTAAAAGGCGATCTTCATTATGTTTTTTTGAGTAAAAGAAAATAGAATAACTTATTAAAGTGAAAACCACACTCAAAGATTTGTCTTCTTGCATGCTGTTGAATAAATATATGGATTAGTCTAAACTAAATTTCTAACAAATTTTAGATATTTATATAATATTCAATCAATCAAAAAAGGACAGCGTTAATATGGTGAGTCAACACTAGAACAATGAATCTAAGAGCTTTCTAACGAAAATTTTTGCAAAACAAGTATTCAATACAACCCTCTACTAAAGATGATCTATTAGTGATAGAGCGTTTTGTAGATTTTGCGATTAGGTTTCAAAAAGAGCATGGATTTCCTGTTTGGGTTAATTTTGATATGCGCCAAATTGAAAACGAAATCAAGGAAGGATTGCATTATAAACTAGTAAATGACGAAATTATTCTTGCCTTTTTTAGTATTTGCTTTCATGATTCTATTATTTGGGGAAAACGTGAAACAGGACATTCGATTTATCTCCATCGCATGGTCATTAATAATTTATATAGAGGGCAAAAAAGCTTCAAATATGTTCATAGCTGGCTAAAAAAGCAAGCTAGTGCTAAGCGGCTCGAATCTATTAGGATGGATACATGGCAAGAGAATGACAAACTCATTACTTATTACAGACGCTATGGATATAGCATAGTTGGAAATGTAAAAACCCCTTTTACAGAAGTATTGCCCGAACAGCACAGAGGATTAGATCTTGTACTGCTCGAATATAAAATAAAGTAAAAGTACAATGGGGATCTATGTTAGATGATTTGAAATCTATTGAGAGTCGATCGCAGCTACCATCTGATTATATATGTCTCTCAATTCTGTCTTTTCTGGTAGAATATCAGTAAACCCTTTTAAAAGTTTAACAGCCTTGTTAGACTCACCTAAATACCAATAACTAAATACCAAATTTTTTATTTCTTGATCTTTAAAGTAATAAGACGTTTTTCTTTCCTTTAGAGTCGAGAGCTTGTTTTGTATGTTATTTTCAGTATCTGTAGCTATAAATTGTACAGCTGATTTTTTTGGTAACTCATAAGGCTTATTCTTCATTATATTAATTATTGCTAACAAAATAGAATCTGTGTACTCTTCACCTATATTACTGAATATAGAAATGTTAAGAGATTTTTCGGGGAAGCTGTAAAATCTATTTTTATAGCCATTGCCTGCACCATGGTGATATATCGTTTTTCCAAATAATGAATCTGTACTAATCTGCCAACCATAGCCATATTGACCTTTGTCATGATTAATCGTTTCCATCAGTTGTAAGCTTTCTTTAGATACAAAATCGCCATTCATCAGCTTTAAAAACCAATCATTGAATTTGGATGGGCTGAGATATAAACCTCTTGCTCCGTCAACTCCATTCAAAAAGAAATCTCGCTTCAGCCTATCTTTTTCGTATACAGGAACGTATTTGCCTTTTAAAAAATCAAAGCTATGTCCAATAGCGATATCGGTTTTGTCAAAATTGGCAAAGTCAATTTCTGAAGTGTCAAATTCGTAATCCTTAAAAAACCTGTTTTTAATTAACTCGTCCCATTTCTTGCCACTTACTTTTTCTGCAACATTACTAAGTACTGCATAATTAGTATTGCAATAATTCCATTCACTACCTGGGTTAAACTTAAGCGCTGGAGCTTTTGATTTTAAATAGTTAATGACATCATTGTTTGAAAGGTTATCCGTATCTGTTGACCAACTCTTGTCAGCTACAAAAGCATAGTCTACAAGACCTGAAGTGTGATTGAGCAAGTGTTTGATTTTTATCTCATCGTAAGGAAAATCTAATAATAGTGCATTTAACTTACTGTCCAATGTCAATTTACCTTCTTCAATTAATTGAAAAATTACAGTCGCAGTAATTGGCTTGGTCAAAGACTCGAGGCTATATTTTATAGTTTGTGTGTTTTTTGTCATTTCAGACATGTCCGAGAACCCATAATAGTTGTCAAATACAACTTGCTTATTCTTTGTGATTAGAATTGCCCCGCTGAACATATCTGTAGAATCCACATAGTGCATAAGACTATTCAATTGCTCGACTTTTTTATCATCTAACGAAGAATTATTACAAGCACCAGTAATCAAGAGAGTAGCTAATATTACTAACAGATAATTTACTTTAGGTTTCATGGTTTATAGTTTAATCATTTTCTAATGTGAATAAACCTAGAAAAAAAGCCTTTGCTTATTTATTATATAGAGTTAGAGTTTGTTTGAAAACACGAATTCGAATATTAATAATTCAATTCTGGGGAACCATTTTTGGGTTGTAGAGGTAGGATGCCTTTATCTTAGTTGACTATGGAAGGAGCTAGCGCTACGTAGTTCAAAACACCATGAGGAAAACCCAATAAAATAACCCTAAACAACTCACGAAATTTGCAAGCATGATTTTAGGGTTATCTGGTCTGAATTAGTTAGTTACTTTAGTGTTTAGAAGTCTTAAATTTTATATTGTCGATAGTGACTTGATTTCCAGATGTGGCATCCGTATTATATTCGCCATCCCAAAAACCATAATTTTGATAGTTACCTGATTTTTCAGAATTCCAGTTTGGAATTTGAGTTATCGCTTCATGAATTATTTTTTTTGAAGACTTTTCGATTACCTTGGTTGTTACTTTACCTGTTTTGTTTTCGAGAGTAATCGAAAACGTATACCAAACGTGTTTTTCTAGCCTTTCAGGAAATTCCAAATTAAAGAACTCATTAGGCTTAGCATCCGACCTCAATGCGTATAACACTAAATTATTAGAAACAGGTTGTGCAACGAAAGTTATTTGTGGAGCACCATTGAAGTCCCATCCTTCTACAATATTAAAAAACCCTAATGCGATAGCCCAGTCTGTAAAAAAAGGTCTGGATGAATTACTCCAATTATCGATTCTAATGTCAGAAGTAAGAGAGTAATCTCCAACAGAACTAATGGCTTTATACATGCCACAGCTAGTGGACACAGTATGCTTCAACTGTATGGCTTTATTAGACTTGCTCAGATCAATGAGATTTACAGATGGAGATGGAGCGGTTTTGGGAATTGATATTTGCGTTACATCGTTCCACCCGTTGTTAAGGACATCAGGCCAATCTAAATCATCAAAATTTTCATTGTCATTCTGTGAAAATCCAAGACAATGAAACAATAATAGTATAGGAAGAATAAAACGCTTCATCTTTTTATTTCAAAAAAAGAAATATTAAAAAACATAGAAGGTTCATTTATTGCTATTGTGTTTTGTTTTGAAGAAAAGTCAGGGATTTATTAGCAATTTTTGGACCCTCTTAGAAAGTCTCAGAAAATATATTTGAGATTTAAAGAAATGCAAATGCTAATAAGAGTATTTTTTATCACACTCCTTTTTTGTGCTACCCTAACAAATGCCCAGGAACTTAAAAGAAGAGCTTCTCATGGTGTTACGCTAAGATTAGTGGATAGTGCAATCGCGAAACAACTAAAAATGGACAAAGCAGAAGGCATGTTGGTCCAGTATATTTTTCCAAATAGTAATGCCGCTAAGGCAGGTCTCCAAAACAATGATGTCATAATCAGTATTAATAATGTTCTAATGAATGATTTTTCAGCGCTTTCAGATATGAAAGTGAAAATCATTGAAGGAGATCAGATAATATACAAGATTTTCAGACAAGGAAAAGAGATCGAAATGATTTTACAAGCAATAGGTAAGCCAAAGGAACAGGAAGAAGGTTTGGAGTTTGAATATGGTCAGTTTTCGTTTGATCAAGGTCTTATTAGGACAATAATAACAGCAGATAAGGATGCTAAGAAGAAACCTGCAATCTTGTTTGTGCCAGGATTTACTTGTTTTTCGCAAGATAATATGGGAGTAAATCACCCTTATAAGAAGTTGGTATACCATCTTGCCAAGAAAGGATTTTTAGTAATGCGAGCTGAAAAACCAGGCATGGGAGACTCTAACAATAAGCAAAAGTGTGTCGATATAGATTTTGATACAGAAGTAGCTTCATATAGGGAGGCTCTGAAAGCACTCTATAAACATCCAAAAGTAGATGCAAACAATGTTTTCATTTTTGGACATTCCCTTGGTGGTATGGAAGCGCCATTTATAGCTGAAGATTTTAATGTTAAAGGCATAATTACCATGGGAATAACCATAAAGCATTGGCGAGAGTACTTGACAGAAATGCTTAGAAATCAAATACCGAGATTGGGTGAAAATTATGTGCAAGCTGAGAAAGACCTTAAGCTATATGAAGTTCTTCTATATGAACTTTTAGTTAACAATAAGACACCATCAGAGATGATATTGAAAAATGAGGAATACGGCAGAATTTTACAGCGAGATTTTGGCCTCGTCAATAGCGATAACTTTTTAGGTAGAAACATAAGATTTAGCCAATCCCTGAACAATAAAAATTGTATTGAGGCATGGCTGAAGACTGAGGCCAAAATATTATCAGTATGGGGAGATTCAGACATACAAGTCATCAATGATTTTTCACACAGAGAGTTGGTAGATATAGTAAATAAAAATAATCCCAATAATGCTACATTTTTAGAGCTGAAGGGTACAGATCATAATTTTTTGAAGATTGGATCTTTGGAAGAGAGTTATCGGATTAATCGTGGAGGTAATATAGCAGCGTTACTTCCTACACATTTTGATTACGATGCCATAGATAAAATTGTAAAATGGATTAATAATACAGTAAGTATAAAGGACTAAATAATATGAAATTAATTAAAAACTGGTTAGTAATTGTTATATGCCTTTCAGCGGCTTTAACAGTAAATGGTCAAACAGCAGATGAGGTAATCAATAATCATCTCAAAGTGATTGGTCAAGACAAAGTTGCGAAGCGCAATACCAAAACTGTAAAAGGGATTTTACACCAAAGTGGTGTAGAGGTCGATCTTTATATAGCCCAGAAGAGAGGTTACAAAATGAAACAAGAATTGACTTTCAACGGGAATAAACATTTGGTTGTTTTTAATGAAGATAAAGGTTGGGAGATCAACGAATTTGCTGGTCATACCGAGCCACAACACTTTTCTGGTGAACAGAACATGTCAATAAAAATAAGTTCCGATATAGATTCTAGAGTAGCAACTTTTCTTAAGCTAGAGGGGAAGTATTCTATTATGGATACTGAAAGTGTCGATGGCAAAAAATACCATGTCATCAAATTTGAGATACCCTCTTATGGAGAAGAACACTTATGGGTTGATGCTAATACTTTTATGGTGTGGAAATCCAAGAAAATAAGTTCTGGAGTAGAAAAAATATATTCAAACTATAAAACATTTGATGGGGTTTTGATGCCTGTCAAAACACTGATAAAATTACCTTCAGGAGATGCAAGGGTTATTATTTCTGAAGTAGAATTTGAAACTCACTTAGACAATACCCTCTTCAAAATATAACCCTTTGCATTGGATTCAAGTGATACTTTTCATTGTTATTAGATAGTAATGTTATTAAAGCAAAGCATAATGAATACTTTAAAGCAAATAGTAACGTTTTTTCGTTTCAAATATCTAAGAATAAGCCTTTTACTAGTGTTTATTGTTCAGAATATTTATGGTCAAGATTTTACTTTGAGTGAAGCGGCATTAAAAGAAGATTACAAAATGGCTATGGATGTAATCTCGAGTTTGTCACCAGACCTTACTGCAAAAGATTTGGAAGCCATAAAAGATGAGGTCGAGAAAGAATTGAAAGCCTTAGATAATGCTTCTATGAATAGTCTTGAGTTTGTAAAAGTATTATCCAATACGTCTATTGATTTCAAAACCGATGAACATGGCAATTTTACATTGCCTAGTAATGTTTTGGTGAAACAGCTTACAACACAACGTTTGTTTCCTGTGCCTTTAAAGATTATAAACAATAGGTTATTCGTCAATACAGAAAACGAAAACTTGCCATTTGGAACAGAGGTTACAGGGATTAACGGACTTAGCACTAGAGACATTTTAATTAGCCTTACCAAAGGAAATTTGGAAGACACCTACGAATTGAGAAATATTGAGGCCAATTTCGATATCCTTTACTGTCTACTAATTGGAGGAGGCGAAGTATACAATGTTGAATATATAGTTAATAATAAAAAACATACAAAAGCTCTTAATGGTATTGAGTTGTCTCAAAGAGGCGCAATTCACTCTAACCAAATATTTCCTCTAGATGCAACAGCTCAAAATAACATTATCAACACAGAATATCTGCCAAAGTTTGATACTTACTATTTTCAATTGAATTCATTTGAAATCGAAAGTCATGTCGCAAACAATAAAGCACACTACCAAGAATTTGAAAAACGATTCGATAGTGTTTTTAAAAGCATAAAGGAAAAAAAACCAAAGCATCTTATCATAGATATAAGGCATAATAGAGGAGGAGATGCTTTTATACCACCACTTTTATATTCTTATATAGCTAAAAAGAATTTTACTGAGCGAGTAGCTTTAAAGATGAAAACATTCGATTTACCTCACAGAGAGCACCTTGTTTCTATTGGTAGTGTTACAAATAAGGATGAATTTGTTAGTTATTTGAGTAAGTTAAAAAACACCTTTACCAAAAGTAGTGAAGGCTTGTACTTGAATATATTGAGAGATACAATTGTTGAGCCAAAAACCAATGCCTATAAAGGCAAAGTACATTTATTGGTTGGCGGTAATACGGTGTCAGCAGGAGCGTATTTTACAGCGTTGTTTAAGAGTGAAGAACGAGGGATGATTTATGGTGAAAAAACAGGAGGCTCGCATCGCGATATGACAGCAGGGCAAATGGCTGTCTACGAACTGCCAAATAGTAAAATAAAAGTGTCTATTCCTCTCATGAAAATAGACTTTTCTAAGCGTATCAAACAAAGATTGACAGAAAAGTATATAATGCCAGACAAGCCAATCAATCAAAAGGACGCAGTTCTAGAGTTTAAGGATAAGAAAGACTTCTTTTTGACTCAAGTTTTAAAATATATTTAAAGTCAAATTGCAATACGCTTGTAGCAATCAATCATCCTTGGTAGCCTCGATAATTGTGGTTTTTTCAATCCAGGTTTTTCCTCCATCGGTTGAAGTATCGATAAAATATGAGAAGCTGTTTTCGCTTATGTCGTAAAATGTTATCCGGTTTTGATACTGGCCAGTAGGGTCAAGCTCCCAATACTTAGTATGAAAAACCATTTTACCATTAATTTCTTCTCCTTCAATTAATGCTTTATTACCAAGCGTATTATTTTGGATCCAAGTCATGCTCCACTTATTACTGTTTGGATCAAAAGTTCTCACATTTATACCTTGCACTGGCATGCCTTTTCCCCAATAATCTATTATAGACATACCATCTGGAGTAAAGTAACCATACCACTTTCCTTTGGTTAAACTGTAAGATCCATCCTGGCGCTTTTGTTTATAGTCTATTTTCCAAGAACCAGCTAAAAAAGCCATCTGAAGTGTTTCGGGAGGAGCTTTGGCACTCATGCCTTCAGGGATTTTCAACCCTTTATACTTTGCTTCGATAGAAGACCAAATACTATCAGCTTGTCGAACCATGGTCTGTTCCGATTCATTCTGCCAAAATTGCTTAGCATCAAATGAAGCGTTTTTAAAAAATAACAAAAGCTTGTTGTCTAATATTTTGTATGAGGTCGGATCGATATCAAACTTTTGCGGATTAAATCCGTATTTACCAGCAGGCGCTCCAAGTCCAAACGCACAGTAGCCACCATACTGAGGTAGATAATTTTCAGGATTATCTTTAAAGCTGTTCAAATTTTGATTAGATGAGAAAAAGTATGTTAAGCCTTCGTGTTTGTGAGCGAATTTTGTTTTACCCTTTTTTGGAGAGCCTTCAAAGTAGCTTACAAGATCATAACCTTTTATAGCAATGTTTTCTTTATTGACATTATAGAAAGATTTTCCGACAGGATATTTTTTTTGAGCATAGGTCATGCACGATAGCAATGTAAGTAAGCTTAATACAATAACTTTCATAGGAAATATATAATTAAAGTGTAAAGTGTTGAATGTGTTTCGAAAGTAGATAACCTACATATTGTCGAGGGTTGAATTATTGCTAAATTCCATAATATCAGTTAATTAAAATCATACTAAAGCAATAATTTGACCTCAATCTTATTTAGTGATAGATATATTTACACGTAATGAATGGTTTAAGTGTGTAACACACTTTTTGATTAACTGTTTGATTGGTTATTAAAGCTCCGAATTTTCGGAGCTTTTGCTTATGAGTTCGTACACGTAAGGCTGTCCGATGATCACAATTTTGATAATGTTTTTGTTATTGATGTAGAATTTTTGCTTGGCGACACCACCACTGTAAGTAATTGTTTGGCAATTATATTCGCCAGAAGGGATTTTAGTGGTCTCAAGCTCCAAATTGGTCTTTACCTCAATACTGTAAAATTTGCCTGTTGTTGCATTATACTGAAACATCTGATGCTCCTCTTGCTTCAGTAATTCCGAAGGCATAATAAATAAAGCGACTGATCTTTCAAAATAGACGTCATGGGTTTCTGAAAGAACTATTGGATTGGGTTTATTATCCCGAACAGGAAACCCAACATATCCTTTCAATGAGTCTCCCTCTTTTTTGGTAAAGCAATCAATTTTATGATCACCAATATTTCCTTGAATTCTAACAGAATCCATTCTGAAATTGGGATCAAAATACGACCAGCTCTTTTCCGTAAAACCATTTGTTTGAGTTTCTTCATAAACAATGCCTCCATTAGGATTTAGTTTAATATGACAAGTCATATAACCAATAGAATCATTATTGTATAATAATCGATAAGTAAGATTAATGGGGTCATTTTTTTTTGGCCAACACGATAGTAAAACCAAAGCGAAGATACACAGACTTAGGAAGGAAATATTTCTCATAAATTCTGAAAGTAATATCTAATGAAAGCCCAGAGGGTGATATAATTGCTCAATTTCTAATTGATTAAGTTCATGCAGATTATAAATCTTTGTTAAATAAGGGAGTTTTGATAATTGTCTCTGGTATATTAACACAAAATAGAGTTGAAAAAGAAGGCTTATGCTTAACTACTCAGACAGTAATTTCAATAAAGCAAACAAAGGCGGAAATTTTGTGATAACGTCCTCATTAAGAGAATGCCATCATAAGGTTGATAGTTCTCCAATTTCTATTAAAATACCGATTAATGGAAGAGAAGCTTACACTGTTAATGGTAAAGAACATCTAATTACTCCAGATTACTTTCTTTTAATTAATAAAGGGGATAAAGTTGAAACCTTAGTAGATGCGCAGACACCAGTGGATGGAAAATGTATCTATTTGGACGAGAATATGGTCAATAAATATTATGAAGAGATTCAATGCAAAGCATTGTTCAATGATCATGATTTAAAGAGTGTGCTTCAAGTTAATACAGGAAAATACTGGCTCGATAATAGCGCTATGTCGGGATTGTTTAAGGAGATTAAACGCAATCCTACAGAAGATGATGCTATGTTTTACGACAAGGTTGCTGTGAATTTAGTGTTTCATCAAATAGAAGTTTCCAAAGCAATAGAAAAAATATGCTCCCTTAGTATGGCTACAAAAGTAGAATTATACAATAGAGTTAATATTGCCAAAACCTATATATTGGATAACTTCTCAAAAGACATAACACTAGATGAATTGAGCCAAGTCGCATGTGTTTCTAAGTTCCACCTAATTAGGATTTTTAATGATATCCACGGTCGTACGCCTTATAATTTCTTGCTTAAGGTTAGATTAGATAAAGCCTATGATATGCTCAAGAATTCTAAAGACTTCCTGATTGAGGAAATTGCCTTTATGAATGGCTTTAAACAAAGAAGAACATTTACTAGATTATTTAAGAAAGAGTTTGGACTTTGCCCAAATGATGTCGTTAAATTAAAGGTTTAGCGAGTTTTAATCTAATTCCTCCCTAAAACCTGTGATGACTCTTATTGCATTATCACCTCCATTTTGATTGATTTTTCAGAAGAGGTTTGTCAAATTTAATCCTTATTTATTGAAAAATATCGAATCTTATGTTAATGCGTTGAGCCTTAAAAAATTAGTGTTTTGGTAAAGGAAAAATGTATTTCGTCGATAAAAATATGTATTTCAGCGATGATTCTTTTGAAAATGAGGCATTTTGATCTATATTAGCTGTTCTTGTTTAAGACCCTGAATCAACTTTCTCAAGAACATTTTAATCCATTTTACTGTTAAGGCAAATTAGTGTGCCTTAAAACGCCCTCAGATTTTTGTACAATAGAAGCGATAATCCGCTTTAAATTAATTATCCATTTCCTCCCTCGATTGAATGTGATACCACATTCCATAATAATTAATGATAAACTATTGTATAACCCTAAATTAATACACATGAAAACCCTAAAAATTACTCTACTTATGCTAGCTGTAGTAGTATTAACTGTTTCTGGAAGCACTAGTGACACTATTGCTAAAGATGAAGCGAATACTTATAAAGAAGCTCCTGCTTATGATCTGTTAGCACATGCTAAAAAGAAGAAAACCTTAGGCGGACAAAGTTAATCCCTATTCAAAATATATTTAGAAATACCCTTATAATTTATAAGGGTTTTCTTGTTTTTCTTTTTTTATCTGTTCTCTTTTTAGCTAAATTTGATTTAATTTTTTAATCAAGCTTTGCTGAAATCCTTATTTTTTTACTTAATTCTAGTAATTTCTTTTCATGGACTATCTGCCCAAACCAAAGTTGATAGTATTTCTAACCTTATTCAAAAGTCTAAGAACAATAATATAAGTCCTAAAGAAAGGTTAGATAATGCCCAAATCGCTTTTGAACTAGCAAATACTACTAATAATGATTCTATAGTATTAGAAAGCTCAAGAGCAGTTGCTTCCGCTTACTTTGTTCTCGAAGATTATGAGAACTATAAGAAGCATAGTGAAATAAATCTGGAATTGTCTACCAAATTGAAAGATTCAGTGGTAATGGCTATTGCTACTCAAAATATTGCACAATATTATTATCTGGAATCTGAAAATGATAGTGCTTACTATTATTACTCTAAGGTGTTAAAACTCTATAATTCCCAAAACAATTTAGACAGTAAAGCATTGGTGCTTTTAAACATAGCTGATATTCAAGAAACTGAAAAAGACTATATAGGTAGTGAAGAAAATGCAGTCAAGGCTATTAAAATATATCAAAGTTTACCTGTTACCGAAGTAAATCTTGACAGACTTTGGAGCCTAAATAATCTTATTGGAATTATTTCATTGAAGCTTAAGAACTACGATAAATCTCTTGATTATCATAATCAAGCCTTGGAAATCAGTGAGCGGATGGAATATGGTGATTACAATCGTTATTTGTCAATCAATAATATTGCCTTTATTTATAGGAAGAAGGAAAATTATAATAAAGCATTAGAACTATACCAAAGTCTGGTTTCTTTAAAGCAGGAATATGATGATTATGATCCAACTTTCTATCCATTGATTATTGACAATATAGCTTATACAAAATTGTTAGCTGGACATACGGATTATAATAATATGCTAACAATGTTCAATGAAGCGTATGCAATTAGTGATAGCTTAGAAGATGATATTACGAAGTTGGCTGTATCTATAGATTTAACTAAATTTTACTTACATCAACAGGACAAGGATTTAGCGACTAATTATGGCTTGAAATCATATGATTTGGCAAAAAAAATATCATCTAATGACATTTTGTTGGAGTCAATGATCTTGTTGTCAAAGTTGAAAGAAGGAGAAGAAGGGAAAAGATACCTTAACGAACATATTAAGCTCAGTGATAGCTTGCTTAATGTTGAAAGAAACAAACGTAACAAATATGCGCGTATAGAACTCGAAACTGATGAGTTAGAAGCCGAAAATGTTCGTATTTCACAGCAGCGACTATGGCTCACCGCACTTTCAATATCATTACTTATAGCTGTTGCTCTGGTATATGTTGTCATTACGCAACGTGCTAAGAACAAAGAATTGCGATTTGTACAAGATCAGCAAAAGGCCAATGAGGAAATCTATAACCTCATGTTATCGCAACAAGATAAAGTTGATGAGGCCAGAGCTAATGAGAAAAAACGAATTTCCCAGGAATTACACGATGGTGTGCTTGGACGATTGTTTGGGACGCGACTTAGTCTCGACAGTCTCAATTTTTCGGAAGGCAAGGATGCTATCAAAAGCAGGATGCAATACATTGATGAGCTCAAAACCATAGAGCAGGACATTCGAAAAATATCTCACGATCTTAATACGGATTTTGTCGCAGGATCTGGTTTTATGGATATTCTATCAGAGCTTATCGAAAAACAAACCAAGGCTTATCAACTCACCTACGACTTTGATTATACCGACGATATCAATTGGGAATTGATACCCAATAAAACCAAGATTAATGTCTACCGCGTTGTGCAGGAATCCATGCAAAATATCTACAAACATGCACAAGCTAGTCACATAAAAATTAGCATTAAACTAAAAAATAACGTAATTTGCTTAGGTGTTTCCGATAATGGAATCGGGTTTGATGTTCAAAAAAGTCGTAAAGGGATTGGGCTTAAGAACATTAACTCTAGAGTCGATGAATTAGAAGGTGACGTTGTCTTTTCTTCTGAGCTAAATAAAGGAACCACTGTTGACATTAAAATACCTTATTTAAGCTAATATACCCATGCAGCATATCAATATTTTAATGGTTGATGACCATCCTATCATTATTGAGGGCTATCAAAATACTCTAATGGCTACCAAGCACGATGACCAAACGTTACTGATAGACACTGCTAACGATTGCGATACTGCATATAGAATGCTTAGAAGAGCTTCCGAAGAAACGCCATACGATGTGTGCTTCTTCGATATTAGCTTACCAGCATCATCCGATGGTCGTTTTGCTTCAGGTGAAGATTTGGCGGTATATGCCAGAGAGCGACTACCAGATGCTAAGGTTATTATTCTTACCATGTTCAATGAATCGTATAGAGTTCACAATATCATTAAAGAAATCAACCCTGATGGATTTTTAATAAAGAGCGACCTTACATCATTAGAACTAGCTGAAGCCTTTCAGCAGATACTAAAATCACCGCCTTACTACAGCAGTACAGTAAGCAATTACCTTAAGAAGACGGTCATTAGCGATATCTATATCGATGATATTAATAGAAAGATATTGCACTTATTATCCCAAGGTATAAAAACCAGAAGCCTTAAAGAATACATAGACCTTTCTATGAGTGCTATAGAAAAACGCAAAAAACAACTAAAAATGCTCTTTTCTGTAGAAGATGGCAAGGATGAAACCTTGCTCAAAGAGGCCAGAGAGAAAGGATTTTTGTAGTAAATCGTTAAAATACCGTAGATTTTACCATTCGTCGATATTTTTTAGCCCTTGCTATTGCTGAAAACTACGGTTTTTCCGTAACAAGTTTGAGGTTTTTCCACAACAAAAAGTTAATCATCTTACATAACTTTGATACGTCAACAGTAATTAATTAATCCCTCTAAGTTATTTGTTGAATTAATAGCAAGAAAAACCTAGTAGCTTCCCAGCTACTAGGTTATTTTTTTATACGAGTGTATCTAGATTGCCAAATACCTTAACCAGAAAGAATCCGAGGTAGATCATTGACACGATAAATTTCAAAAATGTAGACGCTATAAACCCAAGAAAAGATCCAAAAGCTGCTTTAGTCGCTTTATTGAAATCACTATCGTTAGTTAATTCTCCAATAAGTGCACCTAAAAAAGGCCCAATTATTATCCCGAATGGAATAGGAGCAATCAGCCCAACGATTAAACCTATGGTTGTGCCAATCATTCCAGCTTTACTACCACCAAAACGTTTTGTTCCCATAGCCGGAATAATGTAATCCAAAATCCAGATACCAAGAGCAACAATAAAGGTTAGGACAAGAAATGTATTACTTATTGGAATTGCATCCGAAAATTTCAAGATCAGCAATCCAATCCAACTAGTTAAAGGTCCTGGTAACACAGGTAGAAAACTACCAACAATACCAAGTATCATAAGAAGTAGTGATACAATCACTAAAAATATATCCATAATTATAAGTAATGTGCATTTTGTAAGACGCTGACAAATTCTTTTTGTTACATTTTTAACTAAAAAATTAGTTCAAACTAAATATTTAGTTATATTTGCTTCATACATTGAACTAAAAACTTAGTTGAAAGATGAAGCAACTTACAAAAGCAGAGGAGGAAATCATGCAAGTCCTTTGGGCATTAGAAAAGGCAAATGTGAAGTCTATTATTGAACAATTTTCGGATCCAAAACCAGCTTATAATACAGTATCTACCATAGTTAGAATTCTAGAAAGCAAGGGCTTTGTAGATTATGAAAAGCAAGGGAAAGGCCATGTGTATTTTCCTTTAGTTGCCAAAGAATCTTATAGTAATCAATCGATCAACAAATTAGTGGATAATTACTTCCAGGGTTCTTTTAAAAGTATGGTGTCGTTTTTTATGAAGAAGAATGATATCAACATGAAAGAATTAGAATCTATCCTTAAAGAAGTTAATAAAAAAGAAAAGTAAGATGTTACATTATTTAACTCAGGCCATAGGATTTCAGCTCATATTTTTAATCATTTATGATCTCTTTTTAAAGAAAGAAACCTTCTTTAATTACAACAGACTGTACTTGCTCGTCACTATTGGCTTATCGTTCGCATTACCATTTATAGAGATTAGTAGATTTCAAGGGATTGTTCCCGATGAATTTATTGTAAGACTTCCAGAAGTGGTGATAGGAGAGGTTGATGCTGTAAACAGTAACATAGTTCCACTAAACACTCTGATAATTGAGTCTAGTTCATTTTCCATACTCAAAACAATATTCTTCACAGGCTTTTTTGTGGCGTTATTTATCTTTTTCAGAAAACTATACAAGCTATATGCTTTGGCTCAAAAAAGCCCTAAGCAGCGAGAAGATGGATTTGTCTTAGTGAAACTCTTTGAAAGCAGTGCGGCATTTTCATTTTTCAATCTTGTTTTTGTAGGCGAAGAATTAAACAATAATGAAAGAGATACTATTCTAAAGCATGAAATCATTCATGTAAAACAAAAACATACTCTAGACCTATTGATATTTGAAATACTCAGAATTGTGTTCTGGTTTAATCCATTAATCTATATCTATCAAAATAGAATAGCGAGCCTACACGAATACATAGCAGATTCAATAGCAATAAAGCAACAAAACAAAAAAGACTATTATCAAAACTTACTTCAACAAGTTTTTGATGTCAACGATATGTCTTTTATCAATACATTTTTCAATCAGTCATTAATAAAAAAGCGAATTTTTATGTTATCCAAAGAGAAATCAAAGCAGATTCTAAAACTCAAGTATGTACTATTAATCCCAGTTGTTTGTAGTATGTTATTTTACTCTTCTTGTTCTGCAAAGAAAACGGCAGTAAAACAATCAACTACAGAACAAACTGTTACAGAGCAAACCACGAGTCCGTTAACCAATAAAGTTGATGCAATAAAACAACAAATAATGGTTCAGGGCAATGTGAATCCAGATGAAGAAAGAGGGATAGCGTTACTGGCTAAAACAATAGAAAGTCGAAGCATAAACCAGGATTTAGTAAAACAAATTCAAGACTACATAGCAATACAAAACAAGACAACTTTAATGACTAAGATAGCAGACCTTTTTGATCAGATGCAAGCACAAGGTCATCTACAACCATTCGAAGAAAAGGCATTAAAAGGATTATTGGTACTTACCACAGATAATGGGCTCAACAATCCATTATACAAAGATGTAGCAGAAGAAGTAGAAGTACCTTTTGGAGTTATAGATGAGGTTCCTGTTCATCCTTCTTGCGCATCACTAACATCCAATGCGGACAAAAAGGCATGTCTATCTAAAAACATATCGATGCACGTCAATAGAAATTTCAATATGGAAATTGCAAAACAGCTTGGATTAGAAGGCAGACAGCGTATCAATGTTTTGTTCAAAATAGATAAAAATGGAGATATTACTGGTATACGAGCAAGAGCACCACATCCAGATTTGGAAGAAGAAGCAAAGCGAGTTATTGCAACTTTACCAAAGTTTACCCCAGGGAAGCATCAAGGAAAAGCAGTTATTGTCCCTTACAGCTTACCTATCATTTTCCAGGTACATTCAGAACAGAAAGCTTCGAACGATAAAAGTTCTGATGAGCAAAGCTATGGACATACAGATAAAATTCCATTTACTAAAGTAGACTTACCACCTGCATTTCTTTCATGTGCTTCGGTATCTGATGTGGAAGAATTGAGGAAGTGTACATCCCAAGGCATTGCAAAGTACATAAATAAGAAATTCAATCTCAAACTCGCTGAAGATTTAGGTTTAAAAGGAAAACATCGAATCGAAGTTATATTTAAAATAAACAAACGAGGAGAAGTGACTAATGTAAAGGCCCGAGCATCACATCCAGATTTGGAAGAAGAGGTGATACGCATCATTTATTCGATGCCAAATTTTGTTCCAGGAAAGCATAAAGGAGAAGTTGTAGATGTGATGTATAGCTTACCGATTGAATTTTTAATTGCCGCATGAAGAAAATAATCGTATTGTTTTTACTAATATGTATGAAAGCCGAAGCACAGTCTTCGGCTTTACAACTTGGTAATGATTTTTTTGAAAGAGGT
Source organism: Winogradskyella sp. 3972H.M.0a.05 (assembly GCF_040493455.1). NCBI lineage: Bacteria > Pseudomonadati > Bacteroidota > Flavobacteriia > Flavobacteriales > Flavobacteriaceae > Winogradskyella > Winogradskyella sp. 3972H.M.0a.05. Next base: position 89,412 of record NZ_JANFDA010000006.1, on the reverse strand, counting down.
AACTATAGCAAAGCCATAGAAGCCTACAAAAAGCACTCGGATAGTACAGAAGTCTTTGATAAAATTGCCAAATGCTACAGAGCGCTAGGCTCAATTAAAAAAGCCAAACTGTATTATGAAAAGAGTTATAATGCATTTCCAGAGGACGAGCTCATTACGTACAATTATGCCAAGATTTTGTTAGTTACCAAGGATTATGCTAAAGCTTCAAACTTATTTGAAAAACTGATCTATAAGGATTATAAAAACCCAAATTATCATTATCAAAAAGGGTTAGCGCTAGAGAAGATGAAAGATTCTATGGAATTGGCTCTAGATAAGTATAAATCTACGCTTCAGCACGACGCTACACATCAAAAAGCAATTATAAAGCTTGGAAAGTATTACTTAAAAAAACGAAAGCCAGATATCGTGAATTTTTATGTAGATAGAGGACTTGAAGTTTACCCAGAAAGTGCTGCGCTTATTAGTTTGAAAGCTCAAAATTTTTACTGGAAAGAAAACTATATTCAAAGTATTAAGTGGTTTGAAAAGCTATTGGATATGGGTGAATCATCAGAATTTATTCATGAAAAATTAAGTCTAAGCTATGGACAAGAATACGAATATGAAAAAGCAATAACACATCGAAAAAAAGTCTTGGAATACAATCCTTACGATGCAACGTCCAAGTATGTTATAGGTCAATATTATCAACGATTAAATGATCATGAAGAAGCTATAAAATGGTTTGAAGAATCATTAAAATTATCAGACATACCACTAGATGCAGAATATACCAAACTAGGCACATCTTACAATTATCTAAAGAAATACAAAGAGGCAATTGAAGTCTTTAAAAAAGCCTTAAAAGAAAATCCAAACAACATAAGCGCTCAGTTCTTTTTGGTGAGAACTAAGGACGAATTCTATGGTGATTTAGATTCAAAAATAAAGCTCTATGAAGAGTATCTAAAAGCTTATCCTCAAAGTCCTTTTAAGCCTTTGGCTGAAAGACGATTATCAGAATTGAAGAAGGAAAAGTTTCTTAAAAAGGACTAAAATTCAAAAAAGTTGTATTTTTCGTTTCAGTATAACTAATCCATGAGACGATCTCTACTTTTGCTATTACTCATTAGTGTAGCTTCTTGTCAATACTTCGACAAGAAAAAAGTCTATACAGAAGATATCGTAAAAGAAGAACTCGAAACCATTAATTGGAACGATGTAGACCAATATCCATCCTTTTCGAATTGTGAAGCATTACAGGAAAAGCTAGAGCGTAAGCAATGCTTTGAAACGACATTAATAGATCATGTCGCCAATTATTTTTCTAACCAAAATATTGTAGTTTCAGAAGATATCGAAGACACGCTGACTTTAAAAATAGCGATTGATAAACAAGGCGTTTTATCACTTCAAACTCTAGAAATAGATAGCTTAACCCAAGCACAAATTCCAAAACTAGACAGCTTAGTAAATCGAAGCCTATTAACCTTACCTAAGATATTTCCGGCAATAAAACGAGGGCAACAAGTCGATACAGAGTTTACTCTGCCTATAGTTATACGAATCGACTAAAAACGTATTGCTAGCTTTTGCAAGAACCTCAAGATTTCAGCATACAACCAAATCAGAGTTGCCAATAGTCCCCAGGTTGCCAGCCATTCTTTATCCTTTGACGCTCTGCCTTTATAACGTTCTATATAATCAAAGTCCAAGAGCAAAGCAAAAGAAGCAACAATTGCAGCAATAACATTAAAGGCAATCGCCAGATTAGAAGTACCCCACAAAAAAGATTTGATACCGAAGAAACTCAATATCCATGAAATGATATACACAACAAAAATACTGGCAGCAGCAGAGATAATGATACTTCTAAGGAGCTTAGTGACTACAATGATTCTGGTCTGATACAAGATAAGCATTACGAAAAAAGTAATGATGGTAACACCAATGGCCTGATAAGGCAATTCAGGAAATCGAGCTCTTACATAAGCCGAAAAACCACCTAAAAAACACCCTTTTGCAACCGTATACAAAGGCACTAAAAACCACGCCCAATGCTTTCTTACGGAAATAACAATACTAATTACTATTGAAGCTAGCATGCCTCCAAGTGTAAACCATCGCACAGACATACCACCTTCGTGAAGTTTCCATATCCATGCAACTATCGCTGCAATAACCAGGATGCAAACCATAGATTTTACAAAGATTCCGAAGACGGTCATTTTGGACGATCGGTCTCGGTCGTCATCCCAGAAATAGCCTGTAAAAACAGGGTTGGAGGTTTTGTAATTGCGTAATGCCATTTATAGATTAAACTTATATCCCAATGTAATATCAGTTGAAAAATTACCTTGATTATCCAGAAAGACGGCAAACAGTTCGCCATAATTAATCGTAATAAATCCAGAATCTCCAACAGCAATTTCTGCACCGACTCCAAAAATCATTGGTGCATCAAAAGCAGTGTCTTTGGCTTCATTAGTAACTGTTGTTGGACCCTGTGGAACTTCGACTTCAGCTCTAGAGAAGTTTACTGTAGCAAATTTCAATTGACCGTAAATACTAAACGTTTCCTTATTAACAATTCTATAACGATACCCTAAGGATAATTCAGTCGTTGAATAGTTGAATTCGCCATTTTCAAAACTATGCCTCACTTGTAAAAACCCAGAGTGCCTTTGCAGCACATTTCGCTCCATAACCTCCAGTTCCAAAACACCTAAAGGTGCAATGTCATTATTAGGGTTTTCAACAAAAGGATTGTTGGTAATTCCAGCGTTAATACCCAGTCTTACAAGAACATCAGATTTTGTAGTCACGGATTGGTAACTACTATCCTTACTGCTATTATAGTCGTCTATAAAGTTTCTGAGATCGTATAAAGTAAGCTTTAGCTTTTCAGTAGAGATTGAATTATTAGTAAGACTCGCTAAAACAGATTTGTACTCTTCAAGATATTTTCGGTCTTCGCCTCGAGTATTTTTTAGTTCCGTAATGGTACCATCTTCGGATCTTACAAAATACCGATATTGACCATCAATGATATTCCAGAGTAAATCCAGAGTACCATCAATTTCGGTTTTCAATTCTAAAGATTCTCCATTAACAGTGTAGGTTTGTTGTGCATTGCTGTAACTAAAGAAAAGCATTGCAATTACTATGAATACTAGCCTTTTCATAAGTGTGAGATTTTGGTTCGAGTAAAGCTACCAAAAATCTTCGACACTCTATAATTCTACTTTGAATAATGCTCGCCTTTCCATTTATAGGTTGAAAACATGGAAACTATAGCCACGTAAGTACTAAAGAAAGGATAGAGTAGACAAGCCAGCCAATAACTACTTAAAGCATCTTTGGTATCAAAGAATGAAGCTGTCTTAAATAATAATAGAAAGTCTATATTGATTTTTATAAAAAACAGATACAACAACAGTTTCCACGAAATCACTGAAGTCATTGCTAAAACCAAACCACAAGCTATCGCAGCATTCATTAAGAGGATAACTAAAGCAGTAAACCTACCAAGAGTATTTTTGGTTGCAGAAGTTTTTGAAGCCCATCGTTTTCGTTGCACTATAACAGCGTTCCAGTTGGGTTCTGGATGTGAAATCACAGCAGCATGCACAGATTTTAGATAATCAACCTTATGACCTTTTCGTTTAGCCTTTTCCAGAAAGAAAATATCATCACCACTTGCAATATTAGTATTGCCTTCAAATCCGTTTAAAGTCTCAAATGTTGTTGCTTTGTAAGCAAAGTTAGCACCATTGCACATAAATGGGTTGTTTAGCCCAAAAGCACCAATAGTAGCCCCTTGTAGACTCATAACATCCATAGCTTGAAAACGCTCCAAAAACGTGTTGTAAGTAGCATAAAGCAAAGGTCCTGCAATAACATCACTATCAGAGTTTTGAATAAACTCATCAAAACTATCTAGCCAGTATTTAGGTAATAGACAATCAGCATCTGTGGTAACAATCCATTCAAAATTAGCTTTGGACACACCAAGCGTTATCGCATCTTTTTTAGGAGCTTTGGATTTACGTTCGTTATCGATTACTGTTATAACATAGTTCCTAAGATGTTTTTTACAAAGCGCACTAAGAATCTGTTTAGAATCATCTGCAGAGTTATCATTAATAAAGATGACCTCAAAAAGATGTTTAGGGTAGTTTAATTTTGAAATTGAATCTACTAATGCAGGCAAATTCTTTGCTTCATTTTTGAAAGGAATGAGGATCGAAAACCGAGACTTCGGGTTTATGTCCTGCAAATTGAAAACCTCAACTTTATTAAACCCTCTTACAAAACTGAAGATGAGTATTAGATAAATTACTGTGATTATGATAAAAATTACTGTAATCATTCCTCATGAAAGCTTTTAAAATTGAAGTTTAAAACATAGTAACTTCCAAATATACTAGGCAAGACGATATTTAATAACCACATAATGGATATAATACTAAGAACACTTATCTCATTAACGCCAACAGCCGAAAATAAATACACTGCTACACTTCCCTTAATCACAACATCAAAAATAAATATTGAAGGAATTATTGAAGCCAGTAGATACATACTAGTGATCACCATCATAGCTCTTAGATAGTCGACTTCAACACCAAATATTGTAAGTAAAAAATAGAATTGATACGAAAAGATGAGGTACCTAATTAATGATAGCAGTAGTACAGTCGCTTTAGTTTTTGCACTTATGGCTTTAATGAACTTCAAGACCTTTTCAAAGGAAAACCCTTTTATACGAAAGCGATCCTGCTTAATACCCAAAAGACCTAATGCACCAATAACAATCACTACAAAAACAAACCTAACAAGTTTGTAGTAATCTATGTTGATATCGTAATTGTTCACAAAAAAAGCAAACCCTATAGTACCTAGAATCATGGTAATGGTCATCTGGGAAACATTGCCTACGAGGTTTAATAATAATATGCGTTTTCTATGCGTTTTGGAATAGTACACAGCCTTGGCGCCATATTCACCAATTCTGTTTGGGGTAATAAGAGAAGCGGTTAATGACCCAAGGCTTTGTTCTAGTGATGCTCTTAAGGAAATTTTCTTGATAGAAGCAACTAAATGTTGCCATTTCAAAATTTCAAAAAACCAATTAAAAAGGGTGAAAACGAGTAAAAAAACGACATTTTTTAATGAAAACACACGATTTTCAGTCAAAAAATGAATAAAAGTGCTAAACTCTAAACCTTCGTTTTCGGCTAGTTTTTGATAAATAAAATAAAAGGCTCCAACAACGATACTCAACTTGATTAGCACAAAAAAGAATTGCTTAGTTTTGTATGGAAGTGTATGGAACATACTGCAAAATAACTCAAATATTATAAGATGAAGACCCTTTTTAGATCTACCTTGTTTTTTTTAATGTTGTTTGGAAGTTGTGAGATGATATTCGCCCAAAAAGCTACCAATGTATGGAAAGCTCAAGTCGCTTTAGGATTCAATAGACCGTTTTGGGGAGGTTTTGTTAATGAACTAAATTCTAAGAACCTCAATTTTCCAACTGTGAATTTAGGAATTCAGTATATGTTCAAGCCTCAACTTGGTGCAAAATTAGACTACGGATTCAATCGTTTTTCGAGTGGAGATGATGTTCCGGAGTTTAAGACCAATTATTCACGTATCAATGCACAGTTTGTATACGATCCAACAACAAGTTTAGGGTTTTTGCCTCAAAGAATGGGTGTCGTAGGACATGCAGGACCTGGGATTTCTTTTGTAAAACCGCTTGGGAATCTTGGTGATAACAAGCAAACCTATGCAAACTTTATGGCTGGTGTAGAGCTACATTATGCAATGTCTGAAACCATTTCCCTATATGGAGACCTCTCTTATATTTATGGATTTACATCTTTAGATGATTACGATCCACCTTTAACCGGACTTGGAGCGTTTAACGGAAATGTGCTCACTGCTACATTAGGAATTACATTCTCTTTAAGTGGTTGTTATACGTGTAATTAATGAGTAAAGAAAAAATAATATTAGGGATTGATCCTGGAACCACAATCATGGGATTTGGACTTATCAAAGTCGTAGGTAAATCCATGACGTTTATGCAGCTCAATGAATTGCACCTAAAAAAATACGATGATCATTATCTGAAGCTGAAGCTTATTTTCGAACGTACTGTAGAACTTATTGATACCTATCATCCAGATGAGATCGCTATCGAAGCACCTTTTTTTGGTAAAAACGTACAAAGTATGTTGAAGCTTGGTCGTGCACAAGGTGTGGCTATGGCGGCAGGATTGAGTCGAGAAGTACCTATTACAGAGTACTCACCTAAGAAGATTAAAATGGCCATCACAGGGAATGGTAATGCTAGTAAAGAGCAAGTCGCTAAAATGCTTCAAAGTCTTTTGGGTTTGAAAGAATTACCAAAGAATCTAGACGCCACCGATGGCTTGGCTGCAGCAGTATGTCATTTCTACAATCAAGGACGTGTATCCGTTGGGAAAAGTTACTCTGGTTGGAGTGCTTTTGTAAAAGCGAACGAAGATAGAGTTGAATAACTGATTTTAAATTGGCAGGCATCTACATCCACATACCATTTTGTAAGCAAGCTTGCCACTATTGCGATTTTCATTTTTCTACATCGTTTAAAAAGAAAGGTGAACTAGTCGAGGCGCTCAAAAGTGAATTGCGATTACGAAAAGATGAATTTTCAAATACATTAGTAGAGACCATTTACTTCGGTGGAGGGACACCAAGTGTATTGACCATTGCAGAATTGCAATCGATTATTGATGAGGTTTATGCTAATTATGATGTTGCAGAAAACCCAGAGATTACCCTAGAAGCAAATCCAGATGATTTGGTTGGGGCACTGAGCGGAGCCGAAGTGCCATCCAAAAATAGCTTCAATGCTTATAGAACTATTGGAATTAATAGATTGAGCATAGGCATTCAATCGTTTTTCGAAGCCGATCTAAAACTTATGAATCGAGCTCATAATGCCGAAGAAGCTAAACGTTGCCTAGAGGAAGCAAGAGCCTATTTTGACAACATTTCAATTGATCTTATTTATGGTATTCCAGGCGCTTCAAACGAACAATGGATTCAGAATATAGAAACGGCGTTGTCTTTTGATATTCCCCATATATCGAGTTATGCATTAACAGTAGAACCCCAAACCGCCTTAGAAAACTTTATCAAAAAGGGCATTATTGATAATGTCGATGATGAAAAGGCTGAACAACAGTTTCACATATTAATTGATACTCTGGAAGCTTCAGATTTTGTGCATTACGAATTATCAAACTTTGGAAAAGAAGGTTATTTCAGCAAAAATAATTCAGCCTATTGGCAAGGCAAACCCTATATAGGTATAGGACCTTCAGCACATTCTTTTAATGGCGCTCAACGCTCTTGGAATGTGAGAAACAATTCAAAATACATAAAAGCAATAGCTGAGAATGAATTGCCTTCCGAAGTCGAAACCCTCACAGTGACAGATCGTTATAATGAATACATTATGACAGGTCTGCGCACCATTTGGGGTGTTTCTTTGGATAAGATCGAAACTGACTTTGGGAAAAATTATAGGTCATATCTTTTAGAGCAAGCTAAAGGGTATATTGACGATGAGTTTTTGTATCTTCATAACGACAAGCTACAGGTTAGCAAAAAAGGAAAATTTTTGAGCGATGGTATCGCTTCACAACTCTTTAAACTGAATTTATAATTGATCACACAAATACAATACAACTCTAGAAAGTTTAAAATAGATTTATCCAACCCTTTAGATATTTCCATACCGCTAAAAAGTTCAGACAGTAATGTAAATGCATGGTATATCGGACCTCCAAAAATTTCGGCAGAAGTTATAGATGGTAGTACTATTAGCGTTGCCGAAGGTGCTTCAGTAAATTTTAATGGGATTCACTTCAACCCTCATGCTCATGGTACGCATACCGAGTGTGTTGGTCATATTACGGAGAAAGTTCACTCTATTAATAAAAATCTAAAGCAGTTTTTCTTTTTAGGCGAAGTGATTACAGTGGCTCCAGAGAAAGATGGTGAAGACTTTGTAATCTCTAAAAAGCAATTGCAATTTGCTCTAGGGAATAAAAAAAGAGAAGCATTGGTCGTACGAACTATTCCTAATATAAAAGACAAAAAATCGAGGCAATACTCTAATACCAATTGGCCTTACTTTACTTTAGAAGCTATCGAGCTTTTGGTAAAAAAAGGGATTAAGCATTTGTTAGTGGATTTACCTAGTGTAGATAAGGAATACGATGAAGGGCTTTTAGCTGGTCATAATGCGTTTTGGAATACCAAGGGAAAACTTAGAATGGATGCAACCATTACAGAGTTTATCTATGTGTCCAATAAGATCGATGATGGTACTTATTTTGTCAATCTGCAAATTGCACCCTTCGAAAACGATGCCTCACCAAGCAAACCTATTTTGTATAAGGTTATAGAATGAAACTCTCCATTAAAATAGAAGAACTGGCAATGTTTTTGCTAGGCGTATTCTGGTTTGAACTGCTGGGATGGAATTGGTGGTGGTTTATTGGCTTGTTCTTTGTGCCAGATATTAGTATGTTGGGTTATTTAGTAGATAAAAAAATAGGAGCGTGGATGTACAATGTGTTTCATCACAAAGCTATTGCGCTAGCATTTTATATTATTGGCACCATAAGTAGAAGCGATGTATTGCAATTGATAGGCATTATATTGTTTTCTCATGCTGCTTTTGACCGTTGTCTAGGCTATGGACTTAAGTACGAAAAGGGATTCAAGTATACACATTTGGGAGAAATAGGAAATAGTAATTAATGGAAGCATTTTTAGGAATCATCATAGGCGTATTGGCAAGTTTGGGTGTGGTCACATATCTCAAATCTTTGAAGCGTCAAAGTCTTATCAATTCACAATCTGTGATTTTACTAGATAAGATTAAGAACGTATGTAAGTTTATCACTGTTGAAGGTGATTTTGCTGAGATTTACCATTATGAAGATGTGAAAGAAAAGTTCTTGAAACTGATTTCGAGCAAAAAGAAAGCATTAGTTGTCGTAAACGCTAAGGCTCATGTCGGATATGACTTGTCTAAAATTCAGTTGCGAGCAGATAAAGATTCTAAGACTATTTTTCTGAATCATTTTCCGCAACCTGAAATTTTATCTATCGAAACAGATTTGAATTACTACGACAAAAAAGATGGGTATTTCAATAAGTTTGAAGCAAATGATCTCACAGAATTACATCAAGAAGCTAAGGGTCATATAGAAGCGAAAATTCCTGAAAGTGGTCTCATTGAAGCCGCTCAAAAAGAAGCTTTACAAACCATCTCACTTATGGAGAACATAGTTGAAACTATTGGATGGCAATTAGATTATTCTGCTTTAGTAATAGAAGATAAATCCAAAAAGCTGATTGAATAACATGAACATCGAACAGCTATACGAATATTGTTTATCCAAGAAGGAGGTGACCGAACATTTTCCTTTTGATGATAATGTGTTAGTCTTCAAGGTGATGAATAAGATGTTTTTACTCACTGGAATGGACAGTTGGGAAAACGGAGAGTCTGCAATCAACCTAAAATGTGATCCGGACTATGCTCAAGAACTTAGAGCAGAATACGAAAGTATTGAACCAGGCTATCACATGAGTAAAAAACATTGGAATACACTTAGGCTCTATAAAGGAGAGTTGCCACCAAAGTTGGTTTCAGAATTAATTGATCATTCTTATGATTGCGTGGTTAAAAGTTTACCGAAGAAACTCCAAGCACAATTGAAAGACGACTAGTATTGATACTCAAAAATGTTATTGAGTTCTTCACCAAAGATTGTTGATTGCTCTTTCAGGCTAAATCCCAAACTTTGCAATAACCCTATAGAAGGTTCATTATCTAGTTTTGTGATAGCGTAAATTTTAGGGATACCAAAAGTATTTTCAGCATAAGCCATCATAGCTAGAGTAGCTTCCTTTGCATAACCCTTACCACGCGCATCTGGCATTAATCCATAACCAACATCGTAGAATGAGGTATTGTCTCTAAACAATAATGTAGATACACCAATAGGTTTCATATGGTCTTTGGTACGAATCGTAAAAAAACCATTTCCATTCACCTGAAATTCTTTCAAGACCTTATTTTCAATATACTCTTCAACTTCTTCAACTGTTTTAAGGCCTTTATCACTGATATTACGTATCCAATCAGGATCATTAAAAAGCTTCAAATAAAAAGCCGCTTCACTAGAAGAGATATCCTTAATAACTAATCGCTCTGTTTCAATTTGCATGCTTAAAGATAATGAGTTCATCGCAAAACCTTACATTTGTTCAATAATAAAAACGGATAGATGAGTCTAGAGCGCGATCTTCAAAAGCGTAGTCATAATTGTTGCGAATTGTGCAAGCAAACAGAAAATTTAAGGGTATTTACAGTGCCTCCAGCTTCACAAAGCCTTCAGGATAGCTTATATGTTTGCGATACCTGTGAAGATCAAATGACGAATTCCGATAATATAGATCCAAACCATTGGAGATGCTTAAACGATAGTATGTGGAGCGAACACAGAGCTGTGCAAGTGATGGCCTGGCGTATGCTCAATAGATTAAAGGCAGAAGGCTGGCCTCAAGATCTTTTGGATATGATGTATCTCGATGAGGAGACCTTAGCATTTGCAAACGCAGAAGGCGATGGTGATGATGGTGAAGATAAACTAGTACATCGCGATGTCAATGGAGCTGTATTGCAAGCAGGAGATTCTGTAGTTCTTATTAAAGATTTAAAAGTGAAAGGATCTAGTATGGTAGCCAAGCAAGGTACGGCAGTGAGAAGAATATCACTAGACCATGATAATGCTGAGTATATCGAAGGAAAAGTAGATGGTCAGCATATTGTGATTGTTACCAAATACGTAAAGAGGCTTTAAGATGTTAGAAATTAGACCCACATGCGAACACTGCAACAAGTCATTACCTTATGATTCTGAAGAGGCTATGATCTGTACTTTTGAGTGCACGTTTTGCAAGGATTGTGTGGAGAATCTGCTACATCATGTGTGTCCAAATTGTGGCGGTAATTTTACGCAACGACCTATTCGCCCAAAGTCATTGTTAGAGAAATATCCTGTTTCTACCAAAATAGTTCATAAACCTGTAGATCTAGAAGCTCATAAAAAACGTCTCAATGAGTGTTAGATATGCGGATTCTTTCAAGGAAATGCGTCATGGTCTAAACAATTGTCCTTTAGTCGATTAAAATTTATTTTTTGCTAGAATAGTTGCATCTTGAAACATCAATTGTTGATTGATAATTATCAATCCATTGAATTCCCTTATTTTTTAGTAGCACCAAATTTATTGTTTAATCATTTTAATGTAAATGTTATGGCACTTGCTATATCTAATTACAATAATTTTTTTAAGGTCAAAGGCGTTTTGAACAAACGAAACATTCAGCAGTTTCAAGAAGCGTTTCACAATGCATTAGATGTTAATAATGAAATTACCATCAGTATTGAAGGCTTAGAGACTATTGATCGTTATGGCGTTAATGCTTTGGTGAAATTACACAACGAAGCATTGACAAAAAACAAACGTTTGTCTATCGTTGGAAGTGGTCTTAAGGAATTATTCGACTATTTTAAATCTGAAGAAGCAGCTTAGTATTTTATTTGCTCCCAGTTTGCGTCTGCTTTTTCTACTAATATGTCTGGAGTTTTGGCAAGCCAAGATTCTAAGGTATTAGTTCCCCATGAGTTATAGAATAAGTAGAGTTTATCATCTCTTATTTCGAAAGTATTCGGGTCTACATTCACTTTTTTGCTTTTCAATGCTACTGCATACGCACAATAACCACCATATTGAGGTAGGTATTGTACAGGGTTTTCTTTAAACTTATCTAGATTTTCTTGAGAGGAAAATTTGTATTTAACACCATCATGTGTTACGACAAAATCTTTTGAGCCTTTTTCGGCAGAACCATCAAAATAAGCTACAACATCATAGCCATGAACCGCGAATCCCTTCTTAGTGTTGTAATCAATAGATTGAGCATTCAGTAGTAACCCAATTCCTAAAAATAGAACTGTAAAATATGTTTTCATTATTAATAAATTGAAGATTTGGAACCGGTGACTTTGATATCATTCGGGTTGATCATAAGAACATGCCAATCATCCATTTTATGAACAATACCTTTTATTTCTGAAGGTTTTCCAATGTAAGGTAGCACAGCATCATTAATAGCATTACCATTTAAATCTGTAAGTAAGTAATATTTAGAAATATTGTTATCGTCTGTTGTAGCCAGAACAGGAGGAATACCACCTGAAATACAACGTACAGCACAACTCCTATGAATCTTACCAAAACCAGGTTTCATGACACCAAAGTAACACTTAGGGTCAATAATTTCACCTTCTAAAGTCATCTCGATCGTTTCAGATTTAGTCGGAGCAATACCATCAGAACTTACTAATGCAACTTTTTCTTCATCAGTAATTTGTAAAAGCGTTTTGCCATTGTAATAGATTAAATTTCCCTCGATAGAAAGAATCTTATTGTTGAGGCCTTTTTCTTTAGTAAGCAATACCTCCAAGTAAGGATTAGCACTAGATTTTCCAAAGCCCAGTAGCACAATGTTCTTATAAGTATTGTCTGCCAGTTGTACTCTCAACATCGGATAAGGATTCTCATGGAACGTACCAACAATCTTCGTAGTACTTGTAAGCTCAAAAGAGCTATTCTTGAATGGTTTTTGAGTAAACCCAAAGACCAATGCACCAAAAATGACAATGAGTATAGCTACTATTCCAAAACGTTTTATCGTCTTTTTGGTTTTAGAACCTAAACTACCTTCAATATACGGTACGAAAAATTCATCATTCTGTTTCATAATCTAGATATTACAAGGTTCTACTTCAGTGCCTTCTTCAAAAGCTTCGGGATTTATATAAACTGTAGATCCTTCAAGCTTTAATGCATAGGTTGCTACTTTTTCAGTATATGGAGGAGGTGATTGTCCATTGTTTGGTAAATATTGATAACCATGCCAAGGACAAGTTACGCAGCCATCTATAATTTTGCCTTCACCTAAAGGACCGCCTTGGTGTTTGCAAACATTATGAATTGCTGAGAGTTTGCCTTCATATTTAAAAATAGCAACGCGTTCCTTATCTACCGTAAATATTTTTGCTCTGTCGTCTTCAATCTCATTAACATCGCAGACTTTTAACCACCCTTCATTGACTTCAGTCTTAATGCTATCAACTTTACGTTCCTTGAAAGCTGCTATAAGATGCAACGAAGTAACTGTGATGGAACCAATAATCATAAACCCAATCGTAAATAAGGAGGTTTCTTGCTGAAAAGCGCCCAAAAATACATGCGCAATGATTAAGGCATATGCTAAATAGACCATCATGTGTAAACGCTTCCAGACCTTAGCTGAAAGGTTAGCCAAGAAAAAATCATGACTGGTTGAAGCCATCACGAATAAAATTAACAGCGCTAAAAATCCTAATACCTGAAATGGGAAATTGGTCAATGAGCCATAATCCATATTTGAGGTGAAAATGGAATAGATAGGATTTACATCTCCCAATGCATGAAACTGAAATGTAGAAAAGCCACCATGTATGAACGCTGCCAAAAACATGCTCACACCAAGATGTCTTCTATTGTAAAGAATAGGAAGGAATCCACTATTCAATCGGCTTAATGGACCAATTGCCAAAATAATGTGAAGCATTATAATTGCTAGTGAACCGAACGACCTAATGATCAATGTTTCTATACTCGTTTCAGAATTAAAAACCAAGGTGATAGCGGCAAACAAAATGATATACAAGATCATGCCAATGGCAATAATCTTATCATATTGCTTTTTGAAAGGGTTCCATAGGACTAGTTTATAATCTAAAGCCATTATAATATCAATGTAGTTATGGGTTGCTTTTTTATTTTATCCATGATGAGTATTTTTTCAACAGGCCTATCCACTTGAAATCTGTATGTGCCTGCTTGAGAAATTTGCCCTAGGGTTTTGGACTTATTTTCAGAATTCAAATCGACAACAACAGCAGAGGCGTTTTTCAAAGGCTTTTTTAAGATGATTTCTATGCTGTCCTTAAACGTGTTTACTTTAATGAATTCATTTTCTGAAACCTTTAAAACTGTGCTTTCAGATTTAAAGGTCACTTCTGATGTCTTTCCGTTATTGGTATTGAAATCTAAATTCTTAACCGATAAGAAAATAAAAACAGGAAGACCAATAGCTAGTAAAAGCCAAACCACTAAATGTGTTTTTCGTTGTTTTGAATTCATACTAAGCAGATTTAGACTTAAATAACTTTCCAATTAAAAACGGCCAAGTCGCAATAACACCAGGAAATAGAAGAAACCTAACTTTCTTCTTTGTGTCTGCCATGAGAGGATCAATTTTTGAAGCTTTGAAAAGGAAAAGCAATCCGAAAAAAAGCCCAATTAAGACGTAAAGCCCTAACACTATCAAAAATATGTTGATGATTAATTCCATCTAAATCAGGTTTACATCTGCAATAACTTCTAATACGCCTGCTTTAGGTTGCTCATAGAGTTCCTTCATTGCAGTTTCCAAGTCTTCCTGTCTATCGACACGTTTTCCCCATGCACCGCACGATTGCGCAAATTCAGCAAAGTTTGGGTTAGATAGAGATGTCTTCCAAACATCAAATTCACCAGCACGTTGCTCTTTGGAAATTTTTCCCAGTTCATGATTATTCAAAATAATCAGCTTTACAGGCATATTATATTTTACAAGCGTCGTGATTTCTGCTAAGTATTGACACACACCACCATCTCCAGCAACAGCAATAACTGGTCTCGAGTTTCCGACAGCAGTCCATGCACCAATAGCCGCAGGTAATGCAAAACCAATAGAACCTAGATAGCCAGACATCAAAAAGTCTTGATTGGTAGGTTCAAAATAACGTCCAAATGAATACGCATTATTACCAACATCGACACACATTACAGCATCGTCTGGTGTGAGTTTATTCATGGTGTCAAACACAGCAATAGAACTAATGCCGTTATCAGATGTTTCGAGTAGGCGTTTTTGCTTTTCAGCTTTCCAGATAGTCCAGCGTTCAGCAATTTCATTGCGTTGGTCTATTTCTGGTTTATAGTCTTTTAAAGCATCAGAGAAGATGTCTAAAGTTCTAGAAATTTCACCCCAAACAGCAACTTCAACCTGATGGAATTTGCTCAAAGCCAATGGGTCAAAATCAACTTGAATAATTGGTTTCTTAGGTGTAATTCCTGTGTGATTGGAAAAAGATGCGCCAAATACAATGAGTAAATCGCTTTCATTCATAAACCAAGATGCAATTGGTGTTCCGCTTCGACCCAATACACCACCGCCAAGAGGATGATTGTCAGCTATGAGCCCTTTACCCTTAAAGGTTGTCACAACACAAGCATTAAGCTTTTCCGCAAAAGCTACAATAGCTTTTTTGTGAATTCTGGCACCATGTCCCATAATGATTACAGGACGTTTCGATTGTTTTATTAAAGCGATTGCATCGTCAGCAGCAGCTTTTGGAGGAGCAATCTCTAACGACGTAATTCTATTCTTAGGACCTTTAGCTTTAGCATGTGGTTTTGCAGGGCGTTCTTGCACTTCATCCGGAAAGGTTAGATGCGACACATCACGTTTTAAAATAGCATGCTTTACAGCCAAAGACATTAATTCACCATGGCGGCTGTCACTCTGCACACGATGATTAAATTCAGCTACAGAATTAAACGCTTGTACCAAATCCACTTCCTGAAAATTACCAGTCCCAACAACTTGTGTTGCTACTTGGCCAGTAAGTGCCAACAGAGGCGCTCTGTCTACCTTAGCATCCCACATTCCTGTATACATATTGGTGGCTCCTGGCCCTGCAATGGAGAAACACGCAGCAGGCTTTCCAGTTAGCTTTCCATAGGCGGAAGCTGCGAAAGCTGCAGCGCCTTCGTGACGTATGCCGTAAAAGTTCAAATTGCCTTTTTCTTCCTGTCGTCTCATGGCATCTGCAAAGCCTAGATTGGAATGACCAACCATGCCGAAGACTTTAGTCACGCCCCAATTCACCATAGTCTCAGCCATAATATCTGAGACTGTTGTTTGATGTGGTTGCTCTTCTTCCATACCAACATATATTGCATCACCTTCTTCTTTAATAGGAAAAGTATCAATGCCATCATCATAACCTCCTGGAGGTTTTCCTGTACAAGGATCGAAATCCCAACCATGCCAAGGGCATCTCAAAAGGCCATTTTCTATAGATCCTTCACCTAAAGGACCGCCTTGATGTGGACAGCGATTATCTAAAGCTGAAAACTTTCCTTTATAATGTGTTAAACATATGCCTTTATGAGCTGCAGTTACGGTTTTTACTCTGCCTTCTGGAAGTTCTCTTTTGTTATCTAAAACTTTGTGCCAAACAATTTTTTTATCCATCAGTTCTTAGTTAAAAGTTTAGTGACTAATTTTTCAATACTCAATCCTTGAGCGATGATTGAGAATACAACAATAACATAAGTAGCGTAGACAATAATATCTTTTACATCACCTTCGGGGAGTGATAAGGCTAAGGCTATAGAAATTCCACCTCTGAGTCCAGCCCAAGTTAAAATTAAGGTTTCTTTTTTATTTGCTTTATCCGATTTCTTCAGAAGCACATTAGAGATGATAATGGTAATATACCTTGCAAAAAGTACAATGAAAATTGAAAGGATTCCAAGTATTAGATGCGTGAGATTGAAATCTAGTGTGATCATCACAATGCCAATTAATACAAAGAGTACTGCATTAAAGACTTCGTCTAAAACCTTCCAAAATATATTCATGTGATTTCTCAGGTTTTCAGTCACATCTTTTGAATGTAATCCATTACCGATAATCAATCCAGCAATGACCATTGCAATTGCTCCCGAAACATGAAGTAAGTTAGACAGTACATAGCCTCCAAGCACAATCGCCAGAGAAATGTGAACTGCAATCACTGGTTCTTTGGCGACACTCTTTACACATAGCTTTCCTATGTAACCAAAAATAAAACCTAACAAAAATCCACCGCCTGCTTCTTTACTAAACTCGGCTGCAATATGCGTGAACTCAAATTCATGCATCATTGTTGCCAGTGAAAGAATAGATAAGAAGACCACGATGCCAACACCATCATTAAATAGTGATTCCCCCACAATTTTTATTTCCATATGCTTTGGCGCACCAGCTTTTTTGAGCAAGGCTAAAACTGCTACAGGATCCGTTGGAGAAATCAATGCACCAAACACCAAGCTATATAGGTAACTTATTTCTAACCCTAATGCTGAAGCCAAAAAGAAAAACGCTGAGCCAATAATAAATGTAGAAGCAATGACACCGATAGTAGCGTAAATCAAAACTGGCGTTTTTTCTTTTAATAGGCCTTTCAAGTTTACATGAATAGCGCCAGCAAATAGCAAAACACCTAGTAGGAAATCGAATAATATTGTTTTGAAATCAATACTTCTGGCAAAATCGGTTACTTCATGAAAATAGCTTTTATCAATAAAATAGCTAGCAGCAAATAAAAGTGAAACAACGATGGATAATATCATGACACCAATAGTTTCGGGAAGGCGTAAAAATTTCGCATTCAAATAACTTAGGAATGCTGCAAGTGCAATAATGCCAACGAATAATTCGAACATAACTTATGACTTAACTCCGGCGTAATTAATACCTGTTAAATGATGCATCTCTCTATCGAATGTTGAAAGATCATTTTTATTGAACTTCGAGATATCGTCATAACCACAGGCTCTTGCAATAACCCTAATAAGGTTATTAGTCGCATCAAAATAGTTGTGTAACTGCTTAGCCGAAGATTCAATAATCAAACGGCTTCTCAGTGATTCTTTCTGAGTTGCAATTCCGACAGGACAATTGTTAGTACCACATGCACGCATACCTAAACAGCCAATCGCTTGTAATGCAGAGTTTGATACTGCAATGGCATCGGCTCCGAGCATCATAGCTTTTGCAAAATCTTCGGCAATTCGTAAACCACCAGTAATGATTAATGTGATATCAGTTGCACCAACCTTATCCAAATATTGTCTTGCTCTAGCTAAAGCTGAAATTGTTGGAATATTAATGTTATCCCTCAATATGGTTGGCGCAGAACCTGTTCCGCCACCACGACCATCGAGGATGATGTAGTCGACACCGACGTCTAAAGCAAATTGAATATCTGCTTCAATATGGCTAGCCGCTATTTTGAAACCAATTGGGATTCCGCCTGTACGTTCTCTTACTTTATCTGAAAACTCTTTAAAATCCTCTACAGTATGAAAGTTTGGATTTGCAGCAGGAGAAATGGCAGCTTCACCTTCATTCAGGCCACGTACTTTAGCGATTTCGGCACTAACTTTATTACCAGGTAAATGTCCACCTGTACCTGTTTTTGCGCCTTGACCACCTTTGAAATGAAAGGCTTGTACATTGTCTAGTTTATCCCAAGAAAACCCAAATTGTGCTGACGCCAATTCATAGAAATATCTCGAGTTGCTTTGTTGTTCTTGTGGCAACATACCACCTTCACCTGAACAAATTCCAGTTCCGGCGAGTTCTGCACCTTTAGATAAAGCAATTTTAGCTTCACGAGATAAAGCACCAAAACTCATATCACTAACAAAAAGGGGTATGTCTAATTCTAAGGGTTTTTTAGCTTTAGGACCTATAACAACTTTGGTGGCTACATCTTCATGGTCTAATAATGGACGTGTGGCCAACTGTGCTGGTAAGAACTGAATGTCATTCCATTTAGGTAAGGTGTTTCTATCGACTCCCATAGAAGCTGAGAACCCATGATGTCCTATGTTTTTCAGGCCATTTCGAGCTAGTTCTTTGATATAACCAGTATATGGTTCTGTATCTTCAGGATGTGTGTCGGCATAAGTGCCTAAGTACGAATCGCGATCAAAGGGTTGTGGGTGGCCATGCTCAAAAGCAGCGACTTCATCTTCATCAATCAATAATGAATCACCTTCTATATATTCTTGGAATTTGTGCAGTTGCTCATCATTGTTATACTCACTAATTCCTGTGTCGTATCTGTAATCCCAACCATGTACACCACAGATGAGATTTTGACCATCGATATGACCATCTGCTAATAATGCACCACGATGATGGCACCTTCCGTAGAGTATGGAAATACCTTTTTCATGTTTGATAATTACGAGGTCTGTATTTTTTACTAAAGCGTAGGCTGGTTGCTTTTCTTGTAGATTTGAAATCTTTGCAATTTCAATTTTCTTCGACATAAAGTTGTTGTTAGTTGATTACTAAAGTTACAACCTTTTGGACGAAAGTGTATTAAATTAATTACAAGTTTGGATTAGGAGGACATGTCTGCAATGATTTTCCACTGGCCATCAATCTTTTTGAAGATAACAAGGAAATTACCATTTGCATCGCCTACGTCTCTGGTAAGATGATATTGTCCCATTACCCAATAGCTATTAGGTTCGATAGGAGAGATGTCGTCGATAGTGAATTTTAGAGCGCCACTTTCTGCTGAGGTTGGATATCCTCTTTTGTAGTTGTCCAGTGTATTTTGCCATCCTTTGGTGAGACCGCTGCTGCCATAAAATTTTAAGGAATCATTCTTCCAATAGCCTTTCATAAAGCCTTCAAGGTCATGCTTGTTCCAGGCTTCTTCCTGAAGTTTCATAACATTAAGAATGGCTTTTTTGTCGTTTTCAAGTGTTGAAGTTTCTTCACAAGAAAACAGTATCGCAAAAGCAAAAAGAATTAAAAGAAGATATTTTGGCTTAGAATAAACCATGAATCTCAGCATCAATTTTATTGATTATGCTTCCTAAGTCTTCAGGATTGGCAACAAAATCGAGATTATCTACATCAATGATAAGGAGTTTCCCTTTATCGTAAGTAGAAATCCATGCTTCGTAGCGCTCATTGAGGCGACTCAAGTAATCTATGCTAATAGAGTTTTCGTAATCACGTCCACGTTTATGTATTTGCGATACTAGATTAGAGATAGAACTTCTTAAATATATCAGTAAGTCTGGACCATCAACGAATGATTGCATAAGGTCAAAAAGCGAAGAGTAATTCTCAAAATCTCTATTGGTCATAAGTCCCATAGCATGAAGATTTGGTGCAAAAATATGCGCATCTTCATAAATGGTTCTATCTTGAATTATATCCTTGCCGCTCTGACGAATCTGAGCTATTTGACGGAATCGACTATTAAGGAAATAGACTTGTAGATTGAAACTCCAGCGCTCCATCTGATTGTAAAAATCATCTAGATAAGGGTTGTCTACAACATCTTCGAGTTGTGCTTCCCATTTATAGTGTTTTGCTAATAATTTAGTCAATGTAGTCTTACCTGCGCCAATGTTTCCTGCTACAGCAATATGCATAATGTTAGTCGATTTTTAATTGGAATTGATGAAGCATTTCATCGTCGTAAATATACAAGGTTTCATTCGTTACCAAAAACTGACTTATTAACAATTCTGGTAATTTTACAGGCTTTATATCATCACTGTTTTTGGGCAAAATATAGAGGTGATTTTCTCGCTGTAAGAATATATTTCCACTATCTATTCGCAAATTAGTGTAACCTTGGTTTTCGTATTTAGTGATTAAACTTCCGAAGTAATTATAGACATATAGATGCTTATCGGTCAGTAACCAACAGTAGTTGTAATCACTTTCTATAGCTAATATATTGTCTTGTATTGGGAGTGACGAAACTCTAGTAATATTGGCTTTGTAATCGTATAACTCTAGCTGTTGTAAATCTTGGTTGAATATCCAAATTGTATTATCATATCCCGTAGATACTAAAGAGACATTTTTGTACGGCTGCGTAATATTGAAATCTATTTTGAAGACTTCGGCGAGCCTGTTATCTAAAATGATTACTGTATTAAAATCCTTGTAAAATAGATTGATTTTTAAGGTGTTGAAAGCATCGGCAGATGTAATTCTCCCTAGTTGAATATTACTATAATCAACCGTTTGTGTATCACTTTTTTTATTGAAGCTGAGATTGTCGGAAGTATAATACAGGGTATTGAAGTTGTCTATACTGACAATCTGATCGACTTTGAATTGATCACTTTTTATAAGTGTAGATTGAATGCTGTCTTGAGCTAGGCCAAATCTTGAAAAACATAGTAGTACGAAAACAATCCATCTCATAATAGTTAGGGAAAATACAAAAATTGAACCAGTTTTTAGCAAACTAATTTGTATCCAAATCCTCTAACATTAATTATTTGAATGCTTTCGTCCTTTTTTAGTTTTTTTCGAAGTTTGCTGATAAAGACATCCATGCTCCTAGCAGAGAAGAAGTCATCATTACCCCAAAGTTTATTTAGAATTAGGGTGCGATCTAGAACTTCATTTTTGTTTTTGATAAGATGAAACAGTAGGTGCGCCTCTCTATGCGTTAAAAGTTCTGGTTCTTCAGTATCAAACTGCAGTGTTTGTTTTGGGAAATTAAAAGTGAAATTACCAATGGTTAGCACCTCTGCATTTTTTTGAAGCTTCGTTCGATTAATCAAATTGTGAATTCTTACAATGAGCTCCTCCATACTAAAAGGCTTCTTGAGGTAATCGTTACCACCTATGGTGAATCCTTCTACAACATCCTGCGTTTGTGACTTAGCAGTAAGAAAGATAATTGGTATGGTATCGTCCATGGTCCTAATCTCTTTAGCTAAGGTAAAGCCATCTTTTTTGGGCATCATTACATCCAAGACCAATACTTCAGGGTCTTCAGATTTATAGACCTGTAATGCTTTTTCACCATTCTCGCAAAGCAATACTTTGAAGTTACGAGTTTCTAAGCTTTCCTTAATAATTTGACCTAATGCTGGTTCGTCTTCAGCCAGCAATATTGTAATAGTGTCAGGCATTAGGCAGTGTAATTTTGAAAGTTGTAAGGTTGTTGTTGAGGTCTAGATTAATAGCGCCATTGTGTTTTTCAATGATTGTTTTGGTATAATATAACCCAATTCCAAAACCTTTGATGTCGTGAGTATTTCCCTTGGGAACTCTGTAGAATTTTTCAAAGATTCTATCTTTATTAGCTTTGCTCAGCCCTTCACCATTATCAGATATGTTAACTGTAAACATGTGTGGCCATTGCTCCAAACTCACTTTAATAATATCGCCACCATATTTTATGGCATTGTCAAGAACATTATTAATAGCATTTTCAAAATGAAAGGCATCAACATTAGCATAAACTTCAGATGGAGTTTCAATATGAATTTCCTTTTCAATATCCTGAATTTTATACTTAGATACTAGATTGCTAAGCAGTTCGGAAATATTAATTTTCTCAATATTTAGCTCTAAGTTTTCACTATCTAAAGTTGCTGTTTCTAAGAGTTTTTCCACCATAATATTTAGTTTGTCTAGTTGTTGGTTAGACATATCTAAATAGCTTTTGGTTTTCTCTTTATCTTCAATAGTATTAAAATCCTTTATGCTTTCAAGCGCAACTCCAATGGTAGCTATAGGTGTTTTGAACTCGTGAGTGATATTGCTGATAAGATCGTTCTTTACTTCAGCAAGTTGCTTCTGTTGCCTAATAACTTTGAGCAAGTAAAACAATAGGCTTATTACCGTTAATACGAGTAGCGTAGAAATAATAATACCAGACAAGATACGCTTAAGTATTAGCATTGTTTCATTAGAAAAATTTAGTGTAAGCTTACTGCCTTCAGGTAAAAAAGAGGATTTGGATACTGTGTTTAAAGGGAGTTTATCCTTATCTATATTTTCAATGGCTTTGTTATCGAGTGTTTTGTTATTGAACCTTACAAAAGGATCATCATAACTTATATGGTATTGAATATCTATCTTCTTTCTATTAAGCTCAGATTTTAGTAATGTGTCAACCAGTTCTATATCTAGAGCATCATCATTTGCGGAAGCAATAACTTTTGAGGTTAGCATTTTAAAATTAGATACTCTTAAAGAATCGGTATTAATTTTGTAATGCTGAATGCTAGTTTTTAAAGAATCTTCTGAGGTTTCAAAAGCACCAAATCTAAGCGCTTTAATGATTGAATCAGAAGGATGTCTCAAACTATCACTATGACTATCTATTTCTAACTGAAAAGTACCACCACCATTAAATTTTAATGTAGTGTCGATCTCAAGTCTGCTGGTAAAGTCTAATTCGGTAAATATGTGATCAATTTCTACAGGGAGGCTGTCCAAAAATGCAAAACCTATCGTGGCGCGCTTAGCCAAATTGGCATAATAGTCATCCACTGCTTTATCCAAACTTACTTGAACATCATTAATAAGTTGTTGCTTACTATTAAGGTAGTTCTTGTAGTTCCAATAAACCTGAATCCCTATAGTAGTAATGATAACTATTACAATTAGGTATAGTGTATATCTGTATCGTTTGTCATTCACAATTCAAAAGTAAATGTTAATTATGATTTAATACCAATCGCTTAACACTAGTTAACAGTAGTTAACCTAATAATTAAAGGTCTTGTAGAATCTTTGTGGAAGGATTAAACAATAACATTTTATAAACACAATCAAATTATGGTAACAGTTATTAGAGTTTTAGTTGCTGCATTGGTGTTGATTGCCACTAATGTTTCAGCACAAGATTTTCAGGGTGTTGCAACATACAAAAGCAAAACCAAGATCGACATTCAATTAGACAGTACCCAAGTGAGTTCTGGACTTCAAGATCAAGTCATGGAAATGATGAAGAAACAGTTTGAAAAAACGTACTTACTCAACTTCAACAAATCGGAATCTACATATAGAGAGGATGAAGAGTTGGGAGCACCTCAAGCACCAGGAGTGCAAATGGTTATGGTAGGTATGGGTTCTGGTTCGGATGTACTTTACAAGAATACTAAAGAGAATCGCTACACAAATCAGAATGAAGCCTTTAGTAAGTTGTTTTTAATTAAAGATGAACTAGAAGATTACGAATGGGAGCTAGGTACAGAAACCAAGAACATAGGAGAGTATACCTGCTATAAGGCTACATTTACTAGAGAAGTTGAAGTTAGAGAAAGCGGCATGAGCATTAATGGTGACAAAGATTTGGATGAATTAGAAACCAAGAAGGAGATGAGAACAACTACAGCTTGGTATACGCCACAGATTCCTGTGAATAATGGACCGAGAAATTTTCAAGGGTTGCCAGGTTTAATATTAGAAGTCAATGATGGACAAACAACACTGATTTGTAGTAAAATTGTCCTTAATCCTAAGGAAAAGGTGAAAATTACTGAACCTAAAAAAGGTAAAGAAGTAACGCAAGAAGAGTTTGATAAGATTATGGAAAAGAAAATGAAAGAGATGGAAGAACGATATAGACGACCTGAAGGAGAGCGAGATGGACAAACCTTTGAAATAAGAATAGGCGGGTAGTATTTGGGTATTGGTTAGATTCCTTAAAAACCTTATTGATGTTAATTATTTGATAAACAGAAAACATTTTGTTTAATTATTTATTAAATTTGTTAAACAAAATAAAGTAAGACTATTATGAAATCAATTCTAACCAAACTTGGTATTATTTTTCTTGCACTGCTTTTATCTAGTTCAGCGAATGATAGCGAAAAAGATTTTCAAGGAAAGGCGTATTACTTTTCAAAATCTACATTAGATCTAGGACGATGGGGAGCACGCTTAAGTGAAGCTCAGAAGAAACAAGTTCAAGAACGTTTAAAAAACAGATTGGAAAAGACGTACACATTAACCTTTAACAAAGAAGAATCTTTATTTAAAGAAGATGACAAACTAGATGCGATATCTGGAGCAACGGATTCTTGGGGAAAGAATTTTGCAGCTGGAGAACAGTATAAGAATGTAAGAACAGAAATACAGATTCAGGATCAGGAGTTTTATGGCAAAAGGTTTTTAGTGAAAGACAACTTGCAACCAATAACCTGGGAACTTGGATCTGAAACGAAACAAATAGGGAACTATACGTGTTTCAAAGCCAAAGCCTCTATTCCTACCAATGATCTCCTTTGGTTTTCATTCTCATGGGATAGAATAAGAAATGATGATAACGAATCTGGTGAGCCAAATATGACGGATATAGAAGCTTGGTATACACCAGAGATACCTGTAAGGCA
Source organism: Winogradskyella sp. 3972H.M.0a.05 (assembly GCF_040493455.1). Taxonomy (NCBI): domain Bacteria; kingdom Pseudomonadati; phylum Bacteroidota; class Flavobacteriia; order Flavobacteriales; family Flavobacteriaceae; genus Winogradskyella; species Winogradskyella sp. 3972H.M.0a.05. The sequence continues at coordinate 64,227 of NZ_JANFDA010000006.1, read as the reverse complement.
TGGGCCTTCCGAGTATTGGGGACTTCCAGGCTTGATTTTAGAAGTTAGTGCAGGTGACACAACAATCTTATGTTCTAAGATTGTAATGAACCCTGAAGATAAGATCAAGATAGAAGCTCCAAATAAAGGAAAGATAGTTACCAAAGCAGAATATCAGGCGACGATCGTTGAAAAAATGAAAGAGTTTCGAAATAACCGAATGGGAAGAAGTAGAAGATGATTTTTTAGGATTATTTTAACTTTTATTGAGTTAAACTTTTAATCGAATTTAAAGTCATATAATTTAATTAAAGTACTTTTATTGATGTTTAACTCAGTCATAATGAGTTAATAAATAAAGAGACTAATTAAAAATCATCAAAATACTATTCTTATCATGAAGTCACTTCCGTTAAAACTCGGCTTAGTTCTAATTGCAATTCTTTTCACTGTAAACTCAAATGCTCAAGATTTTCAAGGTGTAGCGTATTATCAATCGAAGACCACTGTCGATCTAGATAATTGGGGAAGAGGTCAGATGAGCGAACAGCAAAAGAAAATGATCATGGAACGTATGAAGAGTATGCTCGAAAAAACCTTTGTCCTTACGTTCAATAAGTTTGAATCCACTTATAAGGAAGAAGAACGACTTGAAGCACCAGGACAAGGAAGAGGATTTGGATCTTTTATGAGCAGTTTTACTGGAGGAGCACAATATAAAAACGTAAAGGATCAACAAATATTACAAGAACAAGAGTTTTTTGGAAAGCAGTTTTTAATAAATGATGAATTAAAATCATTGGAATGGAAGATGGGTTCTGAAACGAAACAAATAGGTCAGTATACTTGCTTTAAAGCTACAGCGATAAAGAAAGTAGATGAGTTCGATTGGAGAAGCATGAGGCGAAGAGATAGAGATAAGGATGAGAAAAAGGATGCTGATAAAGCTTCTGATTCAACAAAAACAACAGATCCTATGGATGAAATTGAAGTGCCAAAAGAGATAGAGGTTGTTGCTTGGTATACACCACAAATCCCAGTAAATCAAGGTCCAGGAGAATATTGGGGGCTTCCAGGTTTAATCTTGGAAGTGAGCGCAGATAGAACCACAATTCTTTGTTCTAAGATAGTATTGAATCCTGAAATAAAAGAAGCAATCGATAAACCTTCAAAGGGAAAAGAAGTCACAAAGCAAGAGTACAATGATATCATGAAGAAGAAAGTTGAGGAAATGCGTGAAATGTATGGTGGACGAAGACGTGGAAACTTCAGAAGGAATTAAAATACTTTCCAGAATTAAGTTAATCAATCAGAAAAAAACGCCTGAGATTTCAGGCCTCTAGACATGAAAAAAATTATTATAGTATTACTACTTTTTGTAGCTGGGCAATCTTTTGCTCAAATAAAAATGCAAGGTGTTGTTAAAGATAGTATTGGAACACCTCTAGAACTGGCAAATGTCATTGCTATAAATAAAGAAACGAAAGCTCTGGAATCCTTTGGAGTATCTAATGATGAAGGAAAATATATACTCAATCTGAAGAAAAATACAGTCTATCAGTTAAAGGTGAGTTATATAGGCATGAAGACTATAGAGGAAGAGCTAAGTACTAAAGAAGCGGACATTGCAAGAGATTTTTCAATGACGTTAGATAATGCCTTGGATGCGGTAGAGTTAACCTATGAAATGCCAGTAAGTATCAAAGGAGATACACTGGTCTATAATGCCGATTCCTTTAAGGATGGTACAGAACGGAAGCTAGAAGATGTCCTCAAAAAGCTCCCTGGAGTGGAAGTCAATGATGATGGAGAAATAGAGGTCGAAGGGAAAACAGTGAGTAAAGTCATGGTCGAAGGGAAAGATTTCTTTGATGGTGATTCTAAATTGGCAACTAAGAACATTCCTTCTAATGCTGTAGACAAGGTTCAAGTATTAAAGAATTACTCAGAGGTCTCACAACTTGGAGGTGTTACCAACAATCAAGATAATATAGCATTAAATATTAAGCTGAAGGAGGGCAAGAAAAATTTCTGGTTTGGTAATATTGTTGCAGGAGGCGGTGACTCTCAGGAAGATGGACTGTATTTAATTCAACCAAAACTATTCTATTACAGCCCCAATTACAGTATCAATGTAATTGGCGACCTTAACAATATAGGTGAAGTGGCGTTTACTAGAAGGGATTATTTCAATTTTTCTGGAGGTTTCAGAATGCCAAGTCGACAAAGCGGTACAAACATTAATTTAGGCAGCAATGCTTTAGGGTTTTTAGCCCTTCAAAATAATAGAGCCAAGGAAATTAATACCAGATTTGGAGCGGCGAACTTTAGCTGGTCACCTAAGAAAACTTTAGATATTAGTGGTTTTGGAATCTTTTCGAGTAACAGAAACGAATTACAGCAGAATAGCTCTGTAACCTATACCAATCCGGAACTTGGAATTCCAGATGAAGACACACAAAGCAATACCACGCAGAGAAGTGATTTGGGAATGCTAAAGCTGAGTGCTAAGTACAAGCCCAATGCAAATAATCAGTTAGATTACGATGTCTTGGCAAGAACGTCTAAGGAGTCTCAAGATCAAAATTTTAATTCTTCAGTAATTGGAGATATTAAGCAATTGGAAGATACTAGTCCTTATAGTATTAATCAGAACCTTAATTATTACTATACACTAAATGAGAAAAACATATTTGCGTTAGAGGCTCAGCATTTATTACAAGATGAAGATCCGTTTTACAATGCTATCCTAGATAACGATCCAGACAGCGATGAAGATTCTTATGATGTTACGGCTCAAGCATTAGGGTTAGAAGGAGCGCAGCTTAACTATAATATTGCGCAAGATAAGCGCGTAAAATCGAATCAGCTAGATGCTAAACTAGATTACTGGAATGTCTTAAACACCAAGAGCAACATCAACCTTACACTAGGAACCATTTATAGTAGACAAGATTTTAATTCTAATATCTTTCAATATTTAGATAATGGGCAAGTTTTTGAAACTACACCAACTATAAATGATGGTTTAGATACAAACGACACGCAGTACACATTTAGTGATGTGTATCTCGGTGTACACTATAGAGTTAAAACAGGAATTTTCACATTTACCCCTGGATTCTCTACACATGCCTATAGTGCTAAGAATTCTCAGTTTGGACAAAGCTTTACAGATAACTTCTTCAGAATATTGCCAGATTTTAATATGATAATGCAATTGAAGAAGAGTGAGCAGATTAATTTGAATTATCGTATGCAAACTCAGTTCACTGATGTAACGAACTTAGCACGAGGGTTAGTGTTGAATAATTATAATTCTATTTTCTCTGGAGATCAACAGTTAGAAAGCGCATTGTCTCACAATATCAACTTGTCGTACTACAGTTTCAATATGTTCAATTATACTAATGTTTTTGCGAACATCAATTACAATAAGAATATCGATTTGATAAGAACTGCAGGAAATTTTGAACCAGGAAGTGTAGTAAGAGTAAGTACGCCGTTCAATTCAGATTTTGCTGACGAATCTTTGACAGCAAGTGGACGTTTTCAACGCACTTTTAATAAGATAAGAGCGACTTTGAATGGAAACTTTACCTATACGAAGTTCAATCAAATAAATAATGACATTCGTTCTGTCAATGAAAACTATTCGCAAACCTATAGAGCTCGATTACGAACTAATTTTAGATACGCACCAAATGTTGAATTAGGGTATCGTTATACAATACAAGACAATGATCAAGGTGCTACAAGAACTAAGTTCTACACAAGCGCTCCTTCAATAGAATTTGATGCATATATATGGAAATCTGTGACTTTCAGAACAGACTATGCTTATAACAATTTTAGTGATGAAGATGGTACAATAAACTCCTTCGATTTTTGGAATGCCTCGTTATCCTACAGAAAAAATAAAGATGCTAAATGGGAATATGAAATCAAGGCCACAAACCTATTAGATACACGCTCTCAAAACCAAAGTTCCGCAGGGAATGTATCTGTTAGTGCTACAGAATACTTCATACAACCTAGATTTATTACTTTCAGATTACGCTACGAGATTTAGTAATCAAAAAAACGCCAGCTTTCACTTCGACTCCGCTCAGTGACCGTTGGCGTTTTTTATTTAATATGTATTTTATTGATCTCTCAGCGCATGGATAATTCCTGTGATAGTATGAGGATTTCCTAGAAAGTCTTCGTAATCACCACTAAAATTAATGTCGATATACTCACCGACTTCACCAAGCGTATTAAGGTTATAAATTACATTGTTATTTTCATTAGACATAAAAAAGCATTCAATGAGATTGAAACCAGTGTCATTAGGGTCATTCCAATCATAATGATCGTAAGTGCCTAGGTAAGGAGATTCGTTTAATCTGCTATCTAAATAAAAGCAGAGATTATTATCAATGTCACTAAAGCCTTGGATTTGAATAGAAGGGCCATTAATATTAGGGCTGTTTTCTGTAAAAGTAGCATAGATGTTATCAAGTATTAACACATTGTCATCGTTATCGAGGGTAAACTGTATAAATTCACTTACTGTATTACAAGCTGAGATAGTTCCAATATCTGTTAATGGCGTTGTAAAAGTATAGTTAATACTATCTGTTGCTTGAAGATTTGCGTAATCAACTCCTTTAATTTGAAAGCTATTATTCTCTTGACATCTAATCAAATTAAACTCAAAACTACCGTCATTAACTGCTTCACTTAAACTTTGTTCACCATATATAAGTTGGACATAACCTTCAGTAACAGGATCGCCACTGCAAGTATTAAATTGACCAAAAACTGTTTCATAGATAATCTCAGGTGTATCAGGTATAATAACATTAATGCTACTGTCTTGAGTGAAAGGCCCAATACTCTGTGAGTATATCGAGTTATCACCGCAAATGTCGAAGCTATAAATGTTTAGTTCTAGAGATTCACCACTAGGTACTAAACCACATACTTGGCCATTAGCATTAGTACTTCCATCTGTAGTTCCAAAGTTACTACTTGAAATTGTCGTATATAAACTTGAAATAAGATCTCCAGATTCATTAGTTACTGTAATACAGAGATTTACTGCTTCAGCAGGAATGTCGCAATTCCAAAAGCTAAAATGTGTTACAGTACCAACATAGCTATTACCAACTAAGTTAGCTTGCCCTTCTTCTTTCCAATAACCATTTACTTCATCAAAAGACCAAAGTGGAATGGTAGAAGGCGCATTAGCCACCAAACTTGGATCTAAAGGGACTGTGATTTCGGCTTCAGAACCATCAGCTAAGTTGAGGTCTTCACCACCAGCTCCTCTAAGCTCTATGGCTAACATTCCAAAAGTTTGCAGCATACGTTCTTCATTATTGCTGTTCGCAGCATATAGCATGCCTGGCATTTGGGACTGCATATCTTCATCTATAGGGTCAAGGAAATGCATAATTACATCTACATTGCCTTCATAGCTTGTGCCATCATCTTTCGTATAATCTCCTTCTAAAGCTACTGAAGCACCATTGCCCATGCTTATTGTTTCTGAAGTGCCACTAGACGTAGTGCCAACAACAGTTTCCTCTAAAAGCATAATGGTTACTTTATTGGTGCCTTCACTTGGTACGACAGCTCTAGATCCGTGAATATATCCATCTTTTTCAGCTCTTATATAAGCAAAACGCTCATTAACTGTCGCATTGTTGATGATGAAGACACCATCAACGTTTGTCATCGCAGAATTGCTACCTATACTAATGGTAACCCCTTCTATAGGATTTTTATTTTTGTCAATAACAGTACCTAGAAAGGGTCTGGAAATTTCGTTGCCGAAGTTCTGTGAGAACGCTTCAGTGTTTTGATTATTCCCTCCGTTATTAGTGTTTGAAGGGCTGTCATCGTTATCGCAGCCTATTAATAACAGAAAAAATAGAGCAATAAAAAGCGATTGGGTTGATCTTTTTTGCATAACATAGTTTTTACGGTTGTCAAGAATATAACAGTCAGAAAATAAAAAATCCTAGGTGTTAATCAAAATATTTTACTGATCCCTAATTACATGAATTAATCCACTGGCAATTGCAGGACTCCCTGGGATTCCACTATCGTAAGTTGCTGTAAAACTTATATCAATATACTCGCCTACACTTCCTATGTGATTAACATTAAATGTACCCTCTAGTGGAAGAGAATACATTTGTGAAGTACTTTCAGAAATAGGGACGGTAATAGTCATGCTAAAACCAATGGCATTATCATCGTTTATGTCAGCAACAGGGTAGGTTCCAATGAATGGATAAGAATTAAGAGCTCCGTTTAAGCTAAAGGAGCCATTATCTGATTCTGGTAGAATTTGAATCCAAGGACCACCATTTATAGGGCTGTTTTCATTGAAAGAAGCTGTAATGTTCATGGTTCTAATGAATGTGTCACCATCTATTGTATATTGAATAAACTCTGTCAAATCATTGCATGATTGAAGATTTCCGAGGTTTGTATCAGGAGTTGTAAACGTGAAGTTAATATCGCCACTAGTTTGTAGATTGTCAAAATCATAAGCATTAATGGAAAAAGTGTTATCGTCGACACATCTTATAATATTGATTTCAAAATTTCCATCATCAACCTCTTGATAAAAGTCTTGTTCATCATAGGTAAGGACAACATACCCGTTTTCTATAGATTGTCCATCGCAATCGTTAAAACTACCGACTACAGCTTCAGTGATTAGATCGTCTAATTGTAAAGAATTGACTAGTATTTCAGAATCGCTAGAAAAAGGGCCAATACTACCCGAAAATACTTCTGTAGTATCACATATGGTCGTGAATAAGCTTAAATCTAGTGTTTCGTTTGCAGGAACCAAACCACAGACCTCTCCGGAAGCATTGCTATAGCCACTAGTGGAACCATAATTAGTGCTAGTTATTATAGCTTTTAAATTATTCACAAGATTGTCATTAACATCTTGAACTGTAATACATAAGTTCACCGCTTCAGCTGGGATATCACAATTCCAAAAGCTAAAATGTGTTACAGTACCAACATAGCTATTATCAACTAAATTAGCTTGCCCTTCTTCTTTCCAGTAGCCATTTACTTCATCAAAAGACCAAAGTGGAATGGTAGAAGGCGCATTAGCCACCAAACTTGGATCTAAAGGGACTGTGATTTCGGCTTCAGAACCATCAGCTAAGTTGAGGTCTTCACCACCAGCTCCTCTAAGCTCTATGGCTAACATTCCAAAAGTTTGCAGCATACGTTCTTCATTATTGCTGTTCGCAGCATATAGCATGCCTGGCATTTGGGACTGCATATCTTCATCTATAGGGTCAAGGAAATGCATAATTACATCTACATTGCCTTCATAGCTTGTGCCATCATCTTTCGTATAATCTCCTTCTAAAGCTACTGAAGCACCATTGCCCATGCTTATTGTTTCTGAAGTGCCACTAGACGTAGTGCCAACAACAGTTTCCTCTAAAAGCATAATGGTTACTTTATTGGTGCCTTCACTTGGTACGACAGCTCTAGATCCGTGAATATATCCATCTTTTTCAGCTCTTATATAAGCAAAGCGTTCATTGATTGTTGCATTGTTGATAATGAAAACCCCGTTGATATCTGTAATTTCTATATCATTACCAATGCTAATGGTAACCCCTTCTATAGGGTTTTTGTTTTTGTCGATAACAGTACCTAAAAAGGATCTGGAAATTTCGTTGCCGAAGTTCTGTGAGAACGCTTCAGTGTTTTGATTATTCCCTCCGTTATTAGTGTTTGAAGGACTATCGTCGTTATCACAAGATACTAAAAAACATAACAAGAGAAATATAACTAAGGTTGAGTGGAAGTTTTTCATTATTGATATGGTTGCTTTCTTATGAGATGGTAAAACTCTAAAAAGGTTGCGTAAGTTTTTAAAAATAAAGTAGTTGAAACAGAAAATCCCTTGCAAATAAAGACTTGCAAGGGATTGTTTTTTATTGAAAAGGCTAGGTTATTAAAGCCCAAAAGCTTCTTTAACCTTATCTACATGGTCTAATTTCTCCCAAGTGAATAATTCTACATCCATGGTCTTAGCAGCACCATTTGGTTGTGTGAAAGTTTTTGAAACCGTCTCACTTGGTCTCCCCATATGTCCGTAAGCTGCAGTTTCGCTGTACATAGGTTGACGCAATTTTAATCTAGACTCAATTGCAGAAGGTCTCATATCAAAAATGGCGTTTACTTTCTCAGCGATTTCACCATCAGTCATGTTAAAAGGGCATGTTCCGTAAGTGTCAATGAAGATTGATGTTGGCTCTACAACACCGATGGCATAACTTACCTGTACCAAAACTTCATCACAAACACCTGCGGCAACTAAGTTTTTAGCAATATGTCTAGTAGCATAAGCTGCACTACGGTCTACTTTACTTGGATCTTTGCCTGAAAATGCACCACCACCATGAGCACCTTTTCCACCGTAAGTGTCTACAATGATTTTACGCCCAGTTAAACCAGTATCACCATGAGGTCCACCAATCACAAACTTCCCTGTAGGGTTAATGTGATATTTGATATCATCATTAAATAAGGTCTTAATGTGGTCTGGTAATTTTGAAACAACTCTAGGGATAAGAATATTTTTGATGTCTTCACGAATCTTTTCTAGCATAGCTTCATCAGAACCAAAATCGTCATGTTGTGTAGAAACCACAATAGCATCGATGCGCTGTGGTACATTATCGTCACTATACTCAATAGTCACCTGACTTTTAGAATCGGGTCTTAAGTAAGTAATATCCTTGTTTTCACGCCTAAGTGCGGCTAATTCTTTAAGTATAAGATGCGAAAGATCTAAAGCCAAAGGCATATAGTTATCAGTTTCGTTGGTGGCGTAACCAAACATCATTCCTTGATCTCCAGCACCTTGTTCTTCCTTACTAGCTCTGTCTACACCACGATTAATGTCTTCAGACTGCTCGTGGATAGCAGAAAATACACCACACGAATTTCCATCAAACATATACTCACTTTTAGTGTAACCAATTTTGTTGATGGTATCTCTTGCAATTTTTTGCACATCGAGATAAGTATTGGATTTTACTTCTCCAGCTAAAACTACTTGTCCTGTAGTTACCAAAGTTTCACAAGCGACCTTAGATTCAGGGTCAAAAGCCAAAAAATGATCAATCAACGCATCACTAATCTGGTCAGCTACTTTGTCTGGATGTCCTTCTGAAACACTTTCAGATGTAAATAAATAAGGCATAAAATTTTATTTTCTAAATAGGGGTTTTGACGAAAGACCAAAAGGAAGTTTACACTGCCTTTAGCATTTTTTATTGAGGTTGCAATCAGTCAAATTTATCCTCCAAAAATTATCATGCAAATGTAAAAAAATTAAACTTTTTGAAGTCAGAAATTAATTTTTTTGAACAGTTATTTGGTTTTTACATTTTTCTTACGCAATATTTGTACACAATAAAGTTCAAAAACTTACTGAGATGTTATCAAGAAAGGTGGAGGGAATAGACCCTGAGAAGCCTTAGCAACCCTTTGTTCTATACAAAGAAGGTGCTAAATTCTACCAATTTGTCATTTCGAGTGTAATCGAGAAATGCCAAAGGATAGATAACAAGACCCAATTACTTCCGGTAGTTGAGGTATTATTCTTTATAACATTTTTCTATTAAGTACGCTGTAACAGGCGCATTTTGACTTTTGGTTTAATTATTTATTAACTCAAAAAAATTAGAAAAATGAGTGCAACAAAAATTATTCATTCAATTCCAAGTGATCCATTAACTGGAGCAATTTCGGTACCTGTGTACCAAACGTCAACTTTTATACAAGACGCACCTGGAGTTAACAAAGGTTACGATTATGCAAGAAGCAATAATCCAACCAGAAAGGCTTTAGAAGATGTCGTAGCGCAACTCGAAGGAGGTCATTCCGCTTTCGCATTTTCAACCGGTTTAGCAGCAATCGATGCTGTATTGAAACTTCTCAAATCTGGAGACGAAATCATTGCTGTAGATGATATTTACGGAGGTGCTTACCGATTGTTTACACATGTATATGAAAAGTTAGGAATAAAAGTGCATTATGTAGATACTACAGATGCTTCTAATATTGCTAACAAAGTCAGTAGCAAAACCAAGTTGATTTGGATAGAATCCCCAACCAACCCAACTCTAAAAGTTTCAGATATTAAAACCATTAGCATCATCGCAAAAAGCGTTAATGCTTTATTGGTGGTAGATAACACCTTTGCAAGTCCAATTGCCCAAAAACCTATTGCGCTAGGTGCAGACATCATTATACATAGCGGGACAAAATATATAGGAGGTCATTCCGATTTGGTGGCTGGTCTGGTGATTACAAGTACAGAAGAACTTTCGCAGCAGCTAAAGTTTGTACAAAATGCTTCGGGTGCCGTTTTAGGACCATGGGATTGTTTTTTAACGCTACGAGGAATAGAAACACTTGATATTCGCTATAAAAAACAATGCGAAAATGCATTTACAGTAGCAGCCTTTTTGATCAACCATCCCGCTGTTGACCAAGTGTATTATCCTGGATTAGTATCTCATAAAAATCATGCTATTGCTAAACAGCAACAAAACGGATTGTTTGGAGGTGTTGTATCCTTCACATTAAAAGATGATACCCAAGATACTGCTAATGATTTTGTCACAAACACGCAGTATTTTAAGCTAGCAGAAAGCTTAGGAGGTGTTAAAAGTTTATTGTGTCACCCGCCTCAAATGACACATGCGTCTATTCCTAGAGAACGCCGATTACAAGCAGGAATCAAAGACTCTTTAATCCGCCTTTCCTGTGGCATTGAAAACGCTGAAGACCTAATTAATGATTTAAATCAGGCATTTATCACAGTAGCTGAACTTAAAAAGAAACGTTATGTCGAGTCATAAGAATATCAATATCGTAGTATTTGGCATTGGCAATGTAGGCAGCACGTTCGTACAACAGATTATTGCTGCAAAAAAGGATTTACAACAACAACAACAGTTACAAGTTAACCTAGTCGCAATTACAAATTCTCAGTACGCTTTTTTCAATGAAGATGGTGTTTCAGATGCTTGGGAAGCTAATTTTAAAACAGCATCGTTTCCATATCAAGTTTCCGATATCATTAAGTATGTAAACGCGCAACGCTATGAAAACTTAATTGCTATAGATGCAACAGCTAGTGAGGACTTAGTGAGATATTACATTCCACTGATCCAGAATGGATTTCATATTGTGTCTGCAAATAAGATCGCAAACACCTTGCATTATGAGTTTTATAAAGAGTTGCGTCAAGCTTTGAAAAAGTATAATAAAGAATTTCTATATGAAACCAATGTAGGTGCAGGATTGCCAATTATTGACACCATAAAAAATCTTTATCTATCTGGAGACAAAATCCAAAAGATAAGAGGTGTCTTTTCAGGTTCCTTGAGCTATATATTCAATGCGTTTTCAAGTGAGGACTTACCGTTTTCAAAAGTGCTTAATAATGCGTCTAAAATTGGATTAACAGAACCAGATGCTAGAGAGGACTTATCAGGAAAGGATGTCGCAAGAAAGCTATTGATTTTAGCCAGAGAATTAAATATTGAAAGTGAGTTCAATGATGTTGAAGTACAATCATTAGTGCCAAAAAAACTCAACGGAAAAACAACTCTGCATCAATTCAATACAAGGAAGCGAGAGTTGGACGAACCATTTTTATTATTAAAGAAGAGCATCAAGAATAACCGCGTATTGCGTTACGTAGCTGAGCTAGATACCCAAACCAAAAAAATGGAAGTGAAGCTTACTACAGTAGACAAGTTTTCGGCTTTGGGACAGTTGAAAGATGCAGATTCAATTTTCGAAGTTTACACAGAATCGTACGGCAATACCCCTTTGATTATTCAAGGCGCAGGCGCAGGGAAATCTGTAACAGCTAGAGGGTTATTTGCTGATGTATTAAAAGTATCACATAGTCTAAATTAAATATGAACACGATATATAAAGACATAGAAAAACGCATTTTAGTATTGGATGGAGCCATGGGAACCATGCTGCAGCAGTACAATTTTTCTGAAGAAGATTTTCGAGGTGAACGCTTTAAGGATTTCCCAATTCCATTAAAAGGGAACAATGACCTGCTATCCATTACGCAACCCGAAGCCATCAAAGAGGTGCATAGAAAATATCTTGAAGCTGGTGCAGACATTATTGAAACCAATACGTTTTCAGGAACAACCATAGCAATGGCCGATTACGAAATGGAAGAATTGGTCTATGAACTTAATTACGAATCCGCAAAGATTGCTAAAGAAGTCGTAAACGAATTCAAAATTAAAACCCCAGAAAAACCCAGATATGTTGCAGGAAGTATTGGTCCAACTAATAAAACAGCAAGTCTATCACCAGATGTCAATAGACCAGAATATAGAGCCATAACTTTTGAAGCGCTAAAAGAAGCCTATAAACTTCAGGTTGAAGCATTATTAGATGGAGGTGTGGATATACTATTGGTTGAAACTATTTTCGATACCCTAAATGCCAAGGCTGCATTATTTGCTATTGAAGATGTGAAAGATGAGAGAAATATTGATGTGCCAGTAATGGTTTCAGGCACCATAACTGATGCTTCTGGGAGAACGTTATCTGGACAAACCGTAGAAGCGTTTCTGATTTCAATATCACATATTCCATTATTATCTGTTGGGTTTAACTGCGCGCTAGGAGCAGAGCAATTGCATCCTTACCTTAAACGTTTGGCGAGAGGAACAGAGTTTTTTACTTCAGCACACCCTAATGCTGGCTTACCCAATGCTTTTGGAGAATATGATCAGTCGCCAAAAGCTATGCAAGCACTTATTGAAGATTATTTAAAAGATGGCTTAATAAATATTATTGGAGGTTGTTGTGGTACCAGTCCAGAACATATCAGAGCCATAGCAGAAGTTGCAGAAAAATATAAGCCAAGAAAAATTGCCAATACAAGCTTAATTGAAAACTGAATCTATGAGTGAACACAGAACTAAATACCTGAAATTAAGTGGACTCGAGCCTTTGGTAATAACACCAGAGAGTAATTTTATTAATGTTGGAGAACGAACCAATGTTACGGGCTCTCGTAAGTTCTTACGTCTTATAAAGGAAGAGAATTATGAAGAAGCCATAGAGGTCGCTAGAGATCAGGTTGAAGGTGGAGCACAGATATTGGATGTAAACATGGATGAAGGAATGCTCGATGGTGTAAAAGCCATGACTACCTTTTTGAATCTTATTGCATCAGAACCAGATATTGCTCGTATTCCGATCATGATAGATAGTTCTAAGTGGGAAATCATTGAAGCAGGTTTGCAAGTCGCACAAGGGAAATGTGTTGTGAATTCCATTTCCCTAAAAGAAGGTGAAGATGAATTTATTCGACAGGCAAAGCTTATAAGACGCTATGGTGCGGCCACGATAGTTATGGCTTTTGATGAGTTAGGGCAGGCAGATACTTATGAACGTCGTATAGAGATATGTAAACGTTCTTATGATGTATTAATTAATAAGGTAGGATTTTCACCAGAAGATATCATTTTTGATCCTAATATCTTCCCTGTCGCTACAGGTATGGAAGAACATCGTAAAAATGCAGTAGACTTTTTTAAAGCGACTAAATGGATACGAGAAAACCTTCCACACGCAAATGTTTCAGGAGGTGTGAGTAATGTGTCGTTTTCATTTAGAGGAAACAATGCAGTTAGAGAAGCGATGCATTCAGCATTTTTATATCATGCCATTCAGCATGGTATGAATATGGGAATCGTCAACCCAACGATGTTAGAAGTGTACGATGATATTCCAAAGGATTTATTGGAGCATGTAGAAGATGTATTATTAGATAGACGAGACGATGCAACCGAACGTTTATTGGAATTTGCTGAAACCATAAATGCTAAAAAGCAAACCAAGGAAAAAGTTTTGGAATGGCGTTCGCTAGACTTACAAGAGCGAATCACACATAGCCTTGTAAAAGGAATAGACACCTTTATAGAAGCAGATGTCGAAGCTGCAAGACAATCAGTTACAAAACCTATTGAAGTCATCGAAGGACATCTTATGAACGGGATGAATGTCGTTGGCGATTTATTTGGAAGCGGAAAAATGTTCTTACCACAAGTCGTGAAATCTGCAAGGGTCATGAAAAAAGCAGTAGCTTATCTGCAACCATTTATTGAAGCTGAAAAAGATGGCACAGCACAGAGTGCAGGTAAAATACTAATGGCAACAGTAAAAGGCGATGTGCACGATATCGGGAAAAATATTGTATCTGTAGTTTTGGGTTGCAATAATTATGAGATTGTGGACTTAGGCGTCATGGTACCTCCAGAAAAAATCATTGAAGCAGCAAAAAAAGAAGGTGTTGATGTTATAGGGCTTAGTGGCTTAATCACGCCTTCACTGGACGAAATGGTGTATCTAGCAAAAGAGATGGATAAACAACAGATGGATATTCCATTATTAATTGGAGGTGCTACAACGTCTCGCGCACATACTGCGGTTAAAATAGCTCCAAAGTATCAGAATACAGTGGTACATGTAAATGATGCATCAAGAGCAGTAACAGTTGTTGGTAATTTACTTCAAGAAAACAATAAGGTTTTTAAAACTCAATTGAGACAGGAGTATGATAAGTTTAGAGAGCAATTTTTAAGCAGAAGTAAGCAAAAAGAATATCGATCCATTGAAGAAGCTAGAAAGCGAAAGTTCAATATCGATTGGAATACTACAGAAATTGTAAAACCAAACCAATTAGGTGTTCAAGTTATTGAAGACTTTGAATTATCTAATCTGGTAAACTATATAGATTGGAGTCCATTTTTCCGATCATGGGATTTGCACGGCAAGTTCCCCGACATTTTGAAAGATAACATCGTTGGGCAACAAGCTTCAGAATTATATGAAGACGCGAAAGAACTGCTTCAAGAGATATTAGATAAAAAATTGTTTAAAGGAAGAGCTGTTTTTGGTTTGTTTCCTGCCAATAGTAATGATGATGATATAGAAGTTTATGACGAAAAAGGAGGGCTGCAAAATACCTTCTTAACACTAAGGCAACAATTAAAGAAAAGGGAAGGCGTCCCAAATTTTGCATTAGCGGATTTTATTGCACCAAAAACATCAGAAAAAGAAGATTACATAGGATGCTTTTGTGTGTCTGCTGGCTTCGGAACAGATGAATTAGCAAAGGAATATGAAGCTAATAATGATGATTATAATTCAATTATGGTTAAAGCTTTAGCAGACCGTTTAGCAGAAGCGTTTGCAGAATACTTGCACGAACAAGTCAGAGTAAAACATTGGGGTTATGCCTCAAAAGAACGCTTATCTAACGAAGAACTAATCAAGGAAGAATACAAAGGGATTCGACCAGCTCCTGGCTATCCTGCTTGCCCAGACCATTTAGAGAAAAATACCATTTGGGAATTGCTCAATGTAGAAGAGGCAATTGGTGTAAAGTTGACCGAAAGTCTGGCGATGTGGCCTGCTGCGAGCGTGTCTGGATATTATTTTGCTAATGCTGAAGCGAAATACTTTGGACTAGGAAAAATCACAGAAGACCAATTAAACGACTATGCATCGCGAAGAGACATCACAATAGAAGAAGCCAAAAAATGGCTAAACCCTAACCTAATAGAAACATAACAATTATTTATAAGAAAAATCACTGATAACGCATCTTAAAGCTGGAAATTAGACTGTGAAAAATCAACAGAAAATGAAAAAATACAAATTAGAAATAAAGTTTGTTTTGCAGATTATTGTTCTAGCCACACTAGCATTGACAGCAGCTTATATCATGGCAAAATAAATTTTATGAAAGTAACAGAACATATCAAAAAGGCTAATGGCAAAACGATGTTTTCCTTTGAAATATTACCACCACTCAAAGGAGAGCATATCGATTCTATATTTAATAACATAGACCCTTTAATGGAATTTAAACCTCCTTTTATTGATGTCACGTATCATAGGGAAGAATATGTTTATAAAGAACTAGAAAATGGCCTATTAAAAAAACAAGTCGTTAAGAAGAGACCTGGTACAGTAGGTATTTGTGCGGCGATTCAGAATAAATATGGAGTTGATGCTATTCCTCATATTTTGTGTGGAGGATTTACCAAAGAAGACACCGAAAATTTTCTAATTGATCTAGATTTTTTAGGCATAGATAATGTAATGGCCTTACGAGGTGACCCTGTAAAAAGTGAAGCCTATTTTACACCAGAAAAAGAAGGACATGCCTATGCAAGCGAATTGGTGTCACAAATAAGCGCATTAAATAATGGAAATTATTTAGAAGAAGAACTTCAAAATACATCAGCAACCAATTTTTGTATAGGTGTCGCTGGCTATCCTGAAAAACATATTGAGGCACCAAGTTTTGATAGTGATATTCATTTTTTGAAAAAGAAAATTAAAGAAGGTGCAGATTATATTGTTACGCAAATGTTTTTTGACAACACGAAGTATTTCGAATTTGTAGACAAGTGCCGAAAAGAAAATATTACAGTGCCAATCATTCCAGGGTTGAAACCTATAGCTACAAAAAAACAACTCAACCTTATTCCATACCGATTTAAAGTAGATTTACCAGATGATTTAATTATGAGTATTGTAAAATGCAAAGACAACAAAGAAGTTAGAGAAGTAGGCATAGAATGGTGTATTGCACAAAGCAAAGAGCTTATTAAACAAGGTGTTCCGTTGCTACATTATTACTCCATGGGGAAGTCGGATAATATCAAAGCGGTTGCTTCAAATGTATTTTGATTTCTATATCAAAAAATGCTTGAGAAATAGTATTTTTGCAAAAAATTAGAATGGCAGTTTTGCCATACCCCTCATTATGAAAACATCATCATTAGCAGAAGGCTTAAAAGGCTCTGAAATCATTAAAATTGCTGGAGAAGTAAATGCCCTAAAAGCACAAGGAGAAACCATCTACAATCAAACGATTGGAGATTTCGATCCAAGTATTTTTCCAATTCCAAATGCATTAAAATCACAAATTTTAGAAGCGTATGAGTCTAATCATACCAACTATCCTGCGGCAAATGGTATGCAAGAATTGCGAAATACAGTATCTAGCTACCTGTCGCAACGCTTGGGATTGGATTATGAAGCTGATGAGATTTTGATTTCAGGAGGTGCTAGGCCTTTAATTTATGCCATTTATCAAACCGTTTTGGATGTTAATGACAGTGTGCTGTATCCAGTTCCATCATGGAATAATGACGCTTACACCTATTTAGCTAGAAACAATGCTGTTGTAGTTGAGACCAAACCAGAGCATAAGTTTATGCCAACAGCAGAGGATATCGCTCCACATGTTCAGGATATTAGTTTATTAGCCTTATGCTCTCCACTAAACCCAACAGGAACTACCTTTAGTAAACAAGCGCTTTTAGACATTTGCAATCTTGTTGTTGCTGAAAATAATAGAAGAAACGCATTAGGTATTAAGCCTCTATATGTGCTTTACGATCAGATTTATTGGCAGCTCACTTATGGTGAAACTGTGCATTATAATCCGGTTGAATTAGTTTCAGAAATGCGCGATTATACCATTTTTGTTGATGGTATTTCAAAAGCATTTGCGTCAACAGGAGTACGAGTAGGTTGGGCTTTTGGACCAAAGCATGTTATTGCAAAAATGAAAGCTATGTTGAGCCATATTGGTGCTTGGTCACCTAAGGCAGAACAAATTGCGACTGCTAATTATCTTGGACAAGACGAAGAAGTTTCAGAATATCTTGGTTGGATTAAATCAGAATTGAGTGATCGCTTAGTTACATTTTACGAGGGCTTTCAACAATTAAAGAGCAAAGGCTTTTCAGTAGATGCTATCGAGCCAGAAGCCGCGTTGTATCTTACAGTTCAATTCGATTTAGTTGGAAAAACAACACCTCAAGGAAACGTTTTATCAGATATAAAAGAAGTCACTTCATACCTTCTCAAAGAAGCGAAGCTGGCAGTAGTCCCATTCTATGCGTTTGGAGCTTCAACGAGTTCTAATTGGTTTAGATTATCCGTAGGAACTGCTAAAAAAGAAGACATCGCAACGATTTTTGAACTGTTAGAAAGTGCTTTACAAAGACTAAGTTAATTCAGATTTCAATTATTCTTTTACCTTTGGCATCATTCCAAAAACTGCGATGAAGGTAAAGCTACTTTTTGCATTTGTATTTGCGACTCTGATAGGATACGCTCAAGAAGAAAAATCTTCACGTTCGTATCTCGATCTCAATTATTTCAAAGGGAATATCGCATTGCATAATGATGACATTCTTCATCTCATACAAGGACATCCTGAAGGCTTCATATTAAGTTGGAATCAAAAAACATTTGGCGAAGAAGATTGGCAGCAACGCTACAACTATCCCGATTATGGAGTGTCGTTTAGCTATCAAAACCTCAAAAATAGTGTGCTAGGGAACAATTATGGACTCTACGCACATTTCAACTTCTATTTTTTCAAGCGTAACCTCATGATGCGCATTGGGCAAGGACTAGCTTACACAACCAATCCTTATGACAAAGAGGAGAACTTCAAAAACATTGCCTTTGGTTCAAAATTTCTAAGCAGCACCTTTCTGATGCTCAATTATAAGAAAGAACGCATCATTGATAACTTCGGAATACAAGCAGGATTATCATTAATCCATTATTCCAATGCAAATGTGAAAGCACCAAATACCAGTGTCAATTCTATTACATTTAATGTAGGACTCAACTATAATTTTGAAGATGAAGACCTAGAATATATCGATACCTTAACGGACGAAAAGTATACTGAGCCAATACGATACAATGTTGTCTTTAGAAGTGGAATCAATGAGAGTGATATTATTGACAGTGGGCAGTTTCCGTTTTATATAGTGTCAGCTTATGCAGATAAGCGATTGAGTCATAAAAGTGCAATTCAGTTAGGTGCAGAGGTATTCTTTTCTAACTTTCTAAAGGAACTGATTAGGTTTAAATCTATTGCCTTTCCCGAAGAAAATATATCAGGAGATGAAGACTTTAAACGTGTAGGCGTTTTTGCAGGACACGAGCTATTTATTAATAAGTTTTCTGTATTAACACAGTTAGGATACTATGTCTATTATCCTTATGATTTTGAAGGGAGGACGTACTTTAGAGTTGGGCTAAAACGCTATTTCGGAAAGAAATGGTTTGGGGCTATGACTTTAAAATCTCATGGTGCTAAAGCTGAAGCAGTAGAATTTGGAGTTGGAATTAGATTATAAATAAAATGTCATTCTGCACGAACATTGAGCGAAGTCGAAGTACGATGCAGAATCTATTATGAAGAAAGGTTTATACATATTAGTAATTACACTATTTTTTGCTTGCAGCAGCGAAAATGCTAACGATTGCATTCAAGCATCTGGCGATATTGTTCAAGAGCGGGTTGATGTCTCTGCGTTCTCCAGGATTTTGGTGAATAGAGGTGTAGAGCTAATCCTCAAACAAGACACTGATTTTTCTGTAGTTATTGAAGCCGGCGAAAACCTTATTAGCGACGTGTCTGCAAGAGTTTCTGGTAATCAGTTGATATTAACCGACGATAATACGTGCAACTATGTAAGAGATTATGTTTCTACAAAAGTATATGTGTCTGCTCCAGATATTACTGAAATTAGAAGCTCAACACAATACGAGATTCGATCCGATGGCGTTCTTAATTTTACAAGCTTAAGTCTGCTGTCAGAAGACTTTAATGCACCAGGTAGTTATACAACAGGAGATTTTAGATTATCTGTTAATCTTGAAGAGTTGCGAGTTGTTACAAACAACCTATCTAGTCAATATATTGATGGTGCTACGGAAACATTACATATCTTCTTCGCTTCAGGTTCGGGACGGTTTGAAGGTGCAGAACTGATTGCTGAAGAGGTAATTATAGACCATCGCGGGAGCAATGATATGATTGTAAACCCACAACAATCCCTAACAGGAATTCTAAGAGGTACAGGAGACCTTATATCTGTAAATCAACCTGCTGTTGTCGATATCGATCAACAGTATACAGGGAAACTTATTTTTCAATAGAAGGGGAGTCAAAAATTATTACTAATATGATTACTATGAGAAAAAAACCAAGTCGCGTATTCCATTCTTCCTTTAAAATATCCTTATAGCTTTTTTTTCCTAAATAGAAGCACCATTTCAAACTCGCGCCTATTAACTTAAAGATGCCTGGTAAAATTTCCGCCATAATTAAATATAATTATTAACTCGTCAGATCCCTAAACAAACTCTCCAAGCTAGCATTCTTTTGATTAAGTTGAAGAATCTTCAGCTCGTTGTCATGCGCAAAGTCAAACACATGAGAACGCATGTCTTCATCTGTAGAAAATGTAATCTCGTAAATAAAATCTTGAGTGTTCTTTACAGATTTCACTTTAGGAAGCTTCAATAAGAAAGCATCCTCAACACGATAGTCAAACTCCACGATAACAACCTGTTCTTGTCCCTGTCTCAGGTCAGAAAGTGTTTTGTCGGCAACAATTTCACCTTTATTGATTATGATGACACGATCGCACATGGCTTCTACCTCTTGCATGATGTGCGTCGATAAAAACACGGTTTTCTCTTTGCCAATTGTCTTTATAAGATTACGAATATCGACCAATTGATTCGGGTCAAGACCAGTAGTAGGTTCATCTAGGATAAGAACTTCAGGATCGTGTAATAAAGCATTGGCTAAACCAACACGTTGTCTATATCCTTTAGACAATTGACCAATCTTTTTATGCGCTTCAGGAGTTAGACCAGTGAGTTCAATAATATCCTCGATACGAGATTTTTCAACCTTATAGACATTGGCATTAAACTGAAGATATTCTCTAACGTACATATCCAAGTACAATGGATTATGTTCAGGCAAATACCCAACACTCTGTTGTACTTCCTTCTTTTTTGAAACCACATCAAAACCATTTACCGAAGCGCTACCATCAGAAGCATTGAGGTAAGTCGTTAAAATCTTCATCATGGTCGATTTTCCGGCGCCATTTGGACCAAGAAAACCAACAATTTCAGGATTACTAACTTTAAACGATACATCATTCAGAGCCTTCTGCTCTCCATAAGTTTTGGTAATGTTAGAGACGTCTATAGACATAAAAAATTCACTTTGTCGTAAAAATAAGTATTAAATCAACGAACTAAACAAAAAATTGTTCTCTAACATTTTGATTTTTTAATTAATTAGTTACTTTAGCCATAACAAAAACGAAAACATGACATTAGCTCACACATATTATAACTGGTTTTATTTCTTTAGTAGAGAAACGAGACCGTGTATGTGCTAGTTAAGTATATAATATTGATGAAGGTCTCGGTTTTAAATCGGGACTTTTTTTTTGATTACAATTACATGATTAATTCAGTAGCAATACAAGGCGTAAAAGGATCATTTCATCACATAGTTTCTAAGGCTTACTTTGGAAACAATATTGAGGTAAAGGAATGCTTGTCTTTCGATAAAGCGGTGGATAGTTTATTGCAAAAGCAAACCGACGCCGTTATTATGGCTATTGAGAATTCTATTGCAGGATCTATAATTCCTAACTATGCTTTGATTGATGATCATAACTTGCATGTCGTTGGAGAGCATTACCTTAATGTGCAACACCATTTGATGACGCTAAATGGTCAGAGCATTGAAGATGTAAAGGAAGTGTACTCGCATCCGATGGCATTGTTACAATGCAAGGAATTCTTTAAAGGACATCCGCAAATCAAGCTAATTGAAGATAAAGATACTGCCGAAGTAGCCAAGCGTATATCCGATAATCAATTGAGTGGTGTAGCTGCAATAGCTAGTGATTTGGCGGCAGAGATTTTCAATCTCAATATATTGGCAGAAAGTATTCAGACCATAAAGCACAACGAAACACGATTTGTAATCGTAAAACGAGAAAATCACGAAATCTCTGAGTCTGAAATTAACAAAGCATCCTTAAAGTTTGAATTAGATCACAAAAGAGGAAGCTTGGCTGCTATACTAAATGTGATGAGTGATTGTAAATTGAACCTGACGAAGATTCAATCCTTACCAAAAATTAATACGCCTTGGAAGTACGCCTTTTTTGTAGATGTTACTTTTGAAGACTATAGAGATTACCAAAAAGCAATTGCAATCATGGAGATTATGGCTGTAGAAATAAAGATATTGGGAGAATATAAAAATGCTAAAAAATGATCGGTCCAGCAGATAGACTACATACCGTAAAAGAATATTACTTCTCTAAAAAATTGAGAGAGGTAGCTATCCTTAAGGCACATGGGAAACCTATCATTAACCTTGGTATAGGAAGCCCAGACCTGGAACCACCTTATAAGGTCGTTAAGGCATTGACAGAAAGCCTTACAGATCCAACAGCGCATAAGTATCAAAGCTATCAAGGCCTGCCAGAACTCAGAGAAGCCATAGCCTATTTTTATAGAGAACAATTCGAGGTGGCATTGAGTCCAGTTTCTGAAATCTTACCCTTAATGGGAAGTAAAGAAGGCATTATGCATATCTCTATGGCGTTTCTCAATGAAGGTGATAAAGTGCTGATTCCAAATCCTGGATATCCAACATACAGTTCGGTAACAAAACTGGTCGGAGCAGAACCAATGTATTACGATTTAACCGATGAGACCAATTGGTTGCCAAACCTTTCAGAACTAGAAAAGCAAGATTTGAGCAAAGTCAAGCTCATGTGGATTAGCTATCCACACATGCCAACAGGAGCAAAAGCAACACATAAATCTTATGATGATATCATAGCATTTGCCAAACGAAACGACATACTCGTTGTCAACGACAATCCGTATAGTTTTATACTCAACGATAGTCCACGAAGCATACTAAACTACAAAGATGCTAAGCAGCATTGTTTAGAATTAAACTCCCTAAGCAAGACCTTTAATATGGCAGGTTGGCGTGTTGGTATGGTTCTAGGACATTCAGATTATATCAAAGAAATTCTCAAGGTAAAAAGCAATATGGATTCTGGAATGTTCTATGGTGTTCAGAAAGGCGCTATTGAAGCGTTGCAATGTTCAGAACTTTGGTATATCAGTTTGAATAGTGTGTATCAAAAACGCCGAGAATTGGTTTGGAAACTAGCCGAAGCGTTAAACTGTACCTATAGCGAAGATGCTTCAGGATTGTTTGTTTGGGCAAAGTTGCCACCATTTACTAAAGCTGAAGAGTTTATAGATTTATTGCTGAAAGAACATTCCATTTTTATTGCACCAGGAACCATTTTTGGAAGCAATGGAGAAGGTTACATAAGAATATCATTGTGTGCAACAGTTGAAGATATAGAAGAAGCGATTGCAAGAGTAAGTTAGAATTATGAAGAATATATATATAATAGGAGTTGGATTAATAGGCGGAAGCTTTGCTTTAGACATCAAGAAGCATTTTCCAGAAAAAGTGATTCACGGGATTGATCAGAATTCAGATCATCTAGATGAAGCTTTACAGCGAAACATCATTGATCATAAGACAGATTATTCGGATTTAGGAAATGCAGACCTAGTGATTATTGCAATTCCTGTAGATGCCACTGTGGAGTTACTTCCGAAGATATTAGACGAGGTAAGGGATGATGCTTTGGTTGTTGATGTTGGTTCAACGAAGGAAGATATCTGTCTGAAAGTAAAACAACATCCCAAGCGACGCAATTTCTTAGCAACCCACCCAATCGCTGGAACAGAATTTTCTGGACCTTCGGCAGCATTCAATGGCCTATATGAAGGTAAGACCAATATTATTTGTGAAGTTGAAGAAACCGCTTTCAAGCTTCAAGAGCAAGCCTTGAATCTGTTTTCAACTATAGGCATGCGAATTCGATATATGAATCCAAAAGCCCATGATAAGCATATCGCTTATGTATCACATTTATCGCACATTAGTTCCTTTATGCTAGGAAAAACTGTGATTGAAAAAGAAAAGAATGAACGCGACATCTTCGATATGGCTGGCAGTGGTTTTGAAAGTACTGTGCGTTTGGCAAAAAGTTCGCCTGATATGTGGACACCAATTTTTAGGCAAAATAAAACCAATGTCATTGAGACATTAGAAGAATATATCGAAAACCTCAAAGCGTTTAAAGCACTTATGGAATCAGGAGATTTTGATGGTGTTTACGACGAAATGAAAGCAATTAATCATATTAGAGACATATTGGAAGGTATTATAAAAGTTTAAAAGAAGAGATTACTCAAATACTATGGAAAACAAGAAAGAATTAAGAACATGGTTAGACAATTTTGGGTTGGAGCACCCATTAGTTATCGCGGGGCCATGTAGTGCAGAAACAGAAGAGCAAGTTTTAAATATAGCACATCAACTAAAAGACAGTGATGCTACAGTGCTTAGAGCAGGTATCTGGAAACCTAGAACCAGACCAGGCAATTTTGAAGGTGTAGGCGCTTTGGGTCTTAAGTGGCTTCAAAAAGCAAAGCAAGAAACGGGTATGTTGATTACTACTGAAGTAGCTAATGCCAATCATGTAGATTTAGCATTACAACACGATGTCGATATTCTTTGGATTGGTGCGCGTACAACAGTAAGCCCATTTATTGTGCAGGAAATTGCGGATGCTTTAGAAGGTACTGATAAACCTGTACTGATTAAAAACCCAGTTAACCCAGATTTAGCATTATGGCTAGGTGCAGTAGAACGTTTTTATACAGCTGACATCAAAAACTTGGGTGTTATTCATAGAGGGTTTTCAACCTATGAGAAAACCCGTTACAGAAACAATCCAGAATGGCAATTAGCGATTGATCTTCAAAATAGATTTCCAGACTTACCATTAATTTTGGACCCTTCTCATATTGCTGGTAGGAGAGATATCATTTTCGACTTGTGTCAAACAGCATTAGACCTTAATTATGACGGATTTATGGTAGAGACACACCATAATCCAGACAAAGCGTGGAGTGATGCTAAGCAACAAATCACACCAGATACGTTGATACAAATGACAAAAGATCTTCGTATTAGAAAAGAAGTTGGAGAAGCAGCAGAATTCAAGAACAAGATTAATACACTAAGAACTCAAATCGATGTGGTTGACCATCAGCTTATAGAAATGCTTGGAAAACGTATGAAAGTTGCTGATGAAATCGGATCGCTTAAAAAGGCGCACAATGTTGCAGTACTGCAAACAAAACGTTGGAATGAGATTTTGGGCAAGATGATATTACAAGGCGAAGAGAAGAACTTGAGTGAGGAATTTATCTTGAGAGTGTTTAAAGCCATTCACCAGGAATCGATCAATCACCAAGAGAAGATTATCAACGATTAACGACTTCTTGCTATAATATGGCGTTGTTTTGTATATTATTTACATCTTTGTAACTAATGACAGGAACCGTCTACAAATCAACAGGAAGCTGGTATATCGTTAGGACACCAAACGGTAAAACTTATGAGTGCAGGATTAAGGGCAAATTCCGAATCAAAGGAATAAAAAGCACTAATCCCATTGCAGTAGGCGATCAGGTTACTTTTGAGCTCGAATCTAAGAATGATCAGGTTACAGGAATTATTAACCAAATTCATGAGCGGCGCAATTATATAGTGCGTAAGTCGGTAAATCTGTCTAAGCAAACGCACATTATTGCAGCCAACATAGATCAGGTATTCCTGTTGGTGACTATAGATAATCCACCAACATTTCCAAGTTTTATAGATCGATTTTTGGTTACCGCAGAAGCGTATTCTATTAAAGCTGTATTGTTGTTCAATAAAGAAGATACCTATAACGAGGATACGATGTTTGAAGTAAAGTATCTGTCGAGTTTGTATAAGAAGATAGGATACGATTGTATAGAGATTTCAGCAAAAACAGGCAAAAATATCGATAAGGTAAAAGAGATGATGTCTGGTAAGGTATCAATGTTTTCTGGGCATTCTGGAGTTGGAAAATCTACTTTAGTCAATAAAATAGAACCTCAGTTAGATCTTAAAACTAAGGAGATTTCTGAGCAACATAAGCAAGGTCAGCACACCACAACTTTTGCCGAAATGTTCGACTTAAGTTTTGATGCCAAAATCATAGACACGCCAGGAATTAAAGGTTTTGGTGTTGTAGATATGGACCAGGAAGAAGTTGGAGATTATTTTCCAGAGTTTTTCAGATTAAAACAAGACTGTAAGTTCAATAATTGTTTACACTTAAAAGAACCCAAATGTGCTGTAAAAGAGGCTTTGGAAAATGATGAGATTGCCTATTCTCGCTACAGAAGTTATATTCAGATTTTAGAAGGAGAAGATGAGCATTACAGAACAGATAATTATGATAATGACTAAGGCATGAAGGTAGTAATACAAAGAGTAAAACATGCTTCAGTAACGATCAATAACGAAGTTGTAGCCAAAATAAACCAAGGACTTTTGGTATTGCTAGGCATCATAGATGATGATGCACAAGAGGATATCAACTGGCTAAGCAATAAGATTGTAAACCTACGTGTCTTTAATGATGATAACGGCGTTATGAATAACTCTATATTAAACAACAATGGAGATATTATAGTCGTGAGCCAATTTACACTTCATGCCAGTACAAAAAAAGGAAATAGACCTAGCTATATTAAGGCAGCAAAACCAGATGTAGCAATTCCTTTATATGAGGCATTTGTGAAACAAATGGAAACAGATTTAGGAAAATCCATTCAAACAGGTGAGTTTGGCGCAGATATGAAAGTGGATTTATTGAATGATGGCCCAGTAACCATAATTATTGACTCCAAAAACAAAGAATAGAATTCTTTACTATTTTTTAAAAGATAGTATTTTGAATTATTATAGATTTGTCTTGCAACCGATTAAACAATGAAAAAATCCTATATAACCTACACATTACTACTGTTTTTTTGTTTTAGTTTTTCACAAACTACTGATTATTCAAGCCTAGCCATAGATGAAAGCCTTACTGAAGATGCTAATGCTGTAATTAGGGAGTCTAGAACTACCATTACGATAAGTGCTTACAACAAAATGGTCAAGGATATTACAAGAGTCGTTACGGTTTTAAATTCTAAAGGTGAGCGCTACATTGATGCAGCAGAACTTTATAATGACACACGTAAAATCAAAAAGCTAGAAGTAAAGATTTTTGACAAGAACGGTAAGCAAATAAAACGTATTAAGAAAAATGATTTTAGAGATGTAAGTGCCGTAGATGGAGGTACGATGTACTCAGACAATCGAGTAAAATATTTAGAATATACAGCAGTTTCTTATCCATATACAGTAGAGTATACCAGTCAGGTTGAGTATTCGATGACCGCATTTATTACAGGGTGGTTACCACTTGAAGGATATGAAGTAAGTACAGAACATTCCAAGTATGAAATCATAAACACGTCTGGAATTAATTTAGCAAGTAAGCAAACTAATTTTGAAGGCTTCAATATTAATCAGGAGTCTGATTGGGTGTTTGTTGCAGAAAACCTAAAAGCAATAAAGCGAGAAGTATACAGTCCAGATTTTAGAAGCATTGTACCTTACATGAAGGTAGCTCTAGAAGAGTTTGATATGAAAGGATTAAAGGGATCCAACAAAGATTGGAATGATTTCGGAAAATGGATGAATGACAAATTGATTAGTAATACCAGAAATCTTCCACAAGAAGTTATTGATGAGGTCAGAGTCTTAGTCAGCGATGCAGATTCTGATCTCGAAAAAGCGAAAAGAGTATATCAATACGTACAAGACAAAACCCGATACATCAGTGTACAAGTAGGTATAGG
The DNA here is from genome assembly GCF_040493455.1 of Winogradskyella sp. 3972H.M.0a.05. Lineage (NCBI taxonomy): Bacteria > Pseudomonadati > Bacteroidota > Flavobacteriia > Flavobacteriales > Flavobacteriaceae > Winogradskyella > Winogradskyella sp. 3972H.M.0a.05. The sequence goes on along the minus strand of NZ_JANFDA010000006.1, from coordinate 36,438 downwards.
AGGATGGAAACCAATTATTGCCGAAGATGTAGATAGATTGGGTTATGGTGATTGTAAAGGACTTTCAAATTACACCAAAGCCTTATTAGAAGCTGTCGATGTTCCAGCATACTATACTGTAATTTATGGAGGGAGATCAATTAGAAATATGGATAAAGAATTTTCGGTAACAGAAGGTAACCATGTCATTTTAGCGGTACCACATGAAGAAGATTATATATGGTTAGAATGTACCAGCCAAACAACACCGTTTGGTTATATAGCGAACTTTACCGATGATAGAGATGCCTTGTTAATCACACCAGAAGGAGGTAAAATTATTCACACCAAGACATACGAAGCTTCAGATAATCTAAAACACACCACGGCAGAAATTGAGCTTTCCGACTCAGGTGATATTACAGGGCATGTTAATATAAATACTGAAGGTACACGCTATTATTTCCATTCTTCAATTGAAAGAAAGACACCATCCGATCAGAAATTAGTTTATAAAGAAGATTACTGGGAAGACATCAACCGTTTAGAAATTGAAAACATCAAACTATCTAATGACAAAGACGAGATTCGTTTTTCAGAAGAAATAGAAATTAGCGCAAGTAATTACGCTAAGAATTCTGGAGGAAGATTTTTGTTTTCTCCTAATTTTTTCAATAAGCTCAGTTATATACCTCCAAGAGATAAAAACAGGATTTACGATATTAAAATAGATAGAGGTATAACAGATAAAGATTACTACACTTTAAAAATCCCGGAAAACACTACTGTCGAAGCAATTCCAAAACCTGTTGAAATTTCAAACGAGTTTGGAAGTTACAAATACGAAGTTGCTCAAGAAAAAGACAATATAATTACTGTAAAGCGAGAACTGACACTGAACAAAGGATTGTTTGATGCAGCTAGTTATAATGACTTCAGAAGTTTTAGAAAAGCAATAGCCAAAGCAGATAAATCAAAAATCGTATTAAAAGTAAATTAACCAATACATGAGAACATTTTTTACCCTAGCTCTACTATTAATCGCTACCAGTATCCATTCACAAAACTTTAAGTTTGGAAAAGTCTCTAAGCAAGAGTTAGAATCTCAAGCATCGGAGATAAATCCGAACGCCGATGCTGAAATTCTATATAAAAGCGAAAGGATTTATTATAGATTCGATAAGCAAGAAGGGTTTACACAAGTAAGAGAAGTGCAGATGAGGGTTAAGATATATAATAAAGAAGGCTTAGATAGAGCGAATTATTCCGTAAGATTATATAATGAAAGCACTACCAAAAGGACAAAGTTATTTGGAATAAAAGGATATACATATAACCTTAACAATGGTAAGGTAGAAAAAACTAAACTCAAGAATGAAGGTATATTTGACGAAGAAGTAAATGAATATTGGAAAAAAGCCTCATTTGCATTGCCTAATGTCAAAGAAGGCTCAGTTGTGGAGTTAAAATACGAAATGGAGTCGCCATTTATCGGCGTAATAGATGATATCTATTTACAAGACCTTGTCCCAATCAAAAAACTAGATATTAGAGTAAGAATCCCTGAGTTTTTTAATTTCAAAAAGACCATAAACCCAAAAGCAGCATTCTATCCAAATTTTGTAGACTCAACAGTAGATAGAAAAGAAACAATCACAAATGCAAATAGGTCAGATGGATATGTAACACAAACATCTTTTAGTTCATCAGACTTCGAGTTTAAGGAAAATATTACTGACATTAACTTAGAAAATATTCCTCCATTAAAGCAAGAAAATTTCGTTGACAACCTCAATAACTATATAGCCAAAATGGTTTGGGAGTACACTTTTTATAAAAGTCCAAGAGGCCAGATTACCGACTATTCTTCAAACTGGGATAAGATTGCAAAAACCATTTACAGAAGTGAAGGTTTTGGAGGTGAGTTAGCAAAAGCATCGTATTATGAAAGCGAATTAGATGCCGCTTTATCGGGGATTAGTGATCCTATGCAAAGAGCAGCAACAGTATTTCTTTTTGTAAAATCGAAGGTAAAATGGAATGGTTACATAGGTAAATTTGTAAACGATGGTGTGAAAAAAGCCTATAAAGAAGGCAGTGGAAACGTAGCAGAAATCAATTTAATGCTAACATCAATGTTAAGGCATGCTGGCTTAAACGCCAACCCAGTTTTGGTAAGTACTAAAGCTAACGGAATTCCTATTACTGCTACTCTAGACGGGTTTAACTATGTAGTATCTGTAATCGAAATCCCGAATGGAACCATTTTACTAGATGCAACAGACCCTTATTGCATCCCTAATTTGTTACCAGAAAGAGCAATGAATTGGCGTGGTAGACTAATAAGAAAAAATGGTAGTTCTACATGGATTTCTCTGCAACAAAGCTCACCTTCAGTAGAAACTAAGTCTATTAATTACAAAATCAATCCAGATCTTTCTGTAGAAGGTAAAATAAGAGATCATTGTACGCTCCATTATGCTCAGAATATGAGAAAGAGAGAGCTAAAATTAACAACAGAAGAAAAGATAGAGAAGCTCGAAGACAGAGACATAGAATTGGTAGTTGAAAACCTCGAAGTTCAAAACGAAAAAGAAGTTACAAAGCCTTACGTAAAGAAGTTCGACTTTTCTTCGGAAGAACTCATTGAAGAGATTGGAGACAAATTGTACGTTTCACCATTGCTGTTTTATACCATAGAAGAAACGCCATTTAAAGAAGAAACCCGAGATTACCCAATAGACTTTGTACATCCTTTTTCTCAAAACTATATGGTAAACATAATGTTGCCAGAAGGATATGAAGTAGAATCATTACCAGAAAGTGTATCCTATAAACTTTCAGAAGACAATATCAGTGATTATAAATATACAATAATGCAGAATGGCAATTATATTCAATTGCGCATAGGGTTTAATTTCAATTACTCTTTTGTTCCTGCAAACGACTATACAGCATTCAGACAATATTTTAATGCTTATATTGAAAAGATATCAGAAAAGATCGTACTAAAAAGAATATAAAGTGGATATAAAAAACGCCCAAAAGATTGTTGACGACTGGATTCAAAACCATGGCGTGAGATATTTTAACGAGCTCACTAACATGGCACAACTTACAGAAGAAGTAGGAGAGGTAGCACGTATTATTGCCAGGCGTTATGGGGAGCAAAGCGAAAAAGAAAGTGATAAGGATAAAGATCTAGGAGAAGAATTAGCAGATGTGGTTTTTGTAGTGCTATGTCTTGCCAATCAAACAGGGATTGACTTGCAAGCCGCTTTCGATAAAAAGATGGACAAGAAGACCAAGCGCGACCATGACAGACACCATAATAATGAAAAGCTAAAGTAAACGCGACTATTAGATTTTATGCAAAAACATCTTCATAAATCTTCAGTTTTAAATAATCAAACTATAAGTATTACGGGTTCAAAGAGTGAGTCCAATAGAGCTTTATTGTTACAAGCCCTTTATCCTGCAATACAGATTGAAAACCTATCCAATTCTGATGATACACAACTAATGCAAGCTGCTTTTAAGAATCAAAGCGGTCTAGTTGATATTCACCATGCAGGGACAGCAATGCGTTTTCTGACAGCTTACTTTGCTACACGTAGTGAAAGTGATGTGATATTGACAGGTTCTTCAAGGATGAAAGAGCGACCAATTAAGATACTAGTTGAAGCACTTCGATCTCTTGGGTCAGAGATATCATATTTAGAAACAGAAGGCTGTCCTCCACTCAAAATAAAAGGTAAATCCATAACCGAAAAGGAAGTAGAATTAAAGGCAGATGTAAGTAGCCAATATATATCAGCATTATTGCTTATTGCACCTTCGCTAAATAATGGATTGAAGCTGACTTTAAAAGGAAAGATTACTTCAGTACCATATATCAAAATGACATTGGCTTTATTGAATGAAATTGGAGTCAAAACAAATTTTGAAGAGAATGTAATCGAGGTTGAGCCTTTTAATGAAGTACAAATAGAAACAGATACGCTTGTCATTGAATCCGATTGGTCTTCGGTATCTTACTTTTATAGCATTGTAGCTCTAAGTAAAGTTGGGACTAAGCTGCAATTATCATCATACAAAAAAGACTCATTACAAGGAGATTCAGTTCTGGCAGAGATATATAAAGAATTTGGAGTTGAGACGACGTTTATTGATAACGCCATCATATTAAATAAAATTGAAGACGTTAACGACGATACCATAATCAATCTAGATTTATCTAACGCTCCAGATATTGCGCAAACTATAGCTGTTACTGCCTTTGGACACGGCATAGGATGTGATCTCACAGGGCTTCACACATTGAAGATAAAAGAAACAGATCGATTAGTGGCTTTAAAAACTGAATTAGAGAAACTAGGTGCTAAAGTTCATATTACAGATGATTCCCTTCAGTTATTCGCTTCAAAAAAAATAAAAGAGGATATTGCTATTGACACTTATAAGGACCATAGAATGGCGATGGCTTTTGCTCCTTTGGCACTTAGAGTCCCAATAACCATCAATGAACATGATGTTGTTTCCAAATCTTACCCCGATTTTTGGACAGACTTAGAAAAAATAGGCATTAAGTCTAAAGAATAATTCATTAAATACTTGACAAGGCCTACTTCGAGATTGTATATTTGCAGCTTGAAAAAAATTAATAGATGAAACTATCACACTTCAATTTTGACCTTCCAGAAGAATTATTAGCGGAACATCCTGCAGAAAACAGAGATGAAGCAAGATTAATGGTGCTCAATAGAGAGCAACAAACTATTGAACACAAACAGTTCAAAGACCTTATCGATTATTTTGATGAAGGTGATGTAATGATCTTGAATAACACAAAAGTGTTTCCAGCTAGATTATATGGAAATAAAGAAAAAACTGGAGCAAGGATAGAAGTATTTTTATTAAGAGAATTAAATGAAGAACAGAGATTATGGGATGTGTTGGTTGATCCTGCTAGAAAAATAAGAATAGGAAATAAACTCTATTTTGGAGATGACGATTCGTTAGTTGCTGAGGTTATAGATAACACAACCTCTAGAGGTAGAACATTACGCTTCCTATACGATGGATCATACAAAGAGTTTAGAAATAAACTTAATGAGCTTGGAGAAACTCCGCTTCCAAAATATATCAAAAGAGAAGTAGAACCTCAGGACGAAGAGCGGTACCAAACAATTTTTGCAAAGAACGAAGGTGCTGTAGCTGCTCCGACAGCAGGATTGCACTTTTCTAAACACCTACTGAAAAGATTAGAAATTAAAGGAATAGAAAAGGCAGAAGTAACATTACATGTTGGTCTTGGAACATTCAATCCAGTAGAAGTAGAAGATTTATCGAAGCACAAAATGGATAGTGAAGAAGTTACTATCGACGAAAAAGCTACAGATATAGTAAATAATGCTATTGCTAATAAGAAACGTGTCTGTGCTATTGGCACAACATCTATGAGAGCGATAGAAAGTTCGGTGTCTTCAGAAGGAACTCTAAATGAATTCTACGGATGGACAAATAAGTTCATTTTTCCACCTTACGATTTTAGCATAGCTAATAGTATGGTTACCAATTTCCATACACCAAAATCTACGCTATTAATGATGGTTTCTGCATTTGCTGGTCACGATTTTATCAAGCGTGCTTATGAAGAAGCAGTAAAAGAAAAATATAGATTCTATACTTATGGAGATGCAATGTTGATCATCTAACATAAGATTAATAAAATAAGGAAAGCCTTGATTTAATCAAGGCTTTTTATTTTTGTAACAGTGAAAGCAGAAAAAAGAGACATAAGAGCATTTACAAAACAGCAGCTTCGAGATTTTTTTGAGAGTCAAGGAGATAAGGCTTTTAGAGGAAATCAGGTTTACGAATGGTTATGGCAGAAATCTGCACATAGCTTTGAGGACATGACCAATATCTCTAAAGCTACAAGGCAAATGTTGGAAGACAACTTTGTAATTAATCATATCAAAGTTGATCAGATGCAGCGAAGTAGTGATGGGACCATAAAAAATGCTGTACGACTTCATGATGGGTTAACAGTTGAGTCTGTTCTTATTCCTACACCTACCAGAACAACTGCCTGTGTGTCTTCTCAGGTTGGATGCAGTTTAGATTGCAGGTTCTGTGCTACAGCGAGGCTTAAACGAATGCGAAACCTCAATCCAGATGAAATCTATGATCAGGTGGTTGCGATCGATAATGAAAGCAGATTGTATCACGATAGACCATTGAGTAATATTGTCTTCATGGGAATGGGAGAACCATTAATGAATTATAACAATGTACTCAAAGCCATAGATAAAATTACGTCTCCCGAAGGATTGGGAATGTCACCAAAGCGGATTACAGTATCAACATCTGGCGTCCCAAAGATGATTAAAAAAATGGCTGATGAAAACGTAAAGTTTAAACTTGCAGTGTCTTTACATTCAGCTATAGATGAGGTAAGGACATCCATTATGCCTTTTAATGCGACATTTCCTTTGAAAGATTTAAGAGAGGCCTTGGAATATTGGTATGCAAAAACTAAGAATCGAATTACCTATGAGTATGTTGTGTGGGAAGGTATCAATGATACTAAGAAAGACGTGGATGCCTTAATTAAATTTTGCAAGTTTGCGCCAAGCAAAGTAAACCTTATAGAGTATAATCCTATCGATGATGGTGAGTTTCAACAAGCAAGTTCTAAGGCCATAGATATGTATACATCTATACTAGAAGCCAATAATATAACGGTTACCATAAGGCGATCTAGAGGAAAAGATATTGATGCAGCATGTGGTCAATTGGCCAATAAAACACAATAAAAAAAGCGGCTCTTAAGCCGCTTTTTTTTTATTGTATAATTGAATGTTTATTGCTTAACAAACTTTATGGTTTGAGAACCACCTTCAATACTTACTTTAGCTAAATAAACACCATCAGTAAGAGAAGATAAGTTTACAGTTTCTTCATTAGAAGAAAGTGTGTTTGATAACACATTTTGTCCTAGAATACTGTAAATTTCTATACCTGTCAAAGGAAGATTAGAAGATTCTAAAGATAATGACTCAGTGTTTTTATCATAATTGTGCTTAAACACATTTGCCTCAAATTCAGGAATACTTAATGTCTCATTAACACTAATACTGAATAGAGTGAAAATACCACTAGTAGCCATTGGCGTAGTAGTGTGAATAGCAAAATAGAACGTACCATCTGCCGTAGGCGTATATGTCGCACTATCAGTATATGCATTTGGTAAAAGATCTGCTACACCAGCTCCACTTTGAGTAATCCCAGAATAACTACCTATAACACTTTGCGTACCAGCTGTAGATGAAGGAGCATCTAAAACAACAATTTCAAATGACTCATCAGCAGCTACAGGGTTATCGAAAGCATTGTATACTACAGTAATTTCATACTCAGCATTTGCAACACCATTAAATGCAGGTGTAAATAACCAATCGTCTTTAGTTACAGTTGGGTTTGGAGGAAATACTAATCCAACAGGATCATTTACAGTATCACCATCAAAATCATTTCCGTTATTATAACCCCAAGAAGTCCCGTCTGTATTGGCATCTTCTATAGTATAGCAACCAACAAAAGTATTGAAATCTGCAAAGTTATAAGTGTAAGGGCTAGTTGTGCTGCAATCTACAGGAGTTTCTGTCAATTCAAAATCAAAACCAGCTGCACTCCAACGGTCATCCCAAGCAATGTAATAAGTAGTTCCCATCTGTACAGGGAATGTAACATCAGATAAATAGTTGCCTGCTGCAATATCATCATTGCCAGCAAAACAAGTTAAAGCGGCACAACTACCTGTGTAAATATGAACTCTGGTATCTCCTCCTGCATTTTGAGGTAAATCAGTTGTTACATTGGTAATACCGTCTATAGTAGCTGTGTAAACAAACCACTCTCCAGCTGTTCTTGGATCTGGGTCTGCCGCATTCGCTGCACATTCTGGAACCGGAACTTCAGTACCATCTACAGCTGCGACTGTAGTAGTTCCTGCAGTTACTACTGTTGCAGTAGCACAGGTGTCTTGTGCATAATTAAAATTAAAGGCTACAAAAGCCAAGATTAATAGAGTAATTTTTTTCATAAAAATTGATTTGAAAATTAGATTAATAGATTTAAAGTTAAAAATAAAATGATTGACAAGGGCTAATTTAGGTTATTTTAACGTTTTTCATAAGGTTATTGTGAGACCAAAACCTTATTCTAACAGAAACCTAAATTGTCTACCATTAGGAATAAAAAAGCGGCTAGATGCCGCCTTTTTTATGACTTTCAAACTAGATTTATTGCTTCAGAAACTTAACGGATTTAGAACCATTTTCAGTTTCTATTCTAGCTAAATAAACGCCGTTAGTTAATTGTTGTAAATCAATAGATTCAGACGTTTGGTTTAGTGTGTTACTAATTACCTTTTGTCCAAGTATATTATAAATCTCAACATTCTGTAATGGGCTAGAAGCGTCTAACTCTAGAGATTTAGTGGTTTTGTTATAGAAATAACTAAATGCGTTATTTTCAAAACTTTCAACTGACAAATCTTCATCATTAGTTCTAAAGTTGTCTATATGAGCAAAACCAGCAAAATTATCATGAGCAAACTGCACTTGCTCAATAGATCCAGATGTTGCTAATGTACCAGAGTAAATAGAAACATCGTCGATGAAAAACTCTACAGCATCATTTGTTATTTCTATTCTAACATTAAACCAGGTTAGCGGAGTCCAATCTTGCATGGTATCCACTAGCTGTACAGCATCACCTTCAGTTACTAAGACTGTGATATTACCTTCAAAAGTAAATCGAATGTAAGTTCTAAAAACGGCTTCAGTAGTATTTACTAAACCAAATATATAATCTGAAGTATTTGCAGAATCAAATGTGTCTATAAACATATCAGCAGAAAAAGTAGCAGAAGCATTAGGTATTTCAGCTGCATATGTATAGAATGCACCTACAACAGGATTGGATTGACCAGAGAATGCACCATCTTGATCAATTTTTAGAGAAAACGAACCATCAGAGGATTGTTCGTTAGATACATCCTGATTAGCAACAAAACAACCAGGTCCACAACCAGTGACAGACCAATTATTTTGAGTGTTAATATCTCCAAGAGAATAACTTTCTGCAGACTCAAAGGAGATAGTTTCTTGCCCTAAGGCGAAAAAAGTAGTTAATAAGCTAACTACCAATAGCGTAATTTTTTTCATAAACAAGATTTTTTAGATTAATTAACAACAAGTAAAGCTACTAAAATACAGTTAGTTATTGTATGTATTGTGTGTTATTTCCTTCAAAATACAGATTATGTAGGTGAACGGCACTATTTTTTTTAAGTTTGCTAGACTTATGATTTTAATTCTATTTTATTGAAAATTGTAGAGCAAATAAAGCAGCCTATAGCTTTTGAGATGGATCTTTTTGAGCAAAAGTTCCAATTATCTATGTCTAGTAAAGTAGCATTGCTCAATCGTATCACTCATTATATCGTCAACAGAAAAGGAAAGCAAATGCGACCAATGTTTGTGTTTTTGGTGGCAAAAATGCTCAATAATGGTACTGTGAGTGAGAGAACCTATCGAGGTGCTTCAGTAATAGAATTAATACACACAGCTACTTTAGTTCATGATGATGTCGTAGATGATAGCAATAGGCGACGCGGATTTTTCTCCATTAATGCACTTTGGAAAAACAAAATTGCAGTCCTCATTGGTGATTATCTCTTATCCAAAGGACTCTTACTCTCTATTGATAATAATGATTTTGATCTGTTAAAAATTATCTCAGTGGCAGTAAGAGAAATGAGTGAAGGCGAATTACTCCAAATTGAAAAGGCAAGACAGTTGGACATTACTGAACCTGTCTATTATGAAATTATTCGTCAGAAAACGGCAACCTTAATAGCAGCTTGTTGTAGTTTGGGAGCAGCATCTGTAAAACCTGCCAGTAACGAAGTAGAAACAATGCGTAAGTTCGGTGAGCTTATTGGTATGGCTTTTCAAATTAAAGATGATTTATTTGACTATGGAGAAGAAAAAATAGGCAAGCCAACAGGAATAGACATCAAAGAACAGAAAATGACATTACCACTAATCCATGTTCTTAATAAATGCTCTCAAAAAGAAAAAAAGTGGCTCATCAATTCTATCAAGAATCATAATAAAGACAAAAAGCGCGTAAAGGAAGTCATAGCCTTTGTAAAGAAAAATGGAGGTTTGGAATATGCCATCGAAAAAATGAATGCTTATAAAAACGAAGCATTACAGTTAATTTCTGGCTACGAAGACTCACAGTACAAGGCTTCTTTAGAGCTCATGGTTAATTATGTAATAGATAGGAAAAAATAATTTTTTACCTCAGGCAACCCTTTGCACAATATTTGCGTCTTTATAAATAGAAGACTAAATGAACCCTCTTTTGAAAGTTATTCAACTGCATAACAACGAAGCTCAGCTTATAAAAAAAGCGATTAAAAACAATCGCGAAGCACAGCATATAATATATGAGCTCCATGCACCAAAAATGCTAAGCGTCTGTAGATATTATATCAAAGACTTACAACAAGCAGAGGAAGCAATGCTCAATGGGTTTTTTAAAGTTTTCAAGAGTTTGAAATCATTCAAAGCAGACGGAAGTTTTGAAGGTTGGATAAGACGAATAATGATTAGAGAATCTATCTCATTCATCAGGAAACAAAAAAATATAGAATTTTCTGTAGAAGAGATTGAAGTCAACGAAGATTCTTCTAATAATATTAAATCTGAAATGGAAGTGGCGCAAATACAAGAGGTTATAGATCAGCTTCCAGAAGGTTATAGAATGGTATTCGTAATGTATGCTATTGAAGGCTATAAGCATTATGAAATTGCAGAGATGCTCAACATCTCTGAAGGGACTTCAAAGTCTCAATTATTTAAAGCAAGACAATTGCTACAACAAAGAATTAAAGAATTAAATACAACGAGTTATGGCACCAATTAAGTTTGAGGAGAACATGAAAGAAAAGCTCGAAAAGCGAACTATACAGCCATCTAGTGAAGCTTGGTCAAAACTAGCAGGTCGATTGGATGAACAAGAATCATCGAGTAAAAGATTTGGCTATTGGTGGATAGGAATAGCGGCAAGTGTAGCGATACTCATTTTTAGTGGCGTTATGTTCATTAACAATGAAGAAGGAACTATTACTCCTGAAATTGTAGATACTACCGAAGATACTAACGATACAATAGAGGAAGCTATCGTTTTAGAAGATGTAGAGAAGAATGACGTTGAAGATGAAATCACTATACCTGAAGAGAAAAAAGATGCTGTTAAACCAGATAATATTCTGAAGCAACCAAAGGCAAAACAAAAAGCAAATCAGGTCATTAAAACACCAAAGAAAGAGCTTGTAGCATTCAATGATACCAAGAAAGAAACTGAACAAGAGGAAAGTGTTGTTGCTCTAAATAAGGCAGAGTTAAGTTTTGAAGAGCAAAAAGTAAAAGATGTCATTGCTCAAATTACAACACTAAATGACAATGGAACGAAAGCTACAGATCGCGAAATAGATTCGCTGCTCAATTTGGCACAAAAAGAATTATTAAGTAACAAGATATTTAATGAGAGTTCTAAAACCGTAGATGCAGACGCATTGCTTCAAGACGTTGAAGGCGAATTAGAACAATCCTTTAGGGCTAAGGTTTTTGACGCCTTAAAAAATAGTTACGATTCGGTCAAAACTGCAGTCGCCGAGCGTAATAATTAAGTTAGGTTAAATGATGACTCCGAGAGCCTCGGTCATCAAAAACAATAGCATTAGGTCACTGAAGCTCTCGGAGTGACCGATTCAACATCAATTAAAAACAACAATTATGAACACTATTACTAAATATGTAGTGCTGCTAATCCTATGTCTTAGCGCAACACAATTAGAAGCACAAGAAGTCTCAAAAGATAGTACCGAAACAAAAAACTATTACAAGATTCAATCTTTGAAAGAGCTTAAAGAAACGATCAAAAAAGAAGAACGAGAGTTCCTTAAGACAGAGATTGAATCCGTTAATGAGCGCTTAGAAAGAGGGGAGTTAACACAAGCAGAAGCCGACAAGCTAAAAAAGGAATTAGCAAAAAAACGCGCTTTAAATATTGAGAATAGATTGGCAATTATAGATAATAAAATTGCTTTATTAGAACGTAATGAAGAAGACTACAAAGATGATAATGTTGAAGTTACCCAGATAGGAGTTAGCATAGGAAAATTCACAGGGTTTAGCATCCGATCTAAGAACAAACCTCGAAAATATGATAGAAGAACAACAAGCGATTTAGTATTTGCCATAGGACTCAACAACTCCATAATAGAAGGAAAAGGGCTAAGTGATACACCTTACAAAATTGGAGGTTCAGGTTTTGTTGAACTGGGTTGGGCTTGGAAGTATAGATTATTAAAAGAATCTAATGCACTTCGCCTTAAGTATGGATTCTCATTTCAATGGAATAAACTAAACCCAAAAGACGATCAGTATTTTGTTCAAAATGGAGACATGACAACTTTGGAAACCTTTCCAACAGATCTTAGGAAATCCGAGTTTAGAGTGACTAATCTTGTATTCCCTGTTCACTTGGAGTTTGGGCCTTCACGTAAAATAGAGCGTAAGACTTACTTTAGATACAGCACGTATAAGAAATTCAAAGTAGGTATTGGAGGATATGCAGGATTCAGAATAGGCACACAGCAGAAGCTAAAGTTCAAAGAAGATGGAGATAGAGTAAAGCAAAAGATACGTCGCAATTACAACACGTCAGATTTTGTCTATGGACTTAGTGGATATGTTGGAGTAGGCAATACAAGTTTGTATCTTAAATACGACCTCAACACAATATTCAAAGACCAATCTGTAGATCAAAATAATGTGTCACTTGGTATACGTTTTGATTTCGATTAACCAGTCGGGCAATTATGAAAAGCCTTGAGTATGTTTATGCTTGAGGCTTTTTTATAGCCCTACATTAGATATCGCTTCAGAATCTAGACTATAACCATAGCATCTCCAAAAACTTGTGCCAAGACCATTGTATTTCCAGGCAACCTGTCCTTGAGGTGTTACTTCCCATAAACCAAAATCACCTTCAGCAATCAAGGTATTTCCTCCAGGTAAACGTACAGCTCCAGAAATTCTACCAAAGAATAGATCAGGATCAGTAAAACTCCATACAATAGCAGGCTCATTATTAGCATTGGCTGTCAAACTAAGTGGCTCAGGTAAATCCAATTCATAAACAGTAGATTGTTCAACGTCATTGCCATTATTGTAGACTAAAATATTTCCTGCTCCAGGCTCATTGCCTTCTAATAAATTAGGGAAATGATTGTTATAGAAAAGGCGCGTACCAACATTATCATAAGCTTCAGGATTACCAAACCTGTAGACTAAGTCGCCACCTTTGTTAAAGTTACCACCAGAACTTGTTGCAGCTTCTTCCGTAGTCGTACTATGATCTATAACCCAAACTTCACTATAGCCATTTATACTAAAGTAAATAAGATCGTTGATGGGATCGTAATCAATACCATTGGCATGCATAATGTCTCCATTTTCAACAATATTGTAGTTAATATCAATTAGCTGAGGATTATCACTAACATCACCAAAATTATTGGCTGTTGGGAACATGTCCTGAACTATATGATCCATGCTGTGCCATTGCCAAACAATTTCATTATTACTTGGGTTTATTTCTAAGAGAACTTCAGGAAAAATATCAACAGTACTATTTACACCTTCACCAGCAGCAGCAATCGAACCTATTCTTTCCCAAGCAATAAAAAGTACATTTCCATTAGGAAGCATTTCTACATCATGGTGCGCTAATTCATTAGCATTAGAGTAAGTGTATTCCCATTCCGTATTGCCATCACTATCTAAGATTTTTAATAAGCCACCAAAACCACCAAAACTAAAATCAGGACCTTCAGCTTTAAACATACCAATAAGGCGGCCATCATCCATTAACTCAAGGTCATTACCTAATCTACTGTCAAAATTCCATTCCTTTACCCTGTTTCCAGCTTTATCGAGTAGGTAAGATACTTCGCCACCATTTTCTATAGCCAAAACCAAATTGTTTTCTACGAGACTGGCATTATACACATCTATATTTTCAGTTAAATCTGGTGTAGGTGGAGGAGAAGTTGTGTCGTCATCGGACTGACATCCAGAAAATAGTAGTATCATTAATACTGCGAGGTAGGTATATCTATATCTCATCATTGCTTTTTTTGTAAATATAATTAAAGGAAGTAATTATTAATAAAAAATCAACTGCTTTAACTCTAATAATACATAGTTATATGAGGTGAAACTATATTCTAGAATAAAGTTTTATTAACTTAGCCTAGGTTTTGCGAATAATTAGTAAGGCCATGAGATTAGCTATGCTCAAGGAACTCGTCTGTACTTTTTTTATCATTATTAGTCTTTCTCTTTTTGCACAGAAAGATTCAACAAGCCATAGACTTTACGGTGTGCCTTACATGACGCATTACGAGCCTTCAGATTATAACGCGCATAGGCAAAACTGGGCCATAATTCAAGATGAAAAAGGGATTATCTATGTAGGCAATAGTAGTGGCCTGTTGACATTTGATGGTATCACATGGAGGCTATACGAAACACCAAATAAAACTACTGTACGTTCTTTGGGGAAAGATCCTAACGGTAGAATTTACTACGGAGCTCAAGGCGATTTTGGATACTTGGACAACGACCATACCGGAGAATTGAAATTCATGTCACTAACGAATAGCCTTCCAAAACTCTCCAATGAATTAAAAGATATTTGGAGTATTCATTATTTTGAAGGTCGGGTTTATGTTCAGTCCTTAGGTCATATTTTAAGCTTCAACCCCGATGAGATTGAAGGTGATAGTGTAGCCACTACATTAAATTATGAATCCATAGATACAAAGGAAGAAGTCAATGGTGTATCAATTATTGATAATGACTTGTACTTTTGGGTTTATCGGAAAGGTATAATGACTTTTGAAAATGATGAAGCCAAACCCATCTATGGAGGGAAAGGCATACTTCAAAAAGAAGTTTTAAGAGTTCTTCCTTTTCAAAACAGTGACGAACTGTTCATATGTACCTTATCAAATGGCTTCTTTGCTTATGATGGAACTGCGGTAAGAAGACATATCGTAAGCGAGAAACTGGAAAACCTTTTAGCAACTAATCGAATATACGATATACAAAGATTATCTGATGGTACCTTGGCATTATCTACCAATAAAGCAGGATTATTGATTATTAATGAACAAGGTCAAATTCTACAAGAAATTAATAAGTCTTTAGGATTGTTGAGCAACAATATTTTGGGCTCTTACATCGATTCTCAAGGAGGATTATGGCTAGCAACTTCCCAAGGGGTTTCAAGAATAGAAACGCCTAGTCCATTACAATGTTTTGGAGTAGAATCTCAATTAGAAGGTAGAGTGAAAGACTTTAAGGTGCACAAAGGGGAATTATACATAGCTTCAAATTTAGGTGTTTACAAGATGGCTTCAGATAGTGTCTCAACCCGTTTCCAAAAAGTATCTGATATAACAGACAATGTTTTTTCATTAGAATCAAATGGAGATAAACTTATGGCTGCATTCCCCTATCTAGGGACTTTTGAATTTGAAAATAATGAAGCTTTGAAAATTATAGATAAGGAGGTTCCTGTAAAGGTGAAAGCATCTCGGTTTGACCCTAATATTGTTTTCATCGGAAGTGGAGGCAATAGCTATGGATTTGCCATATTGCGTAAAGTAGAAAACAAATGGGAGCCAATATATGTTTATCCTAAAGTTAAAGAACAAATTAGAGAAATTGAAGAAGAAGCTCCAGGTGTCGTTTGGTTAGGAACCCGTAATAATGGTTACTTACGCTTAGAAATACCAGATTTAAAATCAGGATCTTTAGATCAAGGACAGATTAATAGTCAAGATACTTTACAAATAATTCAACAGCGCTACACTAAACAAGATACTACTACCGTATTTCGCTCCAGATTATATTATATCAATAATAAAGTAGAGTTTGCCACAAGTGTGGGATTGCGAAAAATTGATAGCATCACTGGACAATTGGTATTGGACGATAGACTTCATCCTAGATTAGCTGATACAACTGTAACAGTTAATATTATCAGAGAAGCTATTGATAAATCCTTATGGATATATACTAATGCTACAGAAAATAGCATAGTTAAACTAGTCCCCGAAAACGATCAATATACATGGCAAGAGGTGCCAGAATTGAATAGAACTATCGGTACTACCTTTATTAGCTTATTCTCTGACCCACATAACACTGATCGATTATACTTAGGCAAGCTCGATGGCTTAATAACATATAATTCTAAGATTAAACGCCCTTACGGTGCTAAATACCATGCTTTAATAAGGCAAGTATTGATAGAAGAAGATTCGTTGGTGTATAGTGGCAATTGGTTAGACGATCAAAAAATACGACAGCCCGATACGTATAATTATTCTCGAAAAGCCATCTCATTTTCTTACGCGTCTACGAGCTATGATATGCCAGAAAAAACACAATACCAATATGCTTTAGAAGGCTATGACGATAATTGGTCCGATTGGTCTGTGAAGAACAAGAAAGAATACACAAACCTACCAGGAGGAGATTATACTTTCAAGGTAAGAGCTAAAAATATATACGGTATTGAAAGCGAAATAGGAGAATTCGCCTTTTCAATAAAACCTCCATGGTACCTCAGTTTTGTTGCTTATATGATGTATTCCATATCTGTAGTTGCAGGCTTTTTGTTGATTTTATTATATAGAGAAAATATAATGCGCAAAAGGCAACGTATAGAATTGACAAAAATGGAAAACAAACTCCTTAAAACGGAAATTGAATATAAGAAAAAAGATTTATCAGACTTTGCCATTAATATATCTCAGAATCAGCAATGGAATAATTATTTACTATCCAAAATGGAAGAGATTAAGGAGGCTAAAGGCAGAAAAAAAGGAGCTGCTTTAGTCGATCTGGAAAGAGAAATCAAAGAAAAGAACAATGTTATGGCTAGTAACATTAACTTTCAAAAACGCATTGATGTGCTAAGTAATGAGTTTTATAATTCGCTATTGCAACGCTATCCAGATCTTTCAAAAACCGAACTAAAGTTATGTTCATTAATACGCCTTAGTTTAGATAATCATGACATTGCAACACTTCAAAATGTAGACATTTCTTCTGTCTACACAAGCCGATATCGCCTTAGAAAGAAGCTCAATATGACTTCAGATACAGATCTAGATGCGTTTTTAAAAGGTTTCTAAAATATTTTTTAAAATATTGATAAACAGATGTTTGCAAATATTAATATCTGTTTTGTTCATAATTTGTCTATAGCCAAAATTCTTCATTTTCATACATGCTAGTATACTTTTAATGAAGATTAAAATCGGAAGAGTTAATCATTTCGAATTCTTAAAACTAGAGCCTTTGAAAATTCTAAAAATTATAAAAAGAATACTGTTTGGGTCAAGTGACTTTAGTTCAGATCAAAAACAAATACAAGTTGAAAATAAGCGTCTTGAAAAAGAGCTCAAAAAGTTGGAAGAGTTAGAACAGCAACTATTAACCGAAAATAAAAACGTATAAAATGAAACGAGCAACCCCTTTACTCATTACATTACTATTGTGCTTCATAAATGTAAAAGCACAAAACGAAAATTTATTCATTACGACCTGGAAAACGGACAACCCAGGAGTAACAAATTCTACGAGCATTAGAATTCCCACTCATGGAGTTAGCAATTTCTATTTTGTAGATTGGACTTATGATGGTGTGACCTTTGACCCTGAATTAGAGCTTTATCAAGTTGGTTTTGCTGAACACGATTATGGCACTCCTGGTATTTATACAGTAGCTATAAGTGGTGTGATAGCAGATCTTGACTTTGGTGGTGATAATATCTCGTCTCCTACTGATAATAAAAAGATATTGACCATAGAGCAATGGGGTGATGGTCCATGGATATTTTTAGATGGTGCTTTCCAAGGTTGTTCTAACCTCAATATTACCAACCCCAATATCGATACACCAGACCTAAGCAATGTAACAAGCCTGCAGAATATGTTTAAAGGTGCTACCTCATTTACAGGTGATTATATTTCCAATTGGGATGTAAGTACGATTGATAGTATGGAAGGCATGTTTAATAATGCCACTTCATTTAATGGCGATATCAGTGGTTGGAATGTTTCAAATGTTACACGCATGCACAACATGTTTGAGAATGCTACTAGTTTTAATCAGGATATCAGTGGTTGGGATGTTTCAAATGTGATCACCATGCTACGTATGTTTTTTAATGCTTCTAGTTTTGATCAAGATCTTGGTGATTGGGACTTGTCTAGTGTAAACAATATGTTTGATATGTTTAATGGAGCTACATTATCCACGGTAAATTATGACAACACTTTAATAGGGTGGGCTAATGATAGTAGTGGTATAGATGACGATGGCATAGATGATATTCCTTCGAATATTAACTTTCATGGCGGAAACAGCTTATATTGTTTTGCCCAACCAGAGCATAACTTATTAACGGCACTTGTGGCCTATGACTGGACCATTACTGATGGGGGGTTTAATTGCACCGAATCAGCGTTTGTCACCACTTGGAAAACGGACAACCCTGGAACCTCAAGTTCTACGGAAATTACCATACCTACTACAGGTGGCGGCTATGATTATGATGTGGATTGGACCTACGATGGTGTCACCTTTAATGCCGAGGATTCTAATGTCACTGGCAGTATTACACACGATTATGGTGCTTCAGGCGAATACACAGTAGCGATTAGAGGTGACTTCCCACGTATATTTTTTAATAATGGAGGCGATAAAGATAAAATTCTCAGAATTGAACAATGGGGAAACACCCAGTGGATAAGCATGGCAAATGCGTTCAGAGGCTGTTCTAACCTTAATATTACAAACCCTGATATCGATGCACCAGATCTTTCCAATGTTACCGAGGCCTTTGATATGTTCCGTGATGCCACCTCGTTTACTGGAGATTATATTGCTAGTTGGGACACTAGTAATATTACCGACATGATTAACATGTTCAGAGGCGCATCATCATTTAACGGTGATATTGGTACATGGGACGTCAGTGCTGTAACGTCTATGGTCAATACATTTAATGGTGCCGCCTCGTTCAATAGAGATATTGGAACATGGAACGTGGGTAACGTACAAAGTATGATAGGGATGTTCTTAAATGCCATTAGTTTTGATCAGGAGCTTAGCAATTGGGATTTGTCGAGCATTATTGAGATGAATGGCATGTTTTCTGGAGCTACATTATCTACGGCAAATTATGACGACACCTTGATAGGTTGGGCAAAGGATAGTAGTGGTGTAGATAATGACGGTATAGATGACATTCCCTCAGGGATTACTTTTAATGGAGGTAATAGTAAGTATTGTTTTGCTCTAGAAGCTCATAATTTATTAACGGCAATTGTGGTTTATGACTGGGACATTACCGATGGCGGTTTGGATTGTGTAGATGAAGTATTTGTAACCACTTGGAAAACTGACAATCCAGGAACCTCAATCCTTACACAGATTACCATACCAACTACAGGTGGCGGGTATGACTACGATGTCGATTGGACCTACGACGGTATCACCTTTAATGCCGAGGATTTCAATGTTACAAGCAGTATTACCCACGATTATGGTACTCCAGGCGAATATACGGTAGCGATTAGAGGTGACTTCCCACGTATATTTTTTAACAATGGAGGCGATAAAGACAAGATCCTCAGAATTGAACAATGGGGAAGTGTACAATGGTCTAGTATGGCAAATGCATTTAGAGGTTGTTCTAACCTCAACATCACAAACCCTGATATCGATGCACCAGATCTTTCCAATGTTACCGAGGCCTTTGATATGTTCCGTGATGCAACGTCATTTACGGGGGATTACATGTCCAATTGGGACGTCAGTAATATCACCGATATGATTAACATGTTCAGAGGTGCTTCATCCTTTAACGGTGATATTGGAGCATGGGATGTCAGTGCTGTAACTTCTACGGTAGGCACCTTTAGAGATGCATCATCGTTCAATAGAGATATTGGTTCGTGGGATGTGAGTAACATAGAAAGTATGATAGGGATGTTCTTAAATGCCACCAGTTTTGATCAAGAACTCAGTAATTGGGACCTATCGAGCATTCTTGATATGAATGGCATGTTTAATGGAGCTACATTATCCACGGCAAATTATGACGACACCTTGATAGGTTGGGCAACAGATAGCAGTGGTGTAGATGGGGATATGGTTGATGATATTCCATCAGGATTCAGCTTTAATGGCGGAAATAGTAAGTATTGTGTTGGTGAAACAGCAAGAGGAAATCTGGAAACCACGTATTCCTGGGACATTACCGATGGTGGGCAAGATTGTATTAATGAGGTGTTTGTGACCACATGGAAAACGGATAACCCAGGATCGTCAGGCCCTACTGAGATTAGCATACCAATCATTCCTTTTGCTGATGGCTTATATAATTACGAAGTAGATTGGACCTATGACGGTGTCACCTTTAATGCAGAAGATTCCAATGTCACAGGCAGTATTACCCACGATTATGGTGAACCAGGGACTTATACGGTGGCTATAAGAGGTCTATTCCCGCATATATTCTTTGCAAATTCCGGTGACAAAGATAAAATTCTAACCATAGATCAATGGGGAACAAATCAATGGGCCAGTATGGTCAACGCGTTTAATGGCTGTTCCAATCTCAATATAATCAACCCGAATATTGATGCGCCAGATCTTTCTAATGTTACTGAAGCCTTTGATATGTTTCGTGATGCCACGTCTTTTACAGGGGATTATATTGCTAATTGGGACACCAGTACTATCACTGACATGGATAGTATGTTTAGAGGTGCTTCACTATTTAATGGCGATATTAGTGGATGGAATACCAGTTCTGTAACGTCTATGGTCACTACATTTAGTGGTGCCACTAGTTTTAACCAAGATATAAGTGGTTGGGATGTATCCAATGTCACCATTATGTTCGGTATGTTTGATAATGCTACTAGCTTTGATCAAAACCTCGGTGATTGGGATATAAGTAGTGTTGTAAACATGGAGAATATGTTTGATGGTGTAACGCTTTCTACCGCAAACTATGATGCCACTTTAATGGGGTGGGCTGCTGATAGCAGTGGTTTGGGTAACGATGGTATTGATGACATTCCTTCGGGCATTACCTTTCATGGTGGTAGCAGTAAATACTGCCTTGGTGAAGCAGCCTGGACAAGTCTAGACACCACACATTCCTGGACGATTACAGATGGCGGACTGGATTGTAGGAGTGAAGTATTTGTTACCTCGTGGAAAACGGATAATCCCGGAGTTTCAGGTAATACAGAAATTACCATCCCAACCACAGGAACAGGATATAACTATGACGTAGATTGGACCTATGACGGTGTTACCTTTAATGCCGAAAGCACTAATGTAACTGGTGATGTTACGCATAATTATGGAGCTATAGGCGAATATACGGTAGCCATTAGAGGTAACTTTCCTCAAATTTATTTTAACGGCGCAGGTGATAAAGATAAAATTCTCACAATTGAGCAATGGGGAAGCATCAAATGGATGAGTATGGCTAATGCATTTAAAGGGTGTAGTAATCTTGATATTACCAATCCGAATATCGATGCCCCAGATCTAAGTAATGTTACATTGGCATTTGACATGTTTGAAGATGCAACATCTTTTACAGGGAATTACATTTCAAACTGGGACACCAGTAATATAACCTCCATGAATGATATGTTCTATCGGGCCTCAGCATTTAATGGAGATATTACTGCATGGGATGTATCTAATGTAACAGCTATGTTGCGCATGCTTAATAGAACTAGTTTTAACCGAAATCTAGGTGATTGGGATATCTCAAATGTATTTTCTATGGGTGGTATGTTGACTCTTGCGACATTATCCACAGCCAATTATGATGCCACTTTAATAGGCTGGGCTACAGATAGCAGTGGTGTTGCTGATGATGGCATAGATGATGTGCCTTCAGGTGTTGATTTTAATGGCGGTTTCAGTAATTATTGTAACGGCGAAGCTGCCTGGATAAGTCTGGATACAACATATAATTGGACCATCCTCGATGGTGGTTTGGATTGTACAGATGTGGTATTTGTAACTATCTGGCAAACGAATAATCCAGGAGCTTCAAGCGATACAGAAATTACCATCCCTACTTTTCCTGGAGGCACCTATAATTACGAAGTCGATTGGACCTATGATGGTATTACGTTTAATGCTGAAAGTACCAATGTTACAGGCAATATAACGCACGATTATGGAGCTATAGGCGAATATACGGTAGCCATAAGGGGGCAGTTCCCACAAATATTCTTTGCTGTTTCTGGAGATAACAATAAGATTCTTACCATAGAACAATGGGGGAGCAACCCATGGACGAGTATGGATTTGGCATTTGTGGATTGTAGTAATCTCAACATTATAAATCCTGATATAGATACACCAGATTTAAGCAATGTGACAAACATGGCTAGTATGTTTAGAAATGCTACTTCCTTTAATGGAAATATTAACTCTTGGGATGTTGGAAACATAACAAACATGTATGAGCTATTTAGAGGTGCTACAAGTTTTACTCAGGATCTTAACGGCTGGGACGTATCCAACGTAAGCACTATGCAACTAATGTTTGAGGGGGCATCCGCATTTAATGGCGATATCAGTTCATGGAATGTAAGTGGCGTAGAAAATATGAACAATATGTTTCGCAATGCCTCAAGTTTTGACCAAGACCTTGGCAACTGGGACTTGTCCAGTATAAATTCTATTAATAATATGTTTTTTAATGCCACGCTATCCACGGCAAATTACGATGCCACCTTAATTGGTTGGGCTACAGATAGTAGTGGTATAGCTAACGATGGCATTGATGATATCCCAACTGGTGAGGCATTTAGCGGTGGAAACAGTACGTATTGTAATGGGGAAGCAGCACGAATAAGTCTAGATACGACATATGGTTGGACGATTACCGATGGTGGTTTGGATTGTAATTTTATACAGATTAGTCCGCAGGTTTACCTTCAAGGCGCAAGTCTTAATCCAAATCTTGGAGAGGAAAGCTTAATGCGTGATGATCTAAGGCTGTCTGGTTATGTCCCAACAACTAGCCCATATGGAGATGGACTAACCATGAACGGATCAGTGCTCACGACCACAGGACCAGATGCGATAGTTGACTGGGTCTGGCTTGAGCTGAGGGACGGAAGTTCCAATACGACCATCATCGACAGCAGGTCGGCGCTCTTGCAGCGCGATGGAGACGTGGTGGATGTTGACGGGTCCTCTCCAGTGGAGTTCGTCCAATCCCCAAGCAGTTATTATATAGCCATCAAGCACCGCAACCACTTGGGTATTATGAGCGCCTCAGTGGTAGCACTAAACGCAACAGCCACAACGGTCGACTTCACCGATGGCAGTGTTGCCACTTTTGGCACCAATGCCCAGACGAGTTTTGGCATGCCATCGGGAGTGCAAGGAATGTGGGCAGGTGATGCCAACGGGGATGGTAAGGTGAACATCATCGGTGCACCAAATGATGCCAATACGATCCGAGACGCAATCCTCAACGATCCGATCAACCAGATCATTCAGTTCTATGGCTTTACGGTATCGGGCTACACCAACGAGGACGTCAATCTCACGGGAGGAGCGAACATCATCGGTGCAGAGAATGATGCCAACGTACTTAGAGACAATGTGCTAAACCATCCTATCAACCTAATTTTACAATTCTACGGTTATAACATCCTAGAGCAGTTACCAGCAATGGTGCCTTCAGCGCGAATAGGCTTTGATACGGAAATGGATCAAAGAAACAACCAGATACTCAACAATGATTAAACCATATAACCCCTTTAACAAAAAAACAATGAAAACAATATTACAGACTTTATTGATGGCAATGACCCTATCACTAACAGCACAGAGCTACCAATTTGGTATCGTTAGTGATTACAATAACACGGCTAACCCTTATGAGTTCACCTTTGTGACCACACCAAATTTTGACAATTCTGACCCTAACATGGCAGACATGCAAATCACTCTAGCGATCACATCAGGGAATAGCATAGCAGCTGGCAGTTTTACTGAACTCTTTGGAACAGGTTGGCAAGTAAACACAGCCCTTACAGGAAGTGTATTGCAGGGCAACTTCGGGATAGGTGATGGAACCAAAGACCTATGGATATTCTCTCTTCCAGTGCCGAGTTCAGAATTGACTACACCTCATACTACAGGTGTTGGGATACCAGTACTATCCTTTATAGTAGATAACATGCCAACTAGTGGTGAGATAGAAATACTAGAGAATAACGATCCTATAGCATTGGCGTTGGCAGGATTTGGTTTTGTGGTAGACAATGTAATCAATGCTGATCTGAATGATGGCAATGGCACACAGGATTATTATGGTAAAACTGACACAGCGAACAATAATTTTATTTTCTCTTCACTTTCAATAGGTGAGGTGATAGATAATACTCTTGAGCTTAGCCTATATCCAAATCCGGCTAAGGATGTTGTAACGGTTAGAGGCGATATCAATAGATTAGAAAGTGTAGAGATTTATAGTTTAAGTGGACAGTTGATAAAGACCGTGACAAGAGACTTCAATGAGATTTCGATATCAGAGTTGGAGACATCGGTCTACATAATGCGATTGTATGGCGAGGATGCATCAATTCAAACGTTGAGATTAATTAAGCGATAATTGAAACCAAGATTACCCCGTTCAATTCAAATACTTATAACGAGCACATATGCTGTTGTACAGTTAAAGGGGTAACCAACAGCAATGTCAGCCTCCTTATTATAAAGATAAGGAGGTTTTATATATAGTTAGTTTGGTTAATCTAGATTTTTGATGTATCAAATATGTACTTATTTTATTTAAAGTCTTATTAAATAAATAGTCTTACTTTTTGTATTGGCAAATAGTTTGGAATAGTTGTTCTGTACCTGTATCATTTACTTCAAAATCCTAGTAAGTATAAATAGCTATTTCTTATATTTAAGAACAGATTCAAAGTGTGCTTCCCAACATGAAATATGGAATAGAATATTTTAAATATAACATATGCACAATTATATGTTTTCTTACCGTTGGTGTTGTGTCTGCCCAAAGTATTAGCACAAAAAAGTCTGATTATTTCCACATAACATTAGGCGAAAAAGACGGTTACAACATTGATCAGCTTAGTTCTATGGTCTTTGATGATGATGGTTGGCTGTGGTTATCTGGGGTTAGTACAGAATCACGCAACTATAAATTAGACAATAGAAATCTAATCATTCAAAGGTTCAATGGTGAAGCCTTTTACAATGTCGAGATACCTGATTTGGTTTTGGAGGGGACTACAGATTTGGTTCTACACAAAGCTTCAAACAATTCATTTTATGTAAAATTGGAGTCCCAAAGTACAGCTAAGCTATTCAAGTTAGACGCGGGAAGTTTACTTTTTTCTGAAATTAAGTTGCCCGATCTAGATAATAATTCAATATACGAAATCTGGAACATACAGGATAAATTCTTATTCATCCAACAAGACCCAAACGGTAATCTAATGTACTATTTAAACCAGGATGATACATTTACCCCTGTTGGTAAAATGAATACCAATGAATACATTAGTAAAGCGCGTATATTGGAGTTGGGAGAAGATCTTCTTATTTCCAAGTTTAATTTTAAACCAGAGTTGTTTACCAAAGTAGATGGTAGGTTGCAAAGCAAAACACTAGATTCCAACTCTCCATTTTATAAGGACAATGCCATGCAAGGTCATTTTCATAAAGAATCTTCCGCTTATATGACTTTCCCAAATGACCCAATAATTTATAGGTATAATAATCAATCAGGAGAATTAGTTGATTCAAATCTGTTTAGTGGAGAAGATGTTTTTGTAGAGCAAACCATGTTTCAGGATAGAAAGGAAAATATTTTATTCAGACAATTTGATAATAAGCGTACACAACTTCAAATAATCTCAAGTTTAGAGGAAGGTTCTATTTGGTTGCATAGGTTTGATAATGACGTTATTAAAGGACACGTTTTTGCTTCAAGAGACCTCACTAAAGAAGTTGTGTTAGATAATCATAATGTTTTGGAAATATTCTGTTTTGATACGGACGATGTAGGAACCTTTCTTCACGATTTTAGTATTAGAAGTATGGTACAATTGGATAGTGATAAGGTCCTCGTAGCTACAGATTTTGACGGATGGTATATTCTTGATTTAAAAAAATTAAAAGTTAGTGAATATTCTCCTATAATAAACCAGCTTAAAATTTCACCACGGCAAAATCGCGATATATCTTTTGTTGATAATATACTTTGGAGCAATGACAAGGCTAACTTAATAATGGTGGATTATAAAACAGGTATAGCTCGAAAGTTTCGGACTAATGACAACCTGGCGGCCATGAATCAAAATGAAGAGAACATCGTTTATGCTGATGTAGGTGGTACATTACAAACATTCAATAAGGAAACGTATCAATTCAATACTTTAGTTGAAAATGATAGTCTTAAATACGAAAATTTAATTTTAAAGGAGAATTCTACATATGCAGCTACTAGTCAAGGTTTAAAGCATATTAAAAATCTTAGTACAGTACTATATCAGCCAACCCAAAATACAGCAGATAATTATTTGGTTTCCATGTTAGAATATGGAGACAATCAACTCTTATTAGGTTCAAGAAGTGGAAAGCTTTTCGCTTTTGATATTGTTACGCAATCTTTTCAAGAATTATACGAAGATGAATTCTCAGCCAGTATAGCCAGTATTTTGGTAGATGATAAAGAAAGAATCTGGTTGAATACATTTGCTGGAATCGTTGTCTTTTACCCAGATACCAAAAAGACCATTAGAATTGGTGTTAAAGATGGCTTAAGTCATTTTGAAGCCAATAGATTTAGCACACTTAAGCTAGAAAATGGTAATTTCTTAGTAGGAACCGTTAAAGGCTTAAATTATTTTCATCCAGATTCACTAATAACCTCGTTCAATAAGGACAAGTACAATCACCTATTACAAATGGTGAGAATTGAAAAATACGATACGGATGAAAATCAAGTAAAAACCATTGTAAATAGAACAGAATTAGACAGTATTAAAACCCTGACACTTCCTGCAAGAAGTAAAAACCTAGTTCTCGATTTTGGAGTTCTAAAACCAAGGTTAAATATTGACTACTTATACCGATACAGATTAGATAATGCGGACTGGATCGATATTGGTAATAAACATGAAATACGATTGTTAAACATGCAATCTGGTTCCTATAATTTGGAAATACAAGCTCTAAACAAAACAAGAAACAAGGTACTAGCCTCATTATCATATGGATTGGTTGTAAAACAGTTTTTTTACGAGTCTGTTTGGTTTTACATTGGTTTAGTAGTAATGATGTTGTTGGCTTTTCTTGTTTATACATTTAAGTGGAGAGAGGTAAATCTAGCCAATTATAAAAACCAATTACTGCAAACCGAAATTGAATACAAGAAGAAAGATCTCACTGATTTTGCTACTAACATTTCTAGGAATCAACAGTGGAATGATTATCTCATTTCCAAAATGATAGAAATTAAAGAAGCCAAAGGCCGAAAAAAAGGAGCTGCAATTGTTAATCTTGAAAAAGAGATTAAAGAGAAAAAGAATGTACTGGAAAGTAATTTCGAGTTTCAAAAGCGAATAGATGTATTGAATAATGAGTTTTACGATTCCTTACTAAAGCGTTACCCTGATCTATCAAAAACAGAGATCAAACTGTGCTCACTAATTCGATTGAATTTAGATAATTATGATATCGCAACACTTCAAAATGTAGACATTTCTTCAGTTTATAAAAGTCGATATCGCCTTCGAAAGAAGCTCAATATGGCTTCAGATACAGATTTAGATGCTTTCCTTAGAGCATTTTAAAGATTCTTAAAAATTTTTATAAAAACTTGATTATCAATAAATTAAAAGTTTATTGATGCCGTTTGTCCATAATTTGTCCACAATGAAAATTCTTCTTTTTCATGGAGTGGACTATACTTTTGGTTTCGATCAAGTAATAAACAACGATCATTTTAATTCTAAAAATTTTGAAGATCATAAAATTCATTAAGAGACTAGTTTTTAGTTCAAAAGAAAATCAAGTGTATGCTGAAAATAAGCGACTCGAGGAAGAACTAAAAAGACTGAAAGAATTAGAGCAAGAGATATTAATCAATAACAAAAACACATAAGATGAAAAAGACAATCCCTTTACTAATTGCATTATTAGTTTGTTTAACTCATTTGAATGCGCAAAACGAAAATTTATTTATCACCACCTGGAAAACAGATAATCCAGGAGGAACAACTTCAACTAGAATATTTATTCCTGCTAACGGAGACAACAATTTCTATTTTGTTGATTGGGATTATGACGGTGTAAATTTTAACCCTGACCCCTTGCCTTACACTTCCCCAACTTTCCATGACTATGGTGTGCCTGGAACCTATACAGTAGCCATAAACGCTTTATTCTTAGAATGGAATTTCTTTTTTTGGGGAGATCAGAACAAAATATTGACTATTGAACAATGGGGAACCGCCCCATGGGTAACCTTCGAGGATGCGTTTAAAGGTTGTAGTAATCTTAACATTACAAACCCTGGTATAGATGCGCCCAATTTAGCTATAGTCTCTAGCATGGAGGAGGCATTTGCTGGAGCTACATCATTTACTGGAGATTATATCTCCAATTGGGATGTGAGTTTTGTAACCAATATGAAAAACATGTTTAACGGTGCTACGTCGTTTACTGGAGATTATATATCTAATTGGAATGTGAGTGCTGTATCCAATATGATGAATATGTTTGGCAATGCTACTTCATTTAACGGCGATATTAGTGGCTGGAATGTTTCAGGTGCAACCACTATGGAAGGCATGTTTAGTGGTGCTACCAGTTTTAACCAAGACATAAGTGGCTGGAACGTTTCAAACGTTGCAAACATGTTTGGTATGTTTTTTAACGCCACCAGCTTTGATCAAAATCTTGGTAATTGGGATTTGTCTAATGTCACTAACATGGATCTGATGTTTGACGGAGCTTCATTATCAACAGCCAATTACGATGCTACTTTAATAAGCTGGGCTACAGATACCAGTGGTAGTGATGTTGATAACATAGACGATATTCCCACCAACATCATATTTCATGGCGGTAACAGTACATACTGTGCTGGAGAATCGTCACACATACTGTTAGACACAGATACACCAACCGGTTACGGTTGGACCTTTACAGATGGTGGGTTAGACTGTTCCGAAGTATTCATCACCACTTGGAAAACAGACAATCCCGGAACTTCTGCCAATAATGAAATTACCATACCAACCTTTGTTGGAGAAACGTACAATTATAACGTAGATTGGGGTGACACAACTTCGTCAACTGGTGTCACAGGAGATATTACCCATACCTACGCAGCTCCAGGGGAATACACGGTGACCATTACCGGTACGTTTCCAGGTGTTTTTTTTAACGGTGGCGGCGATAAAGATAAGATACTCACTATAGAACAATGGGGAAATGTCAAGTGGCCGAGTATGGCTAGTGTCTTTAGAGGCTGTAGTAATCTCAATATTACAAACCCGAGCATAGATAACCCTGATTTAAGTAATGTTACAGAAGCCTTCGATATGTTTCGCGATGCGACGTCTTTTACTGGAGACTACATCTCAAATTGGAATGTGAGCAGCATTACTAATATGGACAATATGTTTAGAGGGGCTACAGCATTTAATGGCGATATTGGTTCTTGGGATGTGAGTTCTGTAAACTCAATGATTGGTATGTTTAGAGATGCTTCCTCATTTAATCAAGACATAGGCTCTTGGGATGTAAGTGCTGCAACCAATATGCCTTTTATGTTCTTAAACGCTAGTAGTTTTGATCAGAATCTTGGTCCTTGGGATTTGACTAATGTCACCACTCTTAATGGCATGTTTTCTGGTGCTTCGTTGTCTATAGCAAACTATGACGCCATATTAATAGGATGGGCTACAGATAGCAGTGGTCTTGACGGCGACATGATTGATGATATTCCAACTGGCATTCCATTTAATGCTGGTAGCAGTGTTTACTGTAATGGTGAAAATGCACGAGACATATTAACTGCAGCCGGACCTTCGGGTTACGATTGGGTCATTACTGATGATGGCTTAAGTGTAGATTGTTCAGGAACCGAATTTATTACCACCTGGCAGGTCGAAGCGGGAGGGTCAATTACCATACCAACAGCGGCAGCATTGGGCGAAACCTATAGTTATAATGTAGATTGGGGCGATACAACATCAAATTCTGGTCTAACGGGCGACATGACGCATGTGTATACTGATGCAGGCATCTACACGGTGACCATTACAGGTCTATTTCCACGTATTTATTTTAACAACTCAGGAGATAAGGATAAAATCTTGACCATAGAACAATGGGGAACTAATCCTTGGACAGACATATCAAAAGCATTTTTTGGTTGTAGCAATCTCAATATAACAAACCCAGGCATAGATGCTCCCGATTTAAGTAATGTTACTGACGCCTTTGACGTGTTTCGTGAAGCAACATCCTTTACCGGTGATTATATCTCACACTGGGATGTGAGCAATTTAATCAGGGTGAACAATATGTTCAGGGATGCTTCATCCTTTAACGGAGATATTGGGTCTTGGGATGTAAGTGCTGTGACAACAATGTTTTCATTGTTTGCAGGTGCTACTAATTTTAACCAAGATATTGGCTCTTGGGATGTATCCAATGTGACCAATATGACCAGTTTGTTTACAGATTCAAGTTTCAATCAGGATATTGGCTCTTGGGATGTTGGCTCAGTTACAAGCATGAGGTTTATGTTGAGAGGCACAAACTTTAATTATGACATTGGTAACTGGGATATCTCAAACGTCTTCGATATGACTGGGATGTTTCAAAATAACCCAAGTTTTGACCAGGATATTGGTAATTGGGATGTCTCCAATGTAGGTGATATGTTGTTGATGTTTTCTAATGCAACCAGCTTTGATCAAAATTTGGGCAACTGGGACATAACAAACATATCAGGTATGGGAAGCATGTTTATAGGTGCCGGATTGTCAACCTTTAATTATGATGCCACTTTAATAGGATGGGCAACTGATGACAGTGGTGTTGCAGGTGATGGTATTGATGATATCCCATTTAATGTGGTATTTGATGCGGGTGACAGTAATTTTTGCGATAGTGAAGCGAAGCGCACCTTATTAATGGCGTCAGTACCTACAGGATATAACTGGACTATTACAGATGACGGACTGGATTGTTCGGGTCTCTTTTTCATCACCACCTGGAAAACAAATAACCCTGGAGGTTCAGGGCCTACCGAAATTACCATCCCAACCACTGGAGGAGGCTACAATTACGAAGTAGATTGGACCTATGACGGTGTAACCTTTAATGCAGAAGACACCAATGTTAATAGTAATATAACGCATGATTATGGCGCTTCAGGTACGTATACGGTTGCTATTAAAGGAGACTTCCCGCGTATTTTCTTTAATAATGGTGGTGATAAGGATAAAATTCTCACCATAGAGCAATGGGGAGGCATTCAATGGACTAGTATGGCAGGTGCCTTTAGAGGATGCAGTAATCTTAACATCACAAATGCAAGTATAGATGAACCAGAATTGAAAAATGTGACTGATGCTTTTGATATGTTTCGTGAAGCCACATCATTTACTGGAGATTTTATTTCGCATTGGGATGTAAGTAAGGTCACTAACATGGACAATATGTTTTTTAATGCATCAGTATTTGATGGTGATATTGGATCATGGAATGTATCGAATGTAACCAGTATGTTTCGCATGTTTGGTGGTGCAACCAGCTTCAACCAGAATATCGGTTCATGGAATGTGTCTAAAGTCACCACTATGGCAAATATGTTCTCAGGTGCAGTTTCGTTTAATGGCGACATTAGCGGTTGGAATGTATCGAGCGTAGACAGTATGCTGAGTATGTTTTTGGGTGCGTCAACCTTTAATATAGATATTGGTTCGTGGGATGTTAGCTCAGTTGTAAATATGGCAAATATGCTCAATGGTGCTACCAGTTTTGATCATGCTCTCAGTAATTGGGATCTGACTAGCGTAACAAGTATGAATAATATGCTTTTAGGAGCTACACTATCATTGCCTAACTATGACGCGACATTAATAGGTTGGGCTACAGATAGTAGTGGATTGGATGCAGACGGTGTAGATGATATTCCATCTGATGTTTCCTTTAATGGTGGCTCAAGTACCTATTGCCATGGTGCTTATGCTTGGACAGTTCTAGATACGACACATAATTGGACCATTACAGATGGTGGTTTGGCCTGTAGTTCAAGTGACTATTTTGTAACCACATGGAAAACGGATAATCCGGGAACTTCAACTGATACACAAATTACCATTCCAACAACCGGAGGAGGCTACAACTATGAGGTGGATTGGACTTATGATGGGATAAGCTTTAATGCGGAGGATTCGAATGTCACTACTAATATCACCCATGATTATGGTGCTCAGGGCACTTATACAGTAGCTATTAGAGGTGCTTTCCCTCGTATTTATTTCAACAGTTCAGGAGATAAAGACAAAATCCTGACCATACAGCAATGGGGAACTATCCAATGGACAAGTATGGCAAACGCTTTTTACGGTTGTAGCAATCTTAATATTACAAATGCAAGTATAGATGCGCCTGATTTGAGTGGTGTGACCGAAACCTTTAATATGTTTAGAAATGCTACAGCATTCACAGGAGACTATATTTCTCACTGGGACATGAGTACTATTACTAGCATGGGCTTTATGTTTAGAGTTGCTACATCATTCAATGGCGATATAGAGTCATGGAATGTATCCAATGTAACCAATATGCAGAGTGCTTTTAGAACGGCTACATCATTTAACAGAAACATTAGTTCATGGGATGTTAGTGCTGTTACAAACATGAAAGATTTGTTTTTCCAAGCTTTTAGCTTTGATCATAATCTTGGCGGTTGGGACTTGACCAGCGTGACCGATATGAGTCAAATGTTTTTGAATACGGGATTGTCCGTATCTAATTATGACGCAACTTTAATAGGTTGGGCTACTGATAGTAGTGGCTTGGACGGGGATGGCATTGATGATATTCCTAATGGTATTACTTTTGATGGAGGTAATAGCATCTATTGCATTGCAGAACCACAATGGATAAGTTTAGATACAACGTACAACTGGACCATCACCGATGGTGGTTTGAACTGCTCTGACGCTTTTATTACCACTTGGAATACGGAAAACCCTGGAATTTCAAATGATAATGAAATTACCATCCCAACCTTTGGAGGGGAGACTTATAATTACAGCGTAGATTGGGGCGATGGAAACATTGACACTGGAGTTATTGGAGATATTACGCATACCTATGCCAGTGCGGGCGAGTACACTGTAACCATAACCGGAACATTCCCGCGTATTTACTTTAATGGTACAGGAGATAGAGAAAAGATTCTAACCATTGAGCAATGGGGAGCAATACAATGGACTAGTATGGCTAGTGCATTTAGAGGATGTACAAACCTAAACATCACAAACCCGAGTATCGATGCGCCAGATTTAGGTAACGTTACATTAGCATTTGATATGTTCCGCGATGCCACCTCGTTTACTGGAGATTATATGTCTAGCTGGGACACCAGTAATATTATCAACATGGATTATATGTTTAGAAATACCCCTGTATTCAATGGTGACATTAGCTTATGGGATGTCAGTGCTGTAACCAGTATGTTAGGCATGTTTCGTGAGGCATCAATGTTTGATGTCGATATTTCAGGTTGGGATGTAAGTGCTGTAACAATAATGAGGCAGATGTTTGATAGAGCTTCATCGTTTAATAGGGATATTGGCACTTGGGATGTATCTAATGTAGCCAATATGAGAAGTATGTTCGTTAATGCTTTTGACTTTGACCAAAATATCGGCAATTGGGATATTAGCTCTGTAAGTGATATGGGAAACATGTTTAGTGGTGCTAATTTATCAACTCCTAACTATGATGCCACATTAATAGGTTGGGCTACCGATAGTAGTGGATTAGATGGAGATGGTATTGATGACATTCCTACAGGCATTACCTTTAATGGCGGCGGTAGTACTTATTGTAATGGAGAAGTCGCATGGATAAGTTTGGATACAACATATTCATGGAGCATTAGCGACGGCGGTTTAGACTGCTCTAAGGCCTTTGTAACCACTTGGAAAACAGATAACCCTGGAGTTTCAAATGCTAATGAAATTACCATCCCTACTTTTGGTGGAGAGACCTATAATTACACTATAAATTGGGGAGATGGAAGCTTTGACACAGGAGTTACAGAAGATATTACACATACCTATGCTAGTACAGGCGAGTACACTGTAACCATCACAGGTATATTCCCGCGTATTTATTTTAATGGTTCGGGAGATAGGGAAAAGATTCTGACCATTGTAAATTGGGGCACGAATCCATGGACAAGTATGGCCAGCGCGTTTCAAGGTTGTAGTAATCTGGACATCACAAATCCAACTATAGATACACCTGATCTTAGCAATGTAACCGACCTGGAGTACATGTTTTATCAAGCATCGGCATTCAACGGAGACCTAAGTGATTGGGATGTATCCAATGTTACTAATATGTTTGGGATGTTTAGGGAAGCATCATCATTTGATAGTGATATCTCCGAATGGGATGTATCCAATGTAAACACAACAATTGACATGTTTAATAATGCTATAAGCTTTAACCAAGATGTTAGTGATTGGGTTGTCTCTAATGTAGGTAATATGGCTAGCATGTTTAAAGGTGCAACTGCCTTTAACCATGACATTGGAAATTGGGATACATCAAATGTATTTGTGATGTCCAGTATGTTTGAGGGTGCTACAAGTTTTAATCAGGATATCAGCAATTGGAATGTCTCTAATGTTGCTTCTATGCTTGACATGTTTAATGGTGCCACTAGTTTTGATCAAGATTTAAGTGATTGGGATTTAAGCAGTGTTGGGACAATGGGAGGCATGTTCACTGGCGTCACGCTTTCGACAACTAATTATGATGCCATGTTAATAGCTTGGGCTACAGATAGCAGTGGTTTGGATGGAGACGGTATTGATGATATCCCTACTGGTATTCCCTTTGATGGTGGTAATAGTACATTCTGCAATGCAGAATTGGCGTGGACAAATTTGGATACCTCATATTCTTGGGATATCACAGATGGTGGTCTGGATTGTACAGATCTAGTATTCGTTACGACTTGGAATACGGTTAACCCGGGAACATCAGGATCTACCGAAATTACCATTCCAACCACAGGAACTGGATACAACTATGAGGTTGATTGGACCTACGACGGCGTTACCTTTAATGCGGAAAGCACCAATATAACTAGTGATGCTACCCACGATTATGGTTCTCCGGGAATCTATACAGTGGCTATTAAAGGAGATTTCCCACGAATTTTCTTTAACAATGGTGGAGATAAAGATAAAATCCTGAGAATTGAACAATGGGGAAGTATACAATGGACGAGCATGGCCAGTGCCTTTAGAGGTTGTACAAATCTTAACATTTCAAATGCCAGCATAGATGCACCTGATTTAAGTAATGTTATCGAGGCTTGGGATATGTTTAGAGGGGCTACAGCGTTCACTGGAGATTATATCTCTCATTGGGATGTCAGTGCTGTCACAGATATGGGCAACATGTTTAGAGCTGCACCACTATTTAATGGAGATATTGGTAACTGGGATGTTAGTGCTGTATTTTCCATGTTTGGGATGTTCAGAGATGCGGTATCATTTGATAGAGACATAAGCTCATGGGACGTCTCAAGAGTTACTAATATGAACGCTGTATTTTTTAGAGCCGATAGTTTTAACCAAGACATTAGTAGTTGGGATGTTTCAAAAGTTACAACTATGAGAAATATGTTTGCAGAAGCTGACAGTTTTGATCAAGATCTTGGGTCATGGGATATAGGCGCAGTATTTGATATGAGCGAGATGTTTAATTTAGTAAAATTATCAACCTCAAATTATGATGCCACATTGATGGGCTGGGCCACAGACATCAGTGGCATTGATGGAGATGGCATAGATGACGTACCTTCAAATATTGTATTTCATGGAGGTAATAGCAACTATTGTAATGCCGAACCACAATGGA
>NZ_JANFDA010000005.1:0-330610 GCF_040493455.1 Winogradskyella sp. 3972H.M.0a.05 | reverse complement strand
GTGCTTCTGTCTCACAGACGGCTGGTATCGCATCGGGTGGTCAGTTCCCTGTCGGTACAACAACAAACACATTTGTCATAACGGATGCTGCAGGAAACACGGCGACATGCTCATTCGACATCACCGTGATCGATGATGAGGATCCTTCAAGTATAACATTACCACTCATTACAGCTGAATGTAGTGCTACATTAACAGCACCAACAATAAATGATAATTGTGCTGGAACAATTACTGGAACAACTAGTGATCCCTTAACATATTCTAGTCAAGGTTCATACGCGATTACTTGGAATTTTGATGATGGTAATGGTAACGATATTGACATCGTTCAAAATATAATTATAGATGATACCATAAGTCCTACAGCTGTTTGCCAAGACATTACCATACAATTAAATAACACAAATGGGACAGCATCGATCACTCCTAGTCAAATAAATAATGGATCTTCAGACAACTGTAGTATTGCAGGAATGTCTTTATCTCAATCCACTTTTGATTGTACCGATATTGGTTCTAATGTGGTAGTCTTAACAGTAACTGATGTTGGAGGTAACACTGATACATGTACTGCTACTGTTACCGTAAATAGTCCTACGATTAGTGGTGGTACGCTTACTGGTTACCTAAACAATACTGAAACTATTGCTGATGCAGACGATTTAGTAGAAGTCACCGCATGCCCTGACGAACCTCAAAACGCCACATTTAATTTAACTGGTTACAGTGGAAATATTGTTCGATGGGAATCATCACTTGATGGGGGTGTGAATTGGACAACAATTGCTAATACGGCAGCTACTTATTATTATGCTGATATTACCGATACTACATTACTCCGAGCGGTAATCCAAATTGGATCATGTCAAGCGACATCAACTATAGTCATTGTATCTGTGATCCCTCCAGATGTTCCTCCAACCATTATTGGCCCTGATACTTTTTCAATTTGTTTAGGAGATGCTATTACTGTTGAAGCTCAAAGTGAATTTGCTATTCCTCTTGGTGAAAATGAGGGTGGCGGCTTTAATACTGCCAATCTTAATAATTTAGGTTGGTTGGTTGATGGCGTAGCTTCCTGGAACGCTGGAGGAAATGCCACTTCGCCTACGAGTTGGCGAGGAACTAATGGGCCTAATAACTTTAGTGGTCGTTGTTATGAATCTCCGGATAATAATAAGTTTGCTATTGCACATGGTATTAACGGGATAACAACATTAGAAACCCCTACTTTTAACACTTTAGGACTTGCAACTGCTACTTTAGAATTTGATCAAGCTTTTCGTTTTACTGCTGGTGCTTGGGGACTAATTGAACTCTCTCTGGATGGAGGGGCTACATACCCTATAACTCTAGACCCTGGCGCTGCATATAATTACACTGGTCCAAGTGACAGTGGTGGTTTTGCTGATCTCAATTGGCCTCCTGGAGGTCCTAATGGTTGCAGAAATACATTAAGTTCTTTGGTGGATAAACATGTGTCAATTGATCTGGGTTCTTACATTGGGTTAACAAACCTAAGAATAAAATTCACCATGAATAGTAATACTACTAGCTCTTGGGCTTTAGAGAATATAACCATCCCTCAAGCTCCTGTCGACGAAGTTATTGAGTGGACAGATGGTACAGGAACCGTAGTTACTACAGGAGCTTCAACAACAATCACTCCTGTTACTCCTGGTGTACAAACTTATGGTGTAACATCTCTCATCAATGGCTGTAGAGCTGATGGAGATGAAGGTACAGAGTTTATAGATGTTAATGTCTCTTTCGCTTATGCAGGTAAGGACATTGCTCCTATTACTGGAGAATGTGGATTGTCTACTGTAAACCTTAATGCTTACGATAATACTCTAACGGCTGCTCAAAATATTGCTAATGGTGCTTATGATAATAATTATGTCACTGGAACGTATCCGGGAACTGGAGATGCTGGTGTCTGGTCCGTTGTATCTTCGCCTTCGGCTTGCGGAAACACCTATTCCTTTTCAAATGTAGGTGACCCGAGAGCAACTTTTACTGGTGAAGCTGGAACTTATACACTTAGATGGACCGTTGCTGGCTGCTCTTTTGATGACATGCAAGTTATAATAGACAATTGTAACACAGTTGATTTTGATGGTGTGAATGATTATATCACATTTGATGACAACTACCCGGCTGGAAATAACTTTAGTCTTGAAGTTTGGGTTAAACCAAATGCATTGTCTGGCACACAAGCTTTACTATCTAAAAGAGACGCTAACAACCTTACTAATGGTTACGACTTGCGATTAACTAACAATACGTTGTCATTCAATTGGAACAATGGTGGCTCTATTAATTCACCATATGCACTAACCATAAATAGATGGTATCATGTTGCTGTAACATTCAATTCAGGAAATTATAGGTTATATGTTGATGGTATACTTGTCAATACTACTGCCGGCTCGGCTCCATCGGTGAACGCTAGAAGTTTTATCATTGGTGCAATGGATAAAACTGGAGATCCAACAAATCACTATAACGGATGGATTGATGAAGTAAGAATATGGAACACTGCTCTTACTGTAGACCAGATTCGACAAATGATGAATCAACAAATTCAAAATAATGGTAATACTGTAAGAGGAGAAATTGTGCCTTTGGATATCAACGGTTTATTATGGGCAAATCTTGATGGTTATTACAGAATGGATCTTAACTGTGGTCAATTAACTACAATTGCTGGAAGCATTGATGGTCGTTTAAGAAATATGAATTCTTCACAAGAAGAAACTGCGCCATTGCCATATACGTCTAGAGTTGATGGTCAACAATGGGCAACTGATAATACTTGGACTCATTTCAATGTTTGGGATGCTCCAAATAGCTTGGGTATAGACGGTGTTACGCCAATAGATTGGAATATTGTTCAAATATCTCATAATATTGATTCAGGAAATAAAAATATAACCGTTCTTGGATTAATTTCTGATACGTCTGGTAAAGAGCTAACGATTTCAGATCCAAATGACACTCAAAATGAAACTAATACTGGTCAAAGTTTAACAGTATCTCATTACCTAAAACTAGACGGGTTTATTGATCTAGTTGGCGAATCTCAATTGATTCAAAACGAAGGCAGTATACTAGACGTTACTAGTGCTGGTTATCTGGAAAGAGATCAACAGGGTACAACGAACTTCTACAACTATAATTATTGGAGTTCACCTGTAAGCCCAATAAATACAACTTCAAACAATGGAGATTACACTGTAAATGGAGTCTTTAGAGATGGTACTAATAGTAACAATCCTTTAAATTTCCAATGGACTAATAGTTATGACGCAAATGGCTCTACTACTCCTATTACACTAAGTAGACGCTGGATTTATGTTTATGAAAACTATCCTGCGGATACTTATGCCGATTGGAGGTACTTAACAGAAACGGGAACTCTAGCGGTTGGTCTAAGTTATACTATGAAAGGTAGTGGCGCTGCCTCTTCTGAACAAAACTATGTATATATCGGGAAGCCAAATAACGGCACCATTACAACGCCAATCACGATTGGAAATCAGGCATTAGTTGGGAATCCTTACCCTTCGGCCTTAGATGGCAATGAGTTCATATTGGATAATATTCCTGGTGGAAATGCTGGAAGCTCAAACAGTACAGACGGTACTCTATACTTCTGGGAACACTATACTTCTAACTTCACACACATTTTAGAGGATTATGAAGGTGGTTATGCTACCTATAACTTAACAGGTGGTAACGCTGCGGTTTCGCCTCCTCTGGTAAGTGGCAATGGAACACCTTCAAAAATACCAAGACGTTATGTCCCAGTAGCGCAAGGGTTCTATGTTACGGCCAGTAATGTAGGTGGTAATGTGACATTCCATAACGATCAAAGACAATTTGTTAGAGAAGCTGTAAATACTTCAGTATTTATAAGAAGTGAAAACCCTAATACTACTGCTAGCTCTGATGCTGTTGGAGAAGATGATATACAGAGAGTTCGAATTAATTTCAAAAACCCTGATGGTGCTATACGACCTTTATTATTAGGGTTTACACCAGATGATTCTGCTACTGATGGTTTTGATTATGGTTATGATGCTGAAGAAACTGAATTGTTGGAAGATGATATGCTTTGGATGGTTGATGAATTGACTTGCTCAACTCAAGGTGTTGGTTCTTTTGACATTACCAAACAATATCCTTTAGGCCTGTTCATGACTAATAGTGGCTCCGTTGAAGTTTCATTATCTCAATTGGAGAATTTTAGTGACGTTATTGATGTCTTTATTTATGATGCATTACTAGATACTTACTTCCAAATCAATGATAACGATTTTGTTATTGAAGTTGATTCTGGTGACCATATAGATCGTTTCTTTATTACCTTCATGGAGGAAGACACGTTATCAATTTCTGAAGTAGAAAAAGATAAGATGGTGATTAGTTACCTTAGCGAAAGTCATTATATCTATGTTAATACTTTTGACGGTAGACCTATAGATAAAATAGAGCTTTACAATATCCTAGGTCAAAAAGTAAGGACATGGTTAGATTCTGATGGTTTCTCTCCAAGCAGTATATCTGTTCCTGTGCTTGGTATTTCTGAAGGTACTTATATTGTGAAAGTACATAGCGAAGGTAAAGTCTTCAATAAAAAAGTAATTATTTCACTCTAAGTTTATATTGTTCAAAAGCTATATTAAAAAGCATTTCATCGATAATATTTGCATTTCATAGATAAAGTTCTATCTTTGTAGAGCCCTTAAATCTACTTATGATGAAAACTTTACTAAAGCTTGCTATTGCTTTTATATGCTTTTATCCTATAACTGCTAGCTCCGATTCAACAACAAATTCTGAAGATTTTAATGATATTCAAAGAGTAAGAATTGATTTTACAACCTCAACTGGTTATGTAAGACATTTGCTCCTTGGGTTTACTCCAGATGATGCCGCAACAGATGGGTTTGACTATGGTTATGATGCTGCTAATATCGAAAACCTTCCAGATGATTTAAACTGGATGATTGATGATGAACGCTATGTTATCCAAGGGGTTGGGAGTTTTGATGATATGAAAGTATATCCACTAGGAATGTTTATTAGTAACCCAGGAGAAATTTCTATTGACTTAGATGCTTTAGAAAACTTTGATAATGAAATAGATGTTTACGTTTACGATAGTGTGCTAAATACTTACACGCTAATTAACAACAGTTCATTTTTGTCAACAATTGACTATGGAGAGCACATAAATAGGTTCTATATCACTTTTTCTAACACAGCTATGGCAGAATATCTTAGCATAGAAGAACATAGTCTACCTGAAATAAATGTCTATTACGATAACTTTTCAGAAACACTCGCAATCAGTAGCGAGTCTAGCTTTATTGATACACTTTCAATATTCGATATCAATGGAAGGATTCTATATCATTTGGATAAACCCAATACTCACACAAAATCTGCTGAATATAGAACCAACTACCTTTCTAATGGTACACTAATTATTCATGTTACTTCTAATCAAAAAACAATAATTAAGAAGATTATCATTTAGAAGTAATCTATTATAAAAATGCATTTCATCGATTTTTTATGCATTTCATAGATAAAAATTAAAATATTATGATATATTAGCCTCGCAAAATTTCATTAAACAACCCCAAATCTGATGAAAAAAACTACTATTCTATTTGCGTTTGCATTACTATGTGC
Organism: Winogradskyella sp. 3972H.M.0a.05; assembly: GCF_040493455.1. NCBI lineage: Bacteria > Pseudomonadati > Bacteroidota > Flavobacteriia > Flavobacteriales > Flavobacteriaceae > Winogradskyella > Winogradskyella sp. 3972H.M.0a.05. The sequence goes on along the minus strand of NZ_JANFDA010000005.1, from coordinate 324,901 downwards.
ATTCAGCACCTACTCACAAACCGACCTTCAAAAAGCTCAGGATTATATTCAGTCTAAAGGAGAAGTTTGCTTTTTCTTTACAGCTAATAGTGTAGAGCAGTTTCAAGAGATTTCCGAATTCTTGTCTATTGGACATAGAGTAAACAGAGAGACTTTAGAAATTGAAGCTTACGGAACAGCAGAAACCTTCGAAAGATTCTTAACCTACGGTCTATCCTATAGCGTTAATGAAAGTGATAATGAGTTTAATCCACATGGTTCTGTGTCTTACGATGTAAATGCTTGGGATACTACTTGGGACGAATATCCTACATATTCGCAATATGTGGCAAAAATGAATTACTATGCTACAACATATCCTAACCTATGTTCTTTAGAAACCATAGGTACAACGTCTACAGGTCGCGAATTATTAATGTTAAAGATTTCTGATAATGTTAATCAAAATGAAGCTGAGCCAGAATTTATGTATACATCATCTATGCATGGTGATGAATTGGCTGGATACCCATTAATGATTCGATTGATCGATTATCTATTGACCAACTATGGTAGTGATACTGAAGTTGATAATATTGTTAATTCAACCGAAATCTATATCAATCCACTAGCAAATCCTGATGGTGCTTATAGAGCTGCAGGAAATAACACGATTACAAATCCTAGGCGTGGAAATGCTAACAATCAAGATTTAAATAGAAACTATCCAGATAATCAAAATATTGGGAGAATTAATGGTAATGGTAGTAATACAAGTCGTTTACACTTTAGTAGTATTGGTAATGTTTATGAAGCAGAAACTATAGCTTTTATGAAATTTGAAGAAGCTCATGATATTGTTTTATCAGCAAACTTCCATGGCGGTACTGAGTTAGTGAATTATGCTTATGACAATACTTATGATCAGCATGCGGATCACGATTGGTATGAACATATTTCAGTTGAATATGCTACACATTGTCAAAACAATAGCCCTGCTGGGTATATGACTGTTGATGAAGATGCAGGGACTTACCCAAGCCCAGGTGTGACAAATGGTGCTGCATGGTATGTTGTTTATGGCGGACGTCAAGATTACATGAACTATTATAGACATTCTAGAGAAGTAACGATAGAGCTTTCAGATACTAAATGGATCAATGGAAATCAGTTGCCAAATCACTGGGACTATAATAGACAAGCATTCTTAGACTACATAAAGCAGGTCAACTATGGATTCCAGGGAATCATTACTGATGAATCTGGAAATCCTGTTGAAGCTAGAGTGTACATTAGTGGACACGATGCTTTGAACTCTTGGATAACTTCTAATAAAGATCTAGGTGACTACTATAGACCAATAAAAGCGGGTACCTATAATGTAACTTTTGAAGCTCCAGGTTATGTGACTCAAAATAGAAATATTACGGTGACGGACAATGCTGTAAAAATCGAAAATGTTACGATGGTCGCTTCAACAGCAAACCCAATCGCGAATGATGTTACAATCAATACAGGTGAAACAGCTGACCTATCTGCAACAGGATCTGGTACGATTAACTGGTATGAAAACGCTGATGATGTTGCCCCTGTTTTTACTGGTGCAAACTTTACCACACCATCTTTGAATGTGACAACATCTTACTTTGTTGAAGATGTAATCTCTAGACCAAATGCTGGTTCAACAGATAACCAAGCCAATGGTAATCAATTTACTGGAGGCTCTACTGAACGCTATTTAGTATTTAGCAGTACCGAACAGGTACGCTTAAAGTCTGTTGAGATTAACGCCGGAAATACTGGTGAAATCGAAATCCAATTGCAAGATAGTTCTGGAAACATGTTAGACTCTAGAGTCTTTATTATTGACAACACCGGAATTCAAGAAGTAGAATTAAACTTCATAATTCCTGTTGGAACTGATATGAGACTAGCGAGTAAAGAAATGTCTAGTGGTTTCCAGATATGGAGAAATAATGCAGGTACATCCTATCCTTACACATCAGGACCTGTGACGATAACAGATAGTAATGCAGGAACACAATACTACTATTTCTTCTACGACTGGAAGGTTGAAGAAATTAAAAGTGCTCGTGAAGAAGTTATTGTTACTGTTGAAGATACACTTACTATAGCTGATAATGAGTTGAGTGATACAAGTATCTATCCAAACCCATTCAATAATAGTATCAACATTCAACTACCAAACCAATATGCTACAAATAGTATTGCAGTAGAAATGTATGATGCTCTTGGTCGTTCAATATTGAAAGTTGATAGCCTAAATTCACAGAATGGCGTATTCAATTTATCAAACCTAGACAACCTATCTCAAGGGAGCTATTTCATAAAAATCATAGATAATGAAACTAGCAACTCAGTTGTAAAACAATTGATTAGACAGTAATTAGGAATATAAAATTTAGCAAGAACCCGAAATTTGCTTAAGATTTCGGGTTTTTATTTATATGAAAATCAACAAGTTACAAATTCAATGTGTATTTCATCGATTTTTTTTGCATTTCATAGAATTCGATTCTATATTTGACACATAATAGATAACCCCCATTATCTACAAAATTTAACCGCTTATGAAAACTATTACGCTTTCATTCAGAACGTATGCGCTACTCACTTGCATACTTTTCACATCTGTAGCTTTAACAGCTCAAGATTTTAATGTACAACACATACAGGATGATATTGGCAACAGTGGTGGAACCAATACGAGTTTTACCGCAGTTAATATGTCCAATACCGTTGCACTAGCAAATAATAACCGTAAAGCTAATGCAGGTAGAACAGACTTAAACACAAACAACTTAGAGGGTGATGATATGTCTGGTGGTAGACAATTAACTGGTACAACTACCCTATCCTATTATAGGGATTCTGGTTCTAGATCTCAAACCATGAGATTCAACACTTCCTTATGGGAGTACACAGGTAGCCCAGGAGGTGCTAACGAAATGATTGTTAGAGGTCGTTATACCATATCCTTAAATGGTGGTACCAATAGTGTTACTCAAGCCTTAACAGGAGTAGTTAATGCCAATGATTGTATTCCATTTATTACTGGTATTATTAACAGTGCAAATGGTGATGATGCCGATTCTAGTACTGCAGTAGCTTATTTAGAAAATGCTACAACACTTAGAGTACAGAAGGGTTCAGATGGTAATAACATTACAGTTTATGTTACTGTAGTTGAATTTACTGGTAGCAACTGGACGGTTTTGCATGGTGACTCTGGTAGTTCTTCTGCAGATACTGGTTCTATTACCTTAAGAGCTAACTCTGATGGTACGGGTACAGCAACTAATGTTAGTGATTGGAGCGAAGCGATTATATTCACACACCATAGAGGGGATATGACTACAGATGGTGTTGATGATGGTTGTGCAGACAACTGGCCAATCACTGACCCAGGTGCAAATAACCAAACCGTAGATTGGACATTCCACTCTAACCATGATGGAACTAACAGGCATTTTGTTCATGTATTAAATAATACTGGACTTAATGTTACTCGTTTTCAAGACACAAGTAACTCAAATGGAGAAACGACTATCAATATTGCTAGTGCTGGTCTTTCATCTTTAAGCGAAGCCTTAATTGTAGGAACAACTACAGCAAATAGTACAGGTGCTGGTTATGGTAGAGGATGGAGAAACTACTACCTAAACTCCACAACTCAAGCTGCACACTGGTGCCACAAAAATAATGGTACGTTGAGTCATGAAATTCAAATTATAGATTTAAGCGGTTTAGCGATTCCAACTCCAGAAATTAATATCACTGGACTAGGAAATACGATTAATGATGGAGACACAACGCCTTCTGTAACAGACGATACAGATTTTGGCAATGTTGATGTTGCTGCCGGAACAAATGCTAATACCTTTACAATACAAAACTTAGGATCTGCAGTTTTAAACCTTACGGGAAGTTCACCTTATGTGGCAATTAGTGGTGCAAATGCAGCAGATTTTACAGTTACAGTAATTCCTGCGCCTTCGATTGCAGGAAGTGGAAATACAACTTTTGATATCACTTTCAATCCAAGTGCTGTAGGTTTAAGAACAGCTACGGTATCGATTGCTAATGATGATAGTGATGAAAATCCTTACACGTTTGATATTCAAGGTACTGGTTTCACGCCAGCGCCAGAAATCAACATTCAAGGAAACGGAACTAATATAACTGATGGTGATACTACACCATCTGTAACAGATGATACTGATTTTGGTAGTGTTGATGTTGCTGCCGGAACCAATGTAAATACGTTTACAATTCAGAACACAGGAACACTTAACCTTAATCTTACAGCGGCTTCGCCTTATGTAGCAATTAGTGGTGCTCATGCTGGAGATTTTACGGTTACTGCAATTCCTGCTGCGACTATTGGAGCTAGCGGTAGTACAACATTCGATATTACATTCAATCCAAGTGCATTAGGTCTTAGAACTGCAACAGTATCTATCGCCAACAATGACAGTGATGAAAATCCTTATACATTCGATATACAAGGTACTGGTTCTACAATTACATACTCTCAGGTAACAGTAGAAGTTTACTGGCCTAGCTGGTCTTCTGAAAACAGAGTTGAAGTGTATGATCCAAGTAATACTTTGCTAAGCACAATTGACAATGGATACGATGGTAGTGCCAATAACAGTTATGCAACTACTGTAGATCTTGGATGTCTTCAAGATTTAAATAACTATTACATTACCATGTACGATACATATGGTGACGGATGGAATGGAACAGGACCATACGTTATTGTAAGAGTTAATGGTGTTATTGTTATAAATAACGATGGTTCATCTACTACCTCAGCTGGAGTTGGTGTTAATGTTAACTTTAACGTCTCAGGTGGTGCTGCAGGAGCAGAAATGCAAGTTACAGGAAACGGTACTGAAATCACTGATGGTGATACGACTCCGGATCCGACAGATGATACAGACTTTGGTAGTGTTAACGCAGCTGCTGGATTCAATGTAAACACATTTACGATTAATAATACTGGATGTACAGCTTCATTAAACTTAACTGGTTCTTCTCCATATGTAACCATTACTGGAGCTCATGCAGCAGATTTTACACTTACTGCAAACCCATCAACACCTATTGCGTCTAGTAGTAGTACAACATTCGACATTACGTTCAACCCAAGTGCTTTAGGGTTAAGGACTGCATCTGTTTCGATTGCAAATGATGATAGTGATGAGAACCCTTATACATTTGATATTCAAGGTATGGGTATCGATATATGTGGAGGAAGCACAATAACATCTTTCCCACACTCTGAAGATTTTGAAACTGGATTAGGCGATTGGTATCAAGAAACATCTAGTGATGATTTTGATTGGACAAGACAAACTGGTGGTACACCATCTACGCAAACTGGTCCTGCTCAAGCAGATAGTGGTAGTTATTACTTATTTACTGAGTCTAATGGTAATACTAATACTACTGCAATACTTAATAGTCCATGTTATAATTTAACAGGTCTTGCTAACCCAAGATTTACGTTCCACTTCCATATGAGAGGTGAAGCCAGTGGTACAAGCTATATGGGAGATTTAAGCATTGAGCTAAGTACAGATGGAGGTTCTACATTTACGGTAATCCCTTGGTCACATAGTGGTTCGCTACAAAGTGCTGGATTATCTGCATGGATTGCTATAAGTCTTGACCTTTCACCTTATATCGGGCAAACTATTAAGCTAAGATTTGTTGGTGACGTGTCTAATGATAATAGAAGTGATATGGCAATCGATAATGTATCATTATTCGATGCAGCCGATCCTACAATCATTCCTGGCGATGCGACTACAGATTTATCGTTATGGTTAAAAGCTAATGATGGTAACCATACTGATGGAGATTCTGTATCTGTATGGGAAGATCAAGGATTTGCAGCAGACGCTAAGCCACATATTGCTGCACAAAGCCCTACATACAGAGATAATGCAACAGATAATGTAAACTTCAATCCTGTAATTGAGTTCGATAATACCTATGCTACATTCTCACTAGACAGTGACTATAGATATGACCTTAATACAACGCAATTCCTTGAAGGTGATTATGGGTATTACACAGAAGAGTTGTTTATCGTTATCATTCCAGATGACACTCCAGTTGATAATAGCTTTGGTTTTATGGATGTTATTTGTGGTGATTCTAATACTTCAAATAATCAGACGGATACAACAGGAATTGGATTTGGAGATTATACTGGTAGAATTAGTGGAGAGATTATTTCTTATGCACACTCTACTTATACCCAAACGGAAGCTGGTGATGGTTATGCTGTTGCAGAAATCGGAACTGGTTCTAGCTATGACAATGTAGGTATTATAAATACAAGAAGAAATACTGGTAATACACAACAGGAGTTGTATTACAATGCTAACGATATTGAAACCAACCAAAATGACGTTGCCGAATTCCTTAATAGTGACGACACACGTTACTGGATTGGTCGTAGTAAAGGTTGGGAAGCAACTACTAATGCAAGAATTGCTGAAGTTATCTCATTTAAAGATAGATTAACTGATACAGATTTAACACAAGAAAGAAATAGAATTCAATCTTACTTAGGTATTAAGTATGGAATCACACTTGGTGTTAATGGTACTTCTCAAGACTATGTAGATAGTGATGGTACTGTAATCTGGGATGTTGATACTGGAGTTCCTGCAAATGATGTGTTTAACTATGATATCGCAGGAATCGGTAGAGATGATGATTCTGATCTATTACAAAAGCAATCTAGAAGTGTAAACAATGCTACAGATGGAACTGGTAGAACACAAGGTGTATTAACCATGGGAATCTCTAGTATTGCTAACACAAACAATCTTAACACAAATACATCTTTAACTGATAAGCAATTCCTTATCTGGGGTAACGATGGTGTGGATTTAGATGATCCAGCTGTAGTTGTAGATGTAGATATGAGTACAGATATTACACCTACTATTTCAGGTGGTACTTGGGTACAGTTTAACGGTATCGCAAGAACATGGAAAGTTGTTGAAAGAGGTGGAGATATTCCAGAAGTTGAAGTTGAAATCCTTACAAATGCTGTAAGAACTGCGACACCTCCAGATGGACGTTACTTAATGTTTATATCAGATACGCCAAACTTTGACCCTACTGCAGATTATAGAGTAATGTCAGCGACGACTAATGAATTAGGTGAAGCGACATTAACTACAAACTATGATTTTGACGGCACTAAGTATATCACATTTGGTTGGGCACCAGAGCGTGTGTTTGAGCGTTCGATTTATTTCGACCCAGCAGATACCAACTATGTAGATATGGAAGATGCCTTAGACCTAGACAATACTGGATTTACAGTTTCTGCTTGGGTGATGAGAGATACTAACTCTGCTAACAAGTCTATTTTATCTAAGCGTGATGCTTCTTATACTGGTGGATATGATTTAAAAATCACGACTACTGGTTATGCTGAAATGTCTTGGGGAGCTAGTGGATCACAGTCAATAACATCTAACGTTCAGATTCCATTAAATCAATGGCATCATATTGCTGTAACGTATAGCTCAGGTACAGCTCGTATGTACATCGATGGTGTGCTTTCTAACACTGCGAGTTTATCTGCACCAGCAGCGACAACACATTCATTCTATATTGGTGCTGCGGCAAAGAATACTCCACAAGCATTCTTCCATGGTAACATTGACGAGGTTCGTGTTTGGGATGCTGCTTTAACAGTAGATCAATTACACTATATCATGAACCAGGAGATTGAAGCTAATGCAACATTCGTTTCTGGTAAATACTTTAACGATATCAGTGTAACACCAACCAAGAACGATGTAAGTACATTGCCTTGGGCTGATCTAGCTGGTTACTACCCAATGTCTACATATACATATACAAATACGAAAGACGAATCTGGTAATGGTCATCAAGGAGCTTTAAGAAACTTGAGAACTGTCGACAGACAAACTGCTCCTTTACCTTACCAATCTGCTCAAGATGGACAATGGGATCTTAATAATACATGGGTAAATGGTACATTACAAACCATTCCTGGTACTACATCTATTGTCGACAGTAATGTTTCAGTAGATTGGAATATTGTAAGAACAACGCACTCCGTTGTTATTGATGACGATTCTGATTTACCAACGGCTAACAATGGAAACAGATCGGTACTTGCTCTATTCGTAGATAGTAATACGCTTACAGTTGATGGTACTACAAATTTAGCTACAACTACATTTGATGGTACTGGGTTAACCGTAACGCATTACTTAAACTTAGATGGAGATATTGATCTTGAAGGTGAATCACAATTAATACAATCTTTAGATAGTGATCTAGCAGTAACAAGTGCTGGTTCAGTAGAAAGAGATCAACAAGGTACAGCAGATACCTATACATATAACTATTGGTCATCACCAGTAGGTATTATGAATACAACAACAAATAATAATGGTTATACCCTACCAGATGTTATGAGAGATGGTACTAATGCTATTACTTATGCAACTTCTGGATATGATGGTAGTAATACTAACCCTATTACTATTGCAGATTACTGGATATGGAAATTTGCTAACCAACCAGATGATGACTATTCTGCATGGCAACATGTACGTAGTACTGGATCAATGCTGGCTGGTGAAGGATTTACAATGAAAGGACCTGGTTCTGGAGTTGTAGCTGATGAGCAAAACTATGTATTCCTTGGTAAACCAAACAATGGTGACATTAACCTTACCATCAATGCCAACAATGATTATCTAGTTGGTAATCCGTATGCTTCAGCAATAGATGCTAATCAATTCATCTTAGATAACGGAAGCGTTATTGGAGGCACAGGAGCGACTACAGGTACATTATACTTCTGGGAGCACTGGGGAGGTGGAAACCACAACCTAGGTGATTACCTTGGAGGTTATGCAACCTATAACCTTTCTGGTGGAGTGCCATCTGCGTCACTTGGTGTTAACGACCCAGATGTAGGTACAGGAGGAACTCCGAGAAAACGTCCAGGAAGATATATCGCAGTAAGTCAAGGATTCTTTGTTGTTGCTGAAGGTTCTGGAGGAACTATCAACTTTAACAATGGTCAACGTGTCTTCCAAAGAGAAAGCGCAGTATTAGATGGTGGTGCTTCAGTGTTCATGAGAACAGCTGCAGATCCAAATGTTAATACAGGTGGCGATGACAGAATGAAATTCAGAATTGGATTATACTCCGTGAATACTTTACAACGTCAGGTATTATTAACTATAGATGAAAACGCTACTGTAAATGTAGATTGGGGTTATGATGCCAAGTTGAATGAAAGTCAGATGGATGATCTTTACTGGATGGTTGAAGGTGAAAAGTATATTATTCAAGGTAGTAATGAAGCTGAAGACTATTCAGTTTATCCAATAGGTATCAAAACAGATATGGACGGTATGAATACTATTTCTATCAACGAATTAGAAAACGTACCAAGTAATATCACAGTTTACCTTCACGATAAGGATAACGAGATGTACTATAACCTTTCAGAAGGAGATCATGAATTCTATCTGGATGCAGGTGAATACAATGATAGATTCGAAATTACTTTCAGTAATCCAGATTCATTAAGCATTGGAGAAAGTGAATTGAATACAGTAGACGTTTATTATGTAAATGACATTGAAAGCGTCGTACTTAGAAATCCAACAGGATTAGACATAAAGTCAATTGAGATGTTCAACATGCTTGGACAATCGATACACACTATAGAAAATATTTCAGGAAGCGGTTATTCTGAATATGAAGTTAAGAATTTAAGTAGTGGTACTTACATTATCAAATTATATACTGCAAGCGGTTCAGTATCTAAGAAAGTTTTAGTTAAGTAATGCTCCAAATCTCTTAAATCTTAACCTAAAAAAGCCCCAATTAATTGGGGCTTTTTTTATTTCAAATTTTTAATCAATTGTTCAATTGGAACTTTTTCTTGTTCACCTGTAACCATATTCTTTAGAGCAAACATGTTTGTATTGAGTTCCTCCTCTCCTACGATTACTACATAAGGAATTTGTCGTCTATTAGCGTAGGTCATTTGCTTTTTCATCTTAGCACTGTCTGGATATAACTCAGAACTGATTCCATTCTCTCTAAGTGCTTTAATTGCCTTCATACATGCCAAAGCTTCTTTCTCTCCAAAATTGATGAACAACACTTTGGTACTTTCCGTAATTGTCTCAGGGAACAGATTCAATTCTTCCATCACCAGATAAATTCTGTCCAAACCAAAACTTATTCCAACACCACTAACATCCTTAAGTCCAAAGATTCCAGTAAGGTCATCATAGCGACCGCCACCACCTATAGAACCCATCTGTACCTCTTCTGGCGCAGATACTTCGAAGATAGCTCCTGTATAATAATTTAGTCCTCTGGCTAAGGTGACATCTAATTGTAAAGTTGATGTTTTTAATCCTAACTCTTGTATTGCTTTATCTACAAACTCAAGTTCTTCAATACCTTTAAGACCATCCTCTGAACTCGATAAAATTGATTTGAGCTTTTCGATTTGTGCTCCAAAATTACCGCTCAACTCAAATAATGGTTGTAGCTTATCAATCCCCTCTTCAGAAATACCTTTGCTACGCATTTCATCTTTTACCTTCTCCTCGCCTATCTTATCGAGCTTGTCCAAAGCAACAGTAAAATCTATAAGCTTATCCTTAGCTCCAATGACTTCTGCAATACCAGACAATATTTTTCTGTTATTGATTTTTATGGTAGTTCCTTTCAATCCTAAAGCAGAAAACACAGCATCGTACAATTGCACAAACTCTACTTCTTGCCATAATGATTGAGACCCTACAACATCGGCATCGCACTGGTAAAACTCTCTAAAACGTCCTTTCTGTGGACGATCGGCGCGCCATACTGGTTGTATTTGATAGCGTTTAAATGGAAACGTAATATCATTTTGATTTTGAACAACGTAACGTGCAAAAGGAACCGTTAAGTCATAGCGTAACGCTTTTTCAGAAATCTTAGCAGTAATCTTATTCGAATTCTTTTCAGAATATACAGCATCATCAACCTTACTTAAATAATCCCCAGAATTCAAAATCTTGAAAATCAAGCGGTCCCCTTCTTCACCATATTTCCCTATTAAGGTTTCAGAATTTTCAAAGCTTGGCGTTTCAATAGGTTGAAATCCAAATTGTTCAAATTGCTCCTGAATCGTATTAAATATATAACGACGCTTTGCAACCTGATCTGGGTTGAAATCTCTTGTGCCTTTTGGTATGCTTGGTTTTTGTGCCATATCTACTCCCCACAAAAGTGGAGATCTATTTTTTATTAGTAACTAATTTGCTGTAAAAGTAATTAAAACTCTAATTTATTTATATGTTCATTTTGTCTTGATACAAAACGAACCAAAAAATCAAATTCAAATAAGGAAATTGCTAAAGCATCTTTCACTTTCGGAATTTCGTGCTTAAAGCTTTGCTTTGCACCTTCATTCCTACGTTCAATATTTCTTAATTTGAATGAAACGCCAACGGTGAAATTAATTTATTAGGTTATCAAAGTAACCATACAATTCGCCTTTGGTTATTGCTCCGCCTTGTTGAATCAATTTGAACTTATCTAAGTTCTTGTCTTCTGAGTATTCTTTATTGGCTTGTAGAAACTCTACTGATTCATTCATTAAATTACTTCTAAGCCACTGATAGCCTTCATTTGTAGTAATATCGATATCAACTTTAATATTCAGCGCGATAACATGCATGCCTTCTTCTTTCATTCTGAATAAATGCATTTGTTTAGGCGAAATATGTTCTATGTATTCAACTTTATTCAATACGCCTTCCCAAATCAAATCACTGAATACGTCTAACTCCTGTTCTGCTACTTCTGGTTGATCAGTTTTAATCCTTGTCCATTCATCTGCAGTAATGGATTGCGTCGCTAAAAAGTTGATAAACTCCTGATGCAATTCTTCTAACTGTTCTTTGCTTAATCTTGAATACTTCATAACTAATTATAAAAAATGCGCTCTTAAAATTAAGAGCGCAAATTTACACGTTATTATTGAATTAGTCTTTAGAAAATATAACGAACTCCAAACTGTGCTTGCCATCTAGATAACAAACTCACATCGGAACTGAATGTCTGTGTTAAATCACCATTAAAAGTATATGTAGGTACATTATTTTCATCTACAGAAACTCCAAGTGGCTGAATGCTGTTTGGTACTTCTACAACACCCCAATCACTATTAATTAGGTTTCCAACATTAAGAACATCTGCACTCAATTGTAAAGTATGTGTTTCCTTACCTACTTTGAAATTAAAGTCTTGCAGAATCTTAATATCCCAGCGACCTCTCCATGGTGCCAATGCTCCGTAACGCTCAGCATAAGAACCTCTATTATCACTTAAGTAATCATCTTGTTGAATATAAGCTTCAAACGCATCTGCCATGCCTGCTTCTGCAAATTGCATTTGTTGTACTTCGCTAGCCGTAGGAATGTATAACAAGTCATTGAAGTTAGAACCATCACCATTAAGATCTCCTCCATAAGTATAGCTAAAGCGTGCTCCTTGAGCATACTCGAAGAATGTCGAAATCGTTGTAGCAAACTTATCTTTTCCGTAAGAGAATTTCTTAGATGCTACACCTATAATTCTATGTGTATCTCCATATCTTGAATAACTTAACACATCATCATTGGCATTGCCAGAAATAGCATTACCAGCAAAAGCATCTCCTGTAATTTCTGCTTCGATTGAGTTTACATCTTTCGCATTTAAGTAGTTATATGCTAAGCTTGTAAATAATCCATTGTCAAATGTTTTTTGTCCTTTTAAGGTGGCGTTCCAGATGCGCCCTTTATCAGAATTGGTAAACACGTATGCATTTGTAGGGCCTCCAAACGCATTCACTGCAATATCAGAAGCCTCATAAACTGGTCTGTTATCTACACCTTGTAATGTTCCAGAAGGGTTATTCAATGCCCAATTTTGTACATGTGCACCATTGATATCTTTAGTATAAGATAAATCTGCACTAAGCGTAATTCCATTTTCCAATCTGTGGTCCACACCAAGATTAGATCGCCATACTTGTGGCCATTGGAAATCTGGATCTACTAATTGATAGAAGAAGAAATCTACACCTTGTACTTGGTTTCCTAACCAAACGAATGGGAAACGACCAGTAAATAATCCTGTTCCACCTCTAACTTGAGTCTTGTTATTACCATTCACATCCCAGTTTATACCTAGTCTTGGTGATATTAGGAAATCATTGGATGGTAATTGTTCAGAATCTAAGTTTACAGTAGCTCCTGTATCTGGATCAAAGTAATTGATTGTTGGCTGATACGTTCCTCCTGTAAACGTTCCAGGATCGAATGGACCGCCTTTTCTATCTATGTTTTCTCTAATCTTTTCAGCTGTATCAAAATATAATGGTCTATCGAAACGAACACCATAGGTCAATTTAAAGTTCTCATTAACGTTCCATTCATCTTGAAGGTAAAAAGCAAGCTGACCTACATTAGTTTCTGCTAATGCCCAACCTCCAGGATTTCCTGTACCTGCAGCATTCAAAGCGCTGTCTGCAGCTATAGCAGCATTAAACAATCCTTGGTAGAAACCTACTAATGCGGCTTCAGCACCAGGATCACCTACTGTATCTCTAAAGCTTTGAATATCTCCTGTTGGGAAGAAAACACCTTGCGCGCCATAAGCTCCTAAGTTGAATGAATTATCGAACTGGAACTTTTCGAAAGAGAACCCAACGGTAAACGTGTGATTTCCTTTAACGATGTTGGTATTGTTGTTAAACTGAAATACTTTTTGATCTAATCTATTGTTTATAGAGAATGGCTCATGCCCTCCAATAATATAGTTTGAACCTTCATTAAGGATTGTAATTGTCGGCGCAGGTGATGATAGTGCATTTCTAAAATCATCGAAATGTGTATATCCTAGCTGGAACTTATTACTAATTCCGTTTCCTAAATCACTGTTTAATTCCAATTGGAAAGAATCTAGATTATTGTTGATTTCGTACCCAGTATTTTCAAACTGAAGTTGATTAGGTCCAGGACCTCTAAACCCTAATGCTGTAGGGTGAGCTGGTTGCTCTCTCGAAGCTTCTAAGAAATTATAGATGATTGCTAATCTATTCTTATCATTGATGTTCCAATCTAACTTGAAGATTCCTTTGGTAGAGTTACTGTCGTAAGTAAACCCTTCATATCGTCCAGGATTATAGAACATATCGTCTCCATTGGCATCTTGTCCAATAACGACTTGTCTAAGAATGTTATCTACCAATTGGAAATCCGATTCTAAAACCCTAGACTCTCCTGGCGCTCCAGAGTTAGTCCCTGCAAAGAAACCATTGGTTCCTAAATCTGTTCTTTGGTCTTTTTCAAAATTTGCAAAGAAGAATAATTTATCTTTTACGATTGGTCCCCCTATACTGAATCCGAATTGGTTTTGCTCTAAATCTGGTCTCAACACATCTTCTCCATCGACCTTTTTACCAGTTAGCCCTTCATTTCTGAAGAATCCATAAACCGTTCCATGAAATTCATTAGTACCACTTTTTGTAACAGCGTTTACCGAAGCACCTGTAAAACCAGATTGAGTGACGTCATAAGGTGCTAGAGCAACTTGAATTTGATCAATCGCATCTAGTGAGATTGGCTGCGCTCCTGTTTGACCTCCAGGTGTTGGAGAATCTAACCCAAATGGATTATTGAATATTGAACCATCTAATGAGAAGTTATTATACTGGTCATTACGTCCTCCAAACGAGTTTCCTGTGGATGAAGGCTCTAGACGAGTAAAATCTGATGCTGAACGCGAAATCGTCGGTAATCTGGTTATTTCACGACGACCGACATTCGTCTCTGCTCCTGTACGATCACTACCAAATACGCCAGAATTAGAACCTGTAATTACAACAGCGTCCAATTCTTCAGCATTCTGTACCATTTGATAATTTATGTTCTGGGTTTTACCCAAAACCAGAAATACATCGTTATACACCTTATCTTGATAACCAACGTATGTGATGGTTACACTGTATGGTCCGCCGACTCTCATATTGAGAATACTATAACGGCCATCAAAATTGGTAGCCGCTCCATATTTAGTACCTGTTGGTGTATGTACAGCTACGACATTGGCACCTGGTAAGGGATCTCCATTTTCATCAAGGATAAGACCCTTAATGTTGGATGTTGTTACCTGGGAGTATCCGAAGGCAACAAAGCACAATAAAAGAAAAGAGAAAAGAGTTTTTTTCATCTGGAATTTAAGGATTAGTTAATTTTTTGACGCCTTAAATTAATAAAAAAAGGGTTACACTCTCGTGCAACCCTTGTTCTTTATTAACTATACTTGTTAATTATTTCGCTTCAGCAACTACTTCAAATGGTAAATCTACTGTTACTTCTCTGTGTAATCTGATTACTGCATTGTATTTTCCTAAACGCTTCACGTTTCCTCCAATAACATTGATAAACTTCTTATCTATGTCCTGTCCTTCTTTCTGAAGTGCAGCTGCAACATCGATATTGTTTACAGAACCGAAAAGCTTGTCTCCTGTTCCTACTTTTGAAGCAATCTTTATTTCTAGACCATTCAATACTTCAGCTACAGCTTTAGCATCGTCGATTATTTTCTTTTCTTTGAAAGCACGTTGCTTTAAGTTCTCTGCTAATACTTTCTTCGCAGAAGGTGTCGCTAAAATAGCTTGCCCTTGAGGAATTAAATAATTTCTACCATAACCGTTCTTAACTGTTACAATATCGTCTTTAAATCCTAAATTCTCAACGTCTTGTTTTAATATAAGTTCCATAGTTATGTAATTATTTTAATAAATCTGCTACGTATGGCATAAGTGCTAAATGACGCGCTCTTTTAACTGCCACAGATACTTTTCTTTGATACTTTAAAGAAGTTCCTGTTAAACGTCTTGGTAATAACTTACCTTGCTCGTTTACAAACTTTAATAAGAAATCTGGATCCTTGTAATCTACATACTTAATTCCAGACTTTTTGAAACGACAATACTTCTTAGCTTTTTGCGTCTCTATATTAAGAGGAGTAAGATATCTGATCTCTCCTTCTTTTTTTCCTTTTGCTTGTTGTTCTATGCTTGACATAATTACGCTTTTTGTTTAAGTTTTTCTCTTCGTCTCTCAGCCCAAGCAACTGCATGCTTGTCTAATTTTACGGTTAGATAACGCATAAAGCGCTCATCACGTCTAAATTCTACTTCTAATGGCCCAATAGCTTCTCCAGCTACAGTGTACTCAAATAAGTGATAAAAACCACTCTTTTTGTTTTGGATTGGGTAAGCTAACTTCTTTAGTCCCCAATCTTCCTTGGAAATCATCTTGGCACCTTTAGAAACAAGAAAATCTTCGTATTTCTTTACTGTTTCCTTTATCTGGTCTTCAGATAAAACGGGATTCAAGATGAAAACAGTTTCGTAATGATTCATAAATAAATTTATATTTGTTATTAAAATGGGTGCAAAAATAGCTATTAATTCCTTTACACACAATATTTTGGAGTTGTATTTTTATCCTACAATAAAATCGTTAAAATTTTGTTAAAATTTACGGTTTGTCGATGTTTTTTGGTTTTTAACCGAATTTTTTGTAACATTGTCGATATCTTAACCTAAAAGAATAAAATGTTATGACTTTAAACTGTGTAGTAGTTGATGATTCAGCGATACAACGATTGTCGATCGTAAAGTTAATAGAAAATCACTCTTCTCTTAACCTTATCGCGGAATACAGCAGTGCACTAGAAACTAAAAACGGACTCAATACCCACAAAGTGGACCTCATCTTTCTGGATATTGAGATGCCTGTATTGAATGGTTTCGAGCTGCTGGACGTCCTCAACAACAAACCCCAAATCATCTTTGTAACAGGTAAAACAGAATACGCCTTTAAAGCATTTAATTATGATGCGACTGATTACCTACAAAAGCCAATTACAAAGGAACGTTTTAATGCAGCTGTTGAAAAAGCCCTGGAACAACACAAATTAAAGCTAGACTTCAATGAAACCGATGGCGAGCACATCTTTGTAAAAAGTAACCTTAAGAAACGTAAAGTTTACATCAGAGATATTAAATGGATTGAAGCACTTGGTGATTATGTAAAAGTAGTTACTGAAGAAAACAGTCTTGTAGTGCTATCTACAATGAAGGCCTTTGAGAAAGAACTACCAGAAGGTAAGTTTTTAAGAATTCACAAATCATATATTGTGAATCTAGACAAAATTGACAGGTTTAATAGTAAGAATGTAGAAGTTGGAGCATATGAGATTCCACTGAGCCGAAACAAGAAAACTCAACTTGTGGATGCGCTTAACAATATGTAAACTCAATAATTATCGACATTTAAGACTACTTTAACCGACTTAAAATCCGCTATACTAAGGAAGCTGTTTTTCACTTTAAGAACAGCTTCTTTTGTTTTTTTGAGGGATTGGTTTTGAGGAATCTTCAAAAGGATATTCTTGTGATACTGATTGCGTATTCTAGATACTGGTGGAAATTCAGGCCCAAGAACATGAACGCCGAAATATTGCCTTAGAGATTTGCTCAACCATTCTGCTCCCTGATTTACCTTATTATAGTCCTTATGCTTTAATGTAATCTTTATTAGCCTATATATTGGCGGATACTTGTAATTGTGTCGTTCATCCAATTGCTCTAAATACATTGCAGAATAGTCATTGGAAGCTGTTTGTTGTAATATCTTATGATATGGGTTATAGGTCTGAATCAAAACCTTTCCTCTAGCCTCTGTCCTTCCTGCTCGTCCTGAAACCTGAGTCATTAATTGAAAGCTGCGTTCGTGTGCTCTAAAATCTGGATAATTGAGCATTGTATCTGCATTCATAATGCCGACCAGTTTTACATTTCTAAAATCCAGTCCTTTCGTTAGCATCTGTGTACCTACCAAGACGTCAATCTCTTGCTGTTCAAAAGCGGAAATAATCTTTTTATAACCATGCTTTCCTCTTGTAGTATCCAAGTCCATACGAGCCACTTTATAATCTGGAAATAGTTCCTTTACTTCTAGCTCAATTTGTTCTGTACCAAATCCTTTGCTATCCAAAGTTGGATTTCCACAAGCCATACAATTTTGTAGCATAGCCATATTGTAACCACAATAATGACAACGCAATTGATTTCTATATTGGTGATAAGTTAAACTCACATCACAATTTGGACATTGCGGAGATGTACCACAGGTTAGGCATTCTACTATAGGTGCATACCCTCTCCTATTCTGAAATAAAATGACCTGATTGTTCTTTTCTAACGCCTCTTCCATTTCCTCTAGCAAACGATCGCTAAAATGCCCTTTCATTAGCTTTCTTCGTTGTTTATCCTTGAGATCTACCAACTCAATATCTGGCATTAGGACATTGTTGAATCTTCTAGTCAATTCAACCAAACCATACTTATCTTGCTTGGTATTGTAGTAGCTTTCCAAACTTGGAGTTGCAGACCCTAATAAGACTTTTGCCTTAAATTGATTGGCTAAAACAATAGCGGTGTCTCTGGCATGATATCGTGGTGCTGGATCGAATTGCTTATAGGATTGTTCGTGTTCTTCGTCAACAATTACTAACCCTAAATTACTGAATGGTAAAAAAATCGAAGATCGTGCTCCAAGTATCACTTGGGCTTTTTGCGCATTTTTTAATAGATTATTCCACAACTCAACACGCTCGTTTAGTGAATAGCGTGAATGGTAGACAGAAATGTAATCGCCAAAATAAGACTTAAGACGATCTACAAGCTGTGTTGTTAATGCAATCTCCGGAACAAGATATAACACTTGTTTTCCTGATTCTATAACCTCCTGGATAAGCTTTGTGTAAATCTCTGTTTTTCCTGAAGACGTTACACCATGAAGCAAGACCACATCTTTTTCATCATAAAGTGACTTAATTTGAGAAAGTGCTTCTTCCTGATCATTATTCAGCGTTTTAATCTCGTCTTGATCAGCACTATTATTTGAAATTCTATCTTCTTTTAAATAGAACTCATCCAATATGCCTTTATCAATTAATGACTTAATTACTGCTGGAGACACTTGGCTTTCTTTCTGCAAGGCATTCACTTTAATATGAGTGATATCATTCGTCATTAACTTAAATAAGGACAGTAACACTACACTTTGCTTTGGAGCTCTTTTTAATGATAACAATAACTGCTCTAGCTCATCTTCAGAATTAAACCTTTCATTTAGCTTAACATATCTGACCAGCTTCGGTGTGTATTTTTCATGAATTTCTTCTTCAAGTGTAATAACATTTTTATCTATGAGACGCTTTAAGACTGGCAGCACATTTTTACGATCTACTATAGTCGCTGCGTCCTTAACTTTCAACGAAGATTGATGTTGTAAAGCTTCATAGATAAGGAATTCATCATCCTTGAGGTTTTCTTCGTCCAATTCGGTTTCAACACCAACAATGAGCGTTTCACTTTCTAATATTAATGAACTTGGCAATGCTGCTCTCATCACCTCCCCTAAGGTACACATGTAATAGTTAGATATCCATTTCCAAAGGTTTAATTGAACTTCACTAACAATAGGGTCTTCATCTAAAATTTGATGGACAGATTTTGCTGTATACGCTTGTGGTGGTGTCTGATGAATATTATAGACTAGAGCAGTATA
Source organism: Winogradskyella sp. 3972H.M.0a.05 (assembly GCF_040493455.1). Classification (NCBI taxonomy): domain Bacteria; kingdom Pseudomonadati; phylum Bacteroidota; class Flavobacteriia; order Flavobacteriales; family Flavobacteriaceae; genus Winogradskyella; species Winogradskyella sp. 3972H.M.0a.05. The sequence goes on along the minus strand of NZ_JANFDA010000005.1, from coordinate 305,174 downwards.
TATTTTTGATTTTCCAAAAGGCACAGCTACTCTAATTCCTGGTTTTAAGAAGTCTGCTTCTGCTTCGGTAATGGCATAGGTAAATAGCCTTTGAAGCGGAATAGGAATAATGACGTCTATGTAAAAACTCAAGGTAGTGTTTTAAATATTTACAGACGAAGATAATGCAATAACATCATTTTCCATAAGCTGTTACCACAAGTTTTCTAGAGCCTCCATAATCTCTATGTTCACACAAATAAATGCCTTGCCAAGTTCCTAGATTGAGTGATCCATTGGTAATAGGAATTGTTACAGAAGCGCCAAGTAAGGAAGCCTTTATATGCGCTGGCATATCGTCCGAGCCTTCAAATGTGTGCTTATAATATGATGCATTTTCTGGTACCATGACATTAAAGTGACTTTCAAAATCTTGTCTTACCGTTGGATCGGCATTTTCATTAATTGTTAAACTCGCCGATGTGTGCTTTATAAATACCTGAAGGAATCCAGCTGATATTTGCTGAAGTTCTGGTAATGCTGATAATACTTCAGAAGTAATTAAATGAAATCCTCTTGGGAATGGTCTTAAGGTTATTTCTTGTTGAAAAAAATTCATCTACTTTAAATCTAATGCGTAGGTTTTGGTAAGCTCCGATTTTCCTTTTAACAGAATTGGGTCTTTTTCTGTGGCTTCATAAATATAGGTAATCGGTAATTGTGACCATAATTCGGAAGAAATCAAAAGGCTTGCACTTAGCGATTTGCAGAGTGATAATATCCTTGAAGTACTATTGATAACATCGCCATGATAGGCTAACTCTTTCTTTACGCTAGAATGTCCGACTTCAGTAACCATCACTTTTCCGCCATGCAAACCTGCTTTAAATCCTGGAACCAGATTATATTTTTTCATATAGTGGTCTTGACGCTTTTCTATTAAGTCTCTGAACTTAAAAAACAAATTGACGCAATCACTATTCTTTAAGCCATGCTTATATCTCCAAGTTATTACAGCTTCATCTCCAACATACTGGTAAATTGAAGCTCTGTATGGCTCCATTACCTTATTAAGGTCGTTAAAGAAATCCCTGATTAATTGGCTGTATTTAAAATGACCCAACTCTTCTGCAATGGTCGTAGAGTCATTTAAATCTAAAAACATGAAAATGCGTTCTTCTTCTTTTGGGCTACGGTATCTTCCGAAGAAAATGTTCAGAAAAATATTGTAATCGTATCGTTCGTAGGTGAATTTAATTAGGAAAAATACAATTGAAGACACCCAAAAATAAGCCACAACCAACAGAAAAATATTACTGTCCATCCACCAGCCATCATCATTTGGCAAATCTCTATCCAACTGTTCTTCTGCAATAGTGATTAATATCGTTGTTGAAGCTACCAACAAAACCAAATAGACAAAAGACTTAACGAGAAAGGAAAGCAGTAATGGTAATAACTTAGAGAAAAATTGATCGTAAAGAAACTCTATGATTCCAAAGAAGAATCCAACTAAAACGCCTACAATGAGTCCAAAATGCAACCACTCAGCAATAGGAAGATCGAACGCAGGTTCTACAACAACACCTTCTTCTTCGCCTAATGCATAATACCTAATAACAGTAAAAAAACAAAATGCAAAAACCCAGAAAACAACGGATTGCAGTATGATTATAAAAAGGTGTCTAACTTGCCGCAATGCAATTACGTTTTTTGCTTTTTCTTCTTAGCCGCTGGGAAGAGTACATTATTAAGAATTAAGCGATAACCTGGAGATGTTGGATATAAATCCAATTCTGTTTTTGGATCACCTACACGATGTGTATAATCCTCAGGATCGTGACCTCCATAGAAGGTAAAAAAGCCTTTCCCTTTTATGCCGTGTATATATTTGGCCTCGCCATTGGTTTTGTTCTCTCCCATAACCAAAACATTAGACTTTATTTCTTCTCTTGTAAAAGATGTTGTTTGTCCCATGAATCCTTTTACCAGAGCAGTATGGTTCTGCGTCAACATTGTTGGCACTGGATCCCATTTTGCTGAAAATTCCATCAGTGTGAAATAATCAGTCATTTTTGGAATACGACGTTTTTGCGTCATATCTATTGAAGAGAATTCATAAACATTAGGATTGCGCTCTAGTAAGAAGTTCTTGAAGGCAAATGTCTTCGTGAAATCTATTTTATTTTGATATCCTGGGTCGCTACCATCGCCGTCAAACATTGGCTCGCATATATCCACATGTTCTGCGGATAATGCAATATCAAAGCTATCTGTAGCGGAACACATCGCAAACATAAATCCTCCGCCAATGACATAATCTCTAATCTTCAATGCTACGGCAAGTTTGGCATCCGAGACTTTGCTGTATCCTAATCGTGTGGCTAGCTCTTCAGCCTCTTTCTTTTCTTTGATGTACCATGCTGCAGAACGGTAAGCTCTGTAGAACTTTCCGTATTGTCCAGTAAAGTCTTCATGGTGTAAGTGTAGCCAATCATATAACAGCAGTTCATCATTTAAAACTTCTTCGTCATAGATTGTCTCATAAGGAATTTCGGCATAAGTCAATACCATTGTCACGGCATCATCCCAGGGTTGTTTTCCGTAAGGTGTATATACAGCAATTTTTGGTGCTTTTTCTAGCACTACAGCTTCCATATTCATAGATGGGCTACTGATTTCTTCTAGTATTTGTTCTGCCTTAGCATTAGAGATGACTTCGAAAGACACACCTCGTATCTGACATTCTCTTTGAATCCCTTCTACGTCTGGTAATAAAAACGATCCACCTCTGTAATTGAGTAACCACTTTACTTTTAGCTCTCGTTCTAAAGTCCAATAGGTGACACCATAAGCTTTTAAGTGATTATCTTGCGACTCAGCATCCATAGGAACAAGAATATAAGATGCATAAGCTGGAATTGCAGCTAGCAAGAGTAAGACGATAAGTAAGCTTTTTCTCAACATCATTTGGGTTTGCTTCATTTTCATTAACGAAATATAGGCAAAAATTGTGTGTTGACGCTTAGCTTTATTATTCTTTTAAGAATTTTGAAACATGAAAAAGTGGTCAAAAAAACTTAATCAGTTATCTGCTTCATCAATTCTACTCCAAAATTAGATAATCTAAATCGGTTAGAGTTTTCTATTCTATGATCTATATCCTCTTGTTCAATGTAATCGGAGTCTGATATTTTTTTAATTTCTTCTAAAAGTTTAGGTGGTTGCTCTTCAACTAGCCTCAATCTAATGATATTATCCAGAATAATAGAGCTACTTATATAATCTGTTTGAGATTTTCTTTTTAAATCTGAAGCGTCAAAATATGGTCTATGCCCACTACTTAACATAAAACTATTAACATACATATGGTTTAAAACCAATATTTCATTAATAGAAAGTTGATTTAAAATTTGGCTAAAAACATGACATGAGTCAAACTTATTATTTGGATTTATCGTATTGGAAAGTAATTTAGCCCATGAATCTTGCATTATACTTTCTTCCTCAAATGAAGCATACTCAAGTAATGTAGTAACATCCTTAATTGGAATTTTCTTGGGAGTGCTTATTCCTTTACTTTCAAGATACTTTTTTGCCTTGGTAATTATATTGACCTGATTCTTAAACCTCCAATATTTAATTTTATCAGTGAATATGCCTGTACCTTCAATGAAAGGACCAGCAATTAATTTTTCTACAAAGTCAAGGGCTTTCTCAGCAGCTAATCCAGCACCTTTCGCTAATTCAGAATTATCATTGCTCATAAGCTAAAATTTAAAACGGCACACCATCATCGTCTGGTGCATCAAAGGCATCATTAGCAGATGGGAAGACATCTGGCTTAAAGGTGTCGTCGTTGGCAGCAGCATTCATCTTGGAGTGGAATTCACCAAATGGCGTGTCAAAATCATCCAAGTTGTCGAACTTACCAAGGTGACCGATAAACTTCAAACGGATATTATCTAGCCCACCATTTCTATGTTTAGCAACAATAAACTCTGCTTGTCCTTCGGTTGGTGAACGCTCTTCGTCATCCCACTCTTCTATCTTGTAGTATTCTGGTCTGTAGATAAACGATACAATATCTGCATCTTGCTCAATAGCTCCAGATTCCCTAAGGTCAGATAGCAATGGTCGTTTACTACCGCCACGCGTTTCCACAGCACGTGATAACTGCGATAAGGCAATTACTGGCACATCTAGTTCCTTAGCCAATGCTTTCAGGTTACGCGAAATTGTAGAAATTTCCTGTTCACGATTTCCTCCTTTTTGGCTACCTCCTGCTGTCATTAACTGTAAGTAATCAATCACAATAAGCTTGATTCCATATTGCGATGCTAAACGTCTTGCTTTTGCCCTAAGGTCGAAAATAGAAAGTGAAGGTGTATCGTCAATAAATAATGGTGCCTTCTCTAAGGTCTTCACCTTTACATTGAGCTGTTCCCATTCGTGTTTTTCTAAACGTCCTGTTCTTAGCTTTTCTGAAGATAATCCTGTTTCACTTGAAATAAGACGTGTAATCAGCTGTACAGATGACATTTCTAGCGAGAAGAACGCTACAGGAATCCCTTGCTCTACAGCAATATTTCTTGCCATAGTTAGCGTTAAAGCGGTTTTACCCATACCTGGACGTGCTGCCACAATAACCAAATCACTCGGTTGCCAACCAGAGGTAAGCTTGTCCAGTTTATCGAAACCGGAAGGAATACCACTAAGCCCTTCTTTATTTGAAATTTCTTCAATCTTTTTCTTCGCCTGAATCACCAAACTTTGAGCAGTCTCAGTAGATTTCTTTACGTTACCTTGAGTTACTTCATAAAGCTTCGCTTCAGCATTATCTAAAAGATCAAAAACATCTTTGGTTTCATCGTAAGCTTCTTCAATAATTTCGTTAGAAATCTTTATCAAACTTCTTTGAATATACTTTTGAAGGATAATACGAGCATGGAACTCTATATGTGCCGAAGATGACACTCTTTGAGTCAATGAAATGAGGTAAAAATCACCTCCAACCAAATCGAGCTTGGCATCTTTCTTTAATTGACTAGAAACGGTTAATAAGTCTACTGGTTCACTATTTTCGAACAGCTTGAAAATGGCTTCAAAAATATGCTTGTGGGCTTCTTTGTAGAATGCTTCTGCACTCAAAATGTCAATAACCTCATCCACACCTTTTTTGTCAATCATCATTGCACCAAGAACAACTTGCTCTAAATCAATAGCTTGCGGTGGAATTTTTCCTTTCTCTAAACTAATGATTGTGCTCTTATCGACTTGGTAGCCTTGGACAGGGTTTGGTTGCTTCATAAATGCGAAAGTAGCTAAATTGAATCGATAAACTGCACAAGACACTTTTTTGAATCTCAACAGTTCATTAACAATCTAACTGTTAATAAGTTGAATATATTGTTAATAGTGATAAAAAAACTGAAGTCGACAACTTCAGTTTTTCTTAGTCTCTTAATATAAAGGAGTTAGCCTTTGTAGACTCCCATATCATTATATTTTTCCATGCGCTGATCCACAAGTTCTTTTGGTGATAAGTTCTTAAGATCATCAAAATGCTTCACGATAGCATCTCTAACTGCAAGGAAGGTTTTTTCTCTGTCGGAATGTGCGCCTCCTAATGGTTCTTTGATGATTTCATCAACCAATTTTAGACGCTTCATATCTTTGGCTGTAAGCTTCAAGGCTTCAGCAGCTTGTTCTTTATATTCCCAACTTCTCCAAAGTATGGATGAGCACGATTCTGGAGAAATTACTGAATACCATGTATTTTCTAACATCAATACACGATCTCCTACACCAATACCTAAAGCTCCACCTGAAGCACCTTCACCTATAATAATAGTAATGATAGGCACTTTAAGACGAGTCATTTCTAAAATATTGCGTGCAATAGCCTCTCCTTGTCCACGCTCTTCTGCTTCTAAACCTGGGTATGCACCTGGAGTATCTATAAGCGTAACTACAGGAATACCAAACTTTTCAGCAGATTTCATTAAACGCAAAGCTTTGCGATATCCTTCTGGATTAGACATCCCGAAGTTTCTGTATTGACGGGTTTTGGTATTGTATCCTTTTTGTTGACCTATAAACATAAACGACTGATCGCCTATTTTACCTAATCCACCAATCATAGCCTTGTCATCTTTTACATTTCTATCACCATGTAGTTCTAAAAATGAATCGCCGCACAATGCATTAATATGGTCTAAGGTATAAGGTCTGTTTGGATGTCTAGACAACTGTACACGTTGCCAAGCTGTAAGATTCTTGTATATGTCTTTTTTAGTCTCAGCTAATTTTTTTTCAATCTGTTTGCAGGTTTCAGTAACATCTACATCACTCTCCTCACCTATCAACTGACACTTCTCAAGTTGTTCTTGTAGTTCTTTAATGGGAAGTTCAAATTCTAAATATTCCATAGAAAAAGAAGTTTGTTTTTTTCTTAGTTAGTTAGCGTACAAAATTACATATTTTTTTGTTTGGTACGATACTTTATTATACCATCTAAAATTACTGCGCCAATTACCAAAACGGCTCCATAATAAAACTGTGTGCTCATAGTCTCCTTCTCTGGAAACAATAGTATTGCCATCGTAATTCCATAAATAGGCTCTAGATTATAGCTTAATATTACTGTATAAGGACTAATAACTTTCATGACATATACTGCGCCAATGAATGCATATGCTGTGCATATAGAGCCTAAAAGAAATAGATAAATCCAATCGTTATTACTCAGCACAAAGAAGTCTGTGGAAAATTCGCCCGAAAATGCTAAAAACAAGCTAATAAAGGCTACACCACTTATGAATTCATAAAAGGAGATTACCGTTGCGTTATGCTTTAAAATAAACTTACCGTTTATCACAGCAAAGAGTGTAGAGAACAATGCTGAAGCGATTCCTAATATTATTCCGTACAAGTAATTGATTTGGCTTTGCGTAATTAAAAACACACCGAGTATCACTACTAATCCAAAAAAGATTTCGTACCAAAGTATTTTCCTTTTGAAAATTAGCGGTTCTATAAAGGATGCAAAAAATGCTCCTGTAGAAAACATTGCCAATGCTATGGATACGTTTGCTTGCTTTATGGATTCGAAAAATGTGATCCAGTGAAGCGCTATGATGATTCCCGCACCAAAAAATTGCCAGAGAGTTTTTCTATCAACTTTGATTTTTAATCGAATGATTTTAATGTAGAGCAACATTAAAACGCCAGCTATCGCCATACGATACCACACTAATGGGATTGAACCAATAGAAATAAGTTCACCTAAGATTGCTGTAAATCCAGCAATAAAAACCAAAAAATGAAGATGAATGTAATTCTTGAGCTTATCGTTTAGCATTATACAGTAAGTATACCGCTAAAATACCAAAAATCACATTTGGAAACCAAACTGCAATTAGTGGCGGGAAGTCTGACTGCTCTGCCATAACTCCAAAAATCTTGTCAAAGAAGACATATACTAAGGCTATGGAAATTCCGAAAAATAAATTGATTCCCATGCCGCCTCTACGTTTAATTGAGGATACAGAAACTCCTATAATGGTCAATATAAATACTGAAACTGGGATACTCCAACGCTTGTATTTTACAACTTCATAACGTCCTATATTAGAAGATCCGCTTTTTCTTTCGCGTTCGATGAAGTCTAATAACTCTCCATACGTTTTTGTTTCTGCGATATAAGATACTGGAGTCAGGTTATCTATATCGAAAGCAAACAAGGTGTCTTTTCGTCTTTCGGTTTCAATAATATCACCATTTTCACCAATAGTTCTCATGGTATATCGTGTCAATAAATACGAAGAGTCCTTTTCGACATACTTTATATTGTCAGCAAGAATCTTATACTTCAGCTTATTGCCTTCAAAGTGTTCTAATGAAAAATTTCGTCCAACTTTTCGTTTGGTATCAAAACTGCTTACATAGATACACTCATTGTCATTTATCTGGCTATATACATTTTTAGTCTGTACCAGTTTTGATCTTCCTTTTAAATGCGTATACCTAAAGTTGTTATAACCTTCACTAGCAATAGGCGCTAAATACATCCCTAAGAACAATGCAAATCCTGCAACGAGTGAAGCTCCAATTATATAAGGTCTTAGAAAGCGTGAGAAGGACACTCCAGAACTCAAAAATGCAATAATCTCAGTATTGTTAGCTAGCTTGGAGGTAAACCAAATAACCGATAGAAATAAGAAAATAGGAAACAGTAGGTTAGCAAAATAAATCGTGAAATTTAGATAGTACTCAGCAACTTCTAAAAAAGGCACTTCTTTTTCAAGAATCTTTCCAATCTTTTCTGCCAAATTTACTGTAATCATTATTGGAATGAACAACAATAGCATGGCCAAAAATGTAAAGAGATAACGCTTTAATATGTACCAGTCTAATATCTTCAAATTATAATCGTTTATTCATTTGATTGACCATCATCGTTTTCCAAGTCGAAAAATCGCCTTCGATAATATGTTTCCTAGCCTCTCTAACTAACCAAAGGTAAAACCCAAGATTGTGAATCGTAGCAATTTGTTTTCCAAGCAATTCATTAACGGAAAACAAATGCTTTAAGTATGCCTTGGAATATTCAGTATCTACAAAAGTTATTCCCATCTCGTCTATAGGCGAAAAATCATCTGCCCACTTCTTGTTCTTTATATTGATGGTTCCATGAGCAGTAAACAGCATTCCGTTTCTCGCATTTCTAGTTGGCATCACACAATCGAACATATCTACACCTAGCGCAATATTTTCTAATATATTAATTGGCGTCCCAACACCCATTAAATATCTCGGTTTATCTTCTGGTAAAATCTCGCAGACCACATCTGTCATAGCATACATTTCTTCTGCTGGTTCACCAACTGACAGTCCTCCAATAGCATTTCCTTCGGCTCCAACATTGGCAATATATTCGGCTGATTGCTTTCTTAAGTCTTTGTAAGTGCTCCCTTGAACTATAGGAAATAACGTCTGATTATAATCGTACTTAAGTGGTGTTTTTTCTAAATGATTTATACATCTGTCTAGCCAACGATGCGTCATGTGCATGGAGCGCTTCGCATAATTATAATCACAAGGATAGGGTGTGCATTCGTCGAAAGCCATAATAATGTCTGCTCCTATACTTCGCTGAATTTCCATCACGTTTTCTGGTGTGAACGTATGATAACTTCCATCGATATGCGACTTGAATTTTACGCCTTCCTCTTTTATCTTTCTATTTGCTGAAAGTGAATAGACCTGATACCCTCCAGAATCTGTAAGGATATTTCTATCCCAATTCATAAACTTGTGTAATCCTCCTGCTTGCTCCAAAATTGGAGTCTGTGGACGTAAATACAAGTGATAGGTATTACCCAAAATAATATCTGGATTGATATCGTTTTTTAACTCTCTTTGGTGAACACCTTTTACCGAAGCTACTGTACCAACTGGCATAAAAATAGGAGTTTCAATAACCCCATGATCTGTGGTTATCTTACCTGCTCTAGCCTTGGTCTGTTTGTCTTTTACTTTTAAATCGAATTTCATGCAAAAAATCAATGCGATGGCAAAGATAATTAACTAATGGAGAGACTTAGTTAATAATAAATAAAATTGTTAGCAAATCTATTGTTTTAGTTAATAAGTGCTAAAATCTAACCTTTGTTCTCGCTAGAGAAAGAACTATTTTTGAGGCTTTAAAATTATAGCTCAACATAATGTCAGATATCAAACAACTCGAAGCGCTAACAACCCAAGTTAGAAGAGATATTTTAAGAATGGTACATAAGGTAAATTCAGGGCATCCAGGAGGTTCTCTTGGTTGTGCCGAATTCTTTGTTGCCCTGTTTCAGGAAATCATGGATCGAAAAGATGGTTTTGAAATGGATGGTGTAGGCGAAGATATTTTCTTCCTCTCTAATGGTCATATTTCTCCTGTATATTATAGCGTATTAGCCAGATCTGGATATTTTCCTGTAGATGAACTGAATACCTTCAGACTTATCGATTCGCGTTTACAAGGGCATCCAACAACTCACGAAGGTTTACCTGGAGTACGTATTGCCTCTGGCTCACTTGGTCAAGGTATGTCTGTAGCTATAGGTGCAGCTGAAACCAAAAAGTTGAACAATGACAATCATTTAGTTTACAGTTTACATGGTGATGGTGAGTTACAAGAAGGACAAAACTGGGAAGCTATAATGTATGCTGCTGGTAATAAGGTTGACAACCTCATCTCAACTATAGATCTTAATGGTCAGCAAATTGATGGTTCAACAGATGATGTTTTACCAATGGGTAATGTCAAAGAAAAGTTTGAAGCTTTTGGCTGGACAGTTGTTGAGATTGACGCAGGAAACTCTATCGATGCCATTTTATCTGGAATGGCTGAAGCCAAATCGAAAACTGGACAAGGAAAACCTGTATGCGTTCTATTAAAAACAGTTATGGGTAATGGTGTTGACTTTATGATGCATACTCATGCATGGCATGGCAAAGCTCCTAATGATGAACAATTAGAAATCGGATTGAATCAAAACCCTGTAACCATAGGCGATTATTAAGATGAAGAAAGCTATACTTATTGCTTTAGGTTTTTTTACTCTTATTAGTTTTTCTCAAGAGAAAATTATCGACATCGATTATACTGTTGATTATATCATTCATCAAAAAAGAAAAAAGAATGTTGATACCATAACTATTGGGTTTAATAAAAAAGGTAAGTATTTGTGGACGAACTCAAATGTTATAGGAAAAGATTTTAGCGCAGGTTTCTTTTTTAATGATAATGAAGATAGCGCGAATACCAACCTTATATACAGCTCTGAAAATGGTCGATTGATTATGCTTGTAAATGAGGAGGAAAATAGGATTTATATTGATTTTGATGTCAAATCTATCCTCCCTAGCAGAGGCAATAGTAGTGAAAAACTAAATCTTATTACTGAGCCAATTGACCTAAAGGAAAAATTACTAGGAAGAGATCTCAGTGCTTATAATTTATTCCCTGATACTGAACCAGACCAACCATTGACAATTTTAATGGATGAGAGTCTAGAATGTGATAACAATGCTATTCTAATAAAATTTATTGATTTATTGCTTAATAATTCAACTGATGATAGTGCATTCACTTTTAATATCCCAAATGGTTTAATCTTGAAAGTATTGATTGAAGGTGAAACTTTAATTGAAGCTCATAAAATAAATATCAAGCCAAAACAAATTATCATTAACCACAGTTTCCAAATAAAAGAATGAAAACGTACACCAACACAGGAAATAAAGATACACGCTCTGGTTTTGGAGCTGGATTAACTGAACTAGGAAAAACCAATGAAGATGTCGTAGCGCTTTGTGCAGACCTTACTGGTTCTTTAAAAATGGATGAGTTCAAGGCTAACCACCCAGAACGATTCTTTCAGGTAGGTATTGCTGAAGCCAATATGATAGGTATGGCTGCCGGAATGACTATAGGTGGAAAGATTCCGTTCACAGGTACTTTTGCAAACTTCTCTACTGGTCGCGTTTATGACCAAATAAGGCAAAGTGTTGCTTATTCTCATAAGAATGTAAAAATATGTGCTTCTCATGCTGGTGTTACGCTTGGAGAAGATGGTGCAACGCATCAAATTCTGGAAGATATTGGTCTTATGAAAATGCTACCAGGAATGACGGTTATTAATACTTGTGATTTCAATCAAACCAAAGCGGCGACATTGGCTATTGCAGAACATCACGGTCCTGTATATCTTAGATTTGGACGTCCAAAAGTTGCTAACTTCACTCCAGAAGATCAAACTTTTGAAATTGGGAAAGCTGTTCAGTTGCAAGAAGGAAATGATGTTACAATAGTAGCTACTGGTCATCTTGTTTGGGAAGCTCTGGAAGCTGCTAAAACTTTACATGATAAAGGCATCTCTGCTGATGTAATCAATATTCATACGATCAAACCTTTAGACGATAAAGCGATTTTAGATTCTGTAGCAAAAACAGGATGCATTGTAACATGCGAAGAGCACAACTATCTCGGAGGTTTGGGAGAAAGTGTAGCTCGTGTTCTTGCTTTACATAAACCTACACCTCAAGAATTTGTTGCAACACAAGATACTTTTGGTGAATCTGGTACTCCTGCACAGCTAATGGACAAGTATGGTCTTAATGCAGATGCAATCGTAAAAGCCTCAGAAACAGTGATGAACCGAAAATAATATTCGTTTGGCAGCGTTTTTGATACTAGATATCAAATCTTAAAACGAATATTATGAAAAAATTAGCTTTATCAGCTTTTTTGCTGATGTCATTTTGTTTCACAGTCATTGCCCAAAACGGAAGTGGTTTTGGTATCAAAGGTGGATTGAACTACAACGCCAATGGTGATTACTTTGCATCTATTGGCGACAATGCCGAAAATCCGGATAGAAATATTGGATATCATATTGGAGTCTTTGGAAAGTTAGGTGATAAACTTTTCTTTAGACCTGAACTAATGTATACGGCTACTAAAAGTGACTATAGCGATAGTGACTTTGACATGAAGAAACTAGACCTTCCATTGCTTATAGGTGTTAGAGTTCTAGGCCCTGTAAATGTCTTTGGAGGACCTTCGTTGCAATACATCCTAGATTCTGATTTTGGGAGTATTAACGTTAGTAATATTGACAACGACTTCACTGTCGGTCTCAACTTCGGAATTGGATTAGAACTCAACAAGATAGGTTTAGACCTACGCTATGAAAGAGGCTTCAGCGATAATGAAGCGAATTTCCTGAATAATAATGGAATTGATATAAGTAGATTAGATACAAGGCCAGATCAACTAATCTTAAGCTTATCAGTTAAAATATAATGCATAAAAAAAGCCGCCGGTCACTGAGCGTAGTCGAAGTGCGGCGGCTTTTTTTATTAATCTTCTTCTTCAAAAGATTCTGTTTCTTCAGGGTCTAAATATCTTGGAATTCCGTTAACGCCTATATCATTAGTTGGGTCTCCATCACCATCAGCATCTTCGTTAATGGTTAATACACCGTCACCATCGTCATCAACATCTAAGAAGTTTGGAGTTGCATCATTATCTGTATCATCGTTGAATACATTCATATCACTTCCTGTGATGCCTTCACCATCAAAATCTTCTTTGTATGAAGGAATACCATCGCCGTCATGATCATTTTCTTCAGTCTGAAGCAATTCAAACTTAAAAATGAGATTTGAATACACAGGCACACCAAGTTGAGATGAACTAAAGTACCCTAATCCTGATGGCAAGAACATTACTCCTAAACCATAATCAGTGTAAGTTACATCTCCACCAACGGTAGAAAAATCGAATGCTTCATTAAAATCCGGCAATACTCTGCTCCATCCAGGCACAAGATTCACTAAATCGAAATCCACTGGAGTTACTGCACTATCGAATACTGAAGCATCTTGTAAATTTCCGGAGTATCTAACTCTAATATCATCAGCAAAACTTGGACTACCTTCTCCGCCTCCTTGATTGATCTTCATAACGTAGTATACATAATCAATATCGAGAAGTACAGTGTTGTAGGCTTTCAATATGCCGTTCACATCATTTAGCTCGTCTATTAGCAGACGATTGTTGTCTGGATCTGGTAATGGCAAATAGTTCCCATCATCGTCTTTTGGCAACTCCGTAATCACAATATCATCTATAGTGAAATCTGTAGAGCCATCAAAAGTAGAAGCATTATAGTAATGCGTCTCAAAGTATCCTAGTAACGAATCATTATCAACGACTTGTTGCTCAGTTCTGTCACGTTCTGGAGCTACTTGAAAGTTTCCATCATCTGGTTGACAAGAAGCCACAACTAGTAACAACCCTAAAACAACTGGGACATATTTTTTTAAGTACATAGTGTTTTGTTTAATACAGGCTACTTCAAACCACAGAAACAACCCAATTCATTATTGCTTATTTTTGAATGCGCAAGATACAATTTTATAATACTTTTGCGCAACTACATTAACGTTGTTTTTAGCAAATCTATATGCGAGTTGATAAGTTTTTATGGTGTGTAAGGTATTTCAAAACCAGAAACATGGCTACTGAGGCTTGTAAAAAGGGTCAGGTACGTGTTAATGATGCTGTAACAAAACCAGGGAAAGAGGTGTATCCTATGGATAAGGTTATGGTAAGGAAAAACCAAATAAATTATGAGTTTACTATCAATGATATTCCAAAAAATAGAGTTGGTGCCAAACTTGTTGACATTTATCGTACGGATACGACTCCAAAAGAAGCCTTTGAAGCCTTGGAATTGCTAAAATACTCTAAGGATTATTATCGAAAAAAAGGTACTGGAAGACCTACCAAAAAAGACCGTAGGGACATCGATGATTTTTACGATGAGTCCGAATAGTTTTGTTCTATTACTTTAGTATCTTTGGTTTCAATCTTTTCATATCAAAACTATGCATGTTATTCTAGATCATAATGAAATTCAACATAAGATAAGACGTATTGCTTACCAAATCTATGAGAGCAATGTCAATGGAAAAGAGATCATTTTGGCAGGAATAGATTCTAACGGATATTTACTCGCTAAGAAGCTTAAAAACAAGCTCGATAAAATTTCGGATTTGGATGTTGTATTATGTAAAGTCAACATCAATAAAAAGAAACCTCTGGAAGCGATCACCACATCACTACCTCCCGAAGATTATAAAAACAAATCTATTGTTTTGGTTGATGACGTGCTCAATTCTGGTAGTACACTGATTTATGGTGTAAAACATTTTCTAGATGTTCCTGTAAAGCAGTTCAAAACTGCAGTATTGGTGAATAGGAATCACAAAAAATATCCTGTAAAGGCTGACTTTAAAGGCATCTCTTTGTCAACCTCTCTCAATGAGCATATAGAAGTAACTTTGACCGGAACATCTTTCGAGGCTGTCCTAGTATAAGGTAAGTATAATAGACTCTACAATCTCATCTACAGTTTTATTATCAGTAGTAACGGTAACATCTGATTGTTCATAATAAGGATTGCGTTCAAAAATATGCTTCCCAATAAATTCTGTGAGTGCGTCTTTGGATTCTAAGTGTGCAATTAATGGTCTTTGCGCTGTTTCGGGTTCTAAGCGTTTGACCAGTTCTGGTATCGATGTTTTTAAAAACACACTTTTCACATGTTCAGAATCATTGATAAACCCCATATTATTTGCATAACATGGTGTACCGCCTCCAAGGGCTAGAACCCGCTTCTTCTTGGAATCATCTATCAACGCTCTTAAGTACTGGCTTTCTTTTTTTCTGAAATATATTTCACCTTTAGAGCTGAACAATTCACTTATAGATTGATCTTCTTTAGAAACTATGTAATTGTCTAAATCCATGAATTCATAATCCAAGACCTTTGCTAATTTCTTACCAATAGAGGTCTTACCCGAGCCCATATATCCTATTAAAATAACAGTCATCCTACGCTTATAATTTGATTATGAATTGTATAAATACGTCTTCCACAAAAAAACGAAAATTTATTAGATTTTTACATTGTTTTATTGATTAAACATTTTATATTTGCACCCTCATTTAGAGAAACAAATTTATTGACCTGGTAGCTCAGTTGGTAGAGCATCTCCCTTTTAAGGAGAGGGTCCTGGGTTCGAGCCCCAGCCAGGTCACAACAAAAGTTAAGCAATTGCTTAACTTTTGTTATTTTTGAAACCTTCTTATTGCGCACGTGGCGGAATTGGTAGACGCGCTGGCTTGAGGGGCCAGTGACCGTTTAGGTCGTGGAAGTTCGAGTCTTCTCGTGCGCACTTTTAGTTATTACTTCATTTCTATTTACTACTGTTGAATCCGACTAAAATCACATTTTATCAAAATTTTAGGCTTTTGTATCTATAAAAGCTGTATTTTTGTTTAACAATTTTGGATAATTAATGAACAACGTAAAAAACAAGTTCAGTATAAAAGACCTGGAAAACCTTACAGGGATTAAGGCTCATACGATAAGAATATGGGAAAAACGCTATAACTTATTACAGCCAAAGCGTACAGATACTAACATTAGATACTACGACCTTTCTAACTTCCAAAAACTACTTAATGTTAGTTATTTGAACAACAATGGTTACAAGATTTCCAAAATTGCTGATCTAGAGGAAGAAAAAATCCCTGAACTCGTTAGAAACATTGCCAACAAAACCAATTTAAAGAGTCATGCTATAAACTCTTTTAAATTGTCAATGCTAAATTTTGATCAAGTTTTATTCTACAATACTTATAACAGTTTAGTTAGAGAGAAAACTTTCAGGAGTATATTCTATGATGTCTTTGTGCCATTAATGACTGAAATCGGTCTGCTTTGGCAAACAGATACCATTACACCTGCTCATGAACATTTTCTAACTACACTAATACGACAAAAGATTCTCATCAATACTGAGAATATTCAAATTAATAAGTCTACTACAGGAAAAACTTTCGTGTTGTACTTACCAGATAATGAAGTCCACGAAATTGGTTTAATGTTCTTAAACTATGAGATCATTGCTCATGGCCACCACTCTATTCTACTTGGCCAGAGCGTGCCTTTAGAAAGCCTTACAGATGTGCTAGGCTATTATGACGATATAACCTTTGTATCTTATTTCACTGTTAAACCTACTAGAGAAGAGCTACCTAAATATCTCAAAGATGTTCAAGCTAAATTGTTGAAAGGCAGTAAAACACGCTATTGGATGCTAGGAAGAATGCTCAAATCTATAGATACATCAAACCTTCCTAACGGTTTTTCAGCCTTCGAATCCATCTCCGGATTAGTTAAAGAATTATAAAATTCTGCCTAAATAATTTATTTTGTTTAACTTTTTTATATATTTGTTAAACAATGAAATTATCTGTCTCAGTTATCGGTTCTGGTTTTTCTTCTTTAGCAGCAGCATGCTATCTGGCTAAAGCTGGATATGATGTTACCATTTACGAGAAAAACAATACTATAGGTGGTCGTGCAAGACAACTGAAAAAAGACGGATTTACTTTCGATATAGGTCCAACCTGGTATTGGATGCCAGATGTTTTTGAACGTTTCTTTGCCGATTTCGACAAGAAACCTTCAAATTATTATCAATTAGAAAAACTCAACCCTGCATATAGCGTCTACTTTGGTACTGATGACTACATCACCATAGAAGATACTCTTGATAAGATTTGCATAGCTTTTGAAAACGAAGAGCCAGGTAGCTCCAAGAAGTTAAAGAAGTTTATGACTAAGGCAAAAAGCAATTATGATATTGCTATAAAAGACTTGGTTTACAACCCAGGCATTTCTCCTCTAGAACTGGTTACTCCGAAGACGGCAACGAAACTCAATCAGTTTTTTAGTAATATCAAAAGAGATGTTCGCAAAGAGTTCAAGAACAAACGATTGGCACAAATATTAGAATTCCCTGTATTGTTTCTAGGTGCAAAGCCTAGCAATACACCGTCATTCTATAGTTTTATGAATCATGCCGATTTTGGTATAGGTACATTTCACCCGAAAGGTGGTATGTATAAAGTCATACTAGCAATGGAAGCATTGGCTAGTTCTCTTGGTGTTACCATAAATACTAATGCCAATGTTGATAAAATATTAGTAAACAATAAAAAAGCGATAGGTTTATCTGTCAATGGTGAACACATATATTCTGACATAGTTTTGAGTGGTGCAGACTATCATCATTCCGAAACGTTATTGGATAAGATCCACAGGCAATATTCTGAGTCATACTGGCAAAAGAAAACATTTGCACCTTCATCACTCTTATTCTATGTTGGATTTGATAAGAAACTAAAAAACGTTAATCATCATACGTTGTTCTTTGATGTCGATTTCGATGTACATGCAGAGGCTATTTACGATGATCCTAGATGGCCAAAAGAACCATTATTCTATGCAAGCTTTCCAAGTATTACGGACGACAATGCTGCTCCAAAAGGGAAAGAAGCCGGGATATTTTTAATTCCTCTGGCTCCTGGTATAGAAGACACTGATGAGATTAGAGAACGTTATTTTAATATTATCATTAATCGCTTTGAGAGATTAACTTCTCAATCTGTACAAAATACTATTATCTTTAAAGAGAGTTTCTGTGTAAAAGACTTTATTAAAGAATACAATTCTTATAAAGGCAATGCCTACGGAATGGCAAACACGTTGCTCCAAACCGCATTTTTGCGCCCTAAGCTAAAAAGTAAAAAAGTAGGCAATCTCTTTTTTACAGGACAATTAACAGTTCCAGGACCTGGTGTTCCCCCTTCGCTAATATCTGGAAAACTGGTGGCAGAATTAATCGTTAAACAATTTGCAACGCAAAATCCTAGTGTTGCAGTAAATGCATCAACCCACTAACTAGTATGAAGTCAATTTTTGATTCAGTCTCCAGAGAATGCTCAAAAACAGTTACTAATTCTTATAGTACCTCGTTTTCTTTAGCAACAAAGATGTTGTCTGCTTCCATAAGGCAAGATATATACAACATCTATGGATTTGTTCGTTTTGCTGATGAAATTGTAGATACATTCCATGACTACAATAAGAGTGAACTCTTTAATGATTTTGAAAAAGACTTGCACAAGGCTTTATCGAACAAAATAAGTTTAAATCCGATATTAAACGCTTTTCAGGAAACGTATCACAAATACAATATAGACATCGCACATGTCAATGCCTTTATGAAAAGTATGCGAATGGATTTGCACAAGAAGGTATACCTTACTCCAGAAGAGTATAAGGAATACATTTACGGTTCGGCAGATGTTGTTGGCTTAATGTGCTTGAAGGTTTTTGTAAAGGGAGACCAAGAAAAATTTAACGAGCTAAAGGATACTGCCATGGCGCTTGGCTCTGCATTCCAAAAGGTAAATTTCCTGAGAGATTTGAAGGCAGATCATGAAAATCTAGAACGTACTTACTTCCCTAATACAGACCTTAACAATCTTGATGAAGCGTCTAAGCGTGAAATTATCGAGGACATCGAAGCTGATTTCAAAAAGGGTTTGTCTGGCATTAAATTATTGCCAATGGAAGCAAAGTTCGGTGTGTTTATGGCTTACAGATACTATAGCCAACTCCTCAAAAAATTGAAAAAGACACCTGCCCTAAAGATAAAAAGCACCAGAATAAGAGTTGCTAATTACAAGAAGATTGAACTTTTAACGAGGAGTTATGTGAAATACCAACTCAATTTAATGTAATTTTAAGCATGCGAATTTTGTTTTGGATATTGATCTTTTTTGGCACATTCTCAATTATGGAGTTTATGGCCTGGTTTACGCACAAGTATGTCATGCATGGATTTTTATGGCATTTGCATAAAGATCATCATCATAAGGATCATGATAGCTGGTTTGAACGTAACGATGCATTCTTCCTATTTTATGCCGCGGTAAGTATATTTTGCTTCTACCAATGGGGCTTCAATGGCGTTTGGTTTGCACTGCCTATTGGCTTGGGTATATTAGCCTATGGGATTGCATACTTTATTGTCCATGATATCTTTATCCATCAACGATTCAAGATGTTTCGCAATGCTAATAACTGGTATGCAAAAGGGGTACGTCGTGCACACAAAATTCACCATAAGCATCTAGGAAAAGAGCATGGTGAAAATTTTGGGATGCTTATCGTTCCCTTTAAATATTTCAAGAAGTAATTCATGAAATATTTATACCTCCTGCTGAATCTTGGTTCTATCTCAATACCCTTCTTGTACAGTTTTCACCCTAAATTAAAATTTTACAAATTCTGGAAAGCTTTAGCCTTGGCTATGCTAATTACGATGCTAATCTTCATTCCTTGGGATGTAATATTTACCAAGAATGGATTTTGGGGCTTTAATGACGATTATTTTATAGGTCTAAAATTTCTGTCGCTCCCTCTGGAAGAATGGTTATTCTTTATTTGTATTCCTTATGCATGTGTATTCACGCATTATGCGTTGTTGCATTATTTCCCGAACATGAAAGTTAGCAAAGCAACAGCAAAATGGCTAAGTATATTATTATCTCTTTTACTCATTGGCATTCTAGTTTTCAACTATAATAAATGGTACACTTTAATAAACTATGCTTTTGCCATAGTACTCATTCAAATAGTTTTAAAGGCTAATTCAAAATTACTTCAGCATTACTATCTCACGTTTTTAGTAATGCTTATTCCGTTTTTTATTGTGAATGGCATACTGACTGGTAGTTTTATTCAGGATGAAGTTGTTTGGTACAATAACACTCAAAACTTAGGTATTCGATTATTTACCATTCCTGTTGAAGATGTTATTTATGCATTCAGTCTTATTCTGTGCAATCTGTTTTTAACTGAACTCTTCCTAAAAAGAACAAGCACGATTTCCAATTCCTGAAAACCATGCTTACTCATGAATCTAACAAAACAAATGCAATGTGATATGCATTAAATATTGTATGATTTATCTGGTTACTGTACCATTAAGTATTGATAATGGTCCTGCTCCCATATTTATCGTCGTGTGGTCCATAGCATTAGCAGGCACCATGTGTGCTAATGGCTTAAATGTAAATGGTGCTGGGCTATTGTCAGGAACTGGTTCAACAGTAATTACAACTGTCATTCCTCTTAAATCTGTAGGGAATGTTAATCCTGCAGGCGCGTTTTGTAGAAAATCTTCACCTGGATAGTTTGGACCATTGTTTACATCACCTTTAAAGCTAGACGTAGCTGCATTATCATCTGCTATACTTGGATCTGTAAATGTTCCTGTACTTACTGGAGTTCCATCGATTACTGCCCATCCTTCATAAGCCCATCCAGCTTGTAACGCAGGTAATGTTAATCCTGTAACAGCAGTTCCACTAGAGTTGTCTAAAAACCAAACACCGCTATACTCGTCAGTGTCATTACCTCCATCGGTTGGTGTTGCCAAGATGTACTTACCATCTGCAGTACTAAAATCAGCTACTTGAGCATTTGAGTTTACAGTTGCACTACTACCAGAAAAATCTCCTGAAAGTATTTTTGTAGCTGCAGGTCCTGGATCTGGATCAACTGTTGGTTCAATTGTTAATACGAAAGCTGTTGCACTTGCCAATTGAGTAGCATCTACTGAGAATGTCTGTGGAAAATCTACACTAGAAAAGCGTCCTGTTGTTACTGGAGCCCCATCTACAATTATCCATCCTTCGTAAACGAAATCATCTCCTAAAGCTTCTAAACCTGTAAGGTTTAGTATTAGCGAGTCTAAAGTTGTAGTATTGTTATCATCATCACTACTACACGAAGTGGCAAATAATCCTAATGCCATTACTCCGATAATCATTTTTTTAATCATTGCTATAATCTTTTAAAATTCATACTCCAAAAGTATATAGCATGAAAAACCTAAAATGTTAGCTAGCTAACACTAAGCAATTTTTTCGTAAAGTCTTATTTCTTTTCTGTTGAAATCAAGGATATTTTCTTCTTTTAATTCATTGAGAAGAATATTCAATGTAGGTCTAGAAGTACCTATGAGTGAGGCAATGTCTTTTTGAGTATAAGGATGTCTTATAACATGATCTCCTGTTTTGTCACAATCATAACCATAGTCATCGCACAACTCTTGAAGAAACTCCATCAAGCGTGTTTTGGTATCCTTAAAAAGTAATAATTGTAATCGTCGTTCTAGCCTTTTGAATTTAAGACCAATAAACTTATACACCTTAAAACTAAAGGTTTGATTATCTCTCATAAGCTCGTGCATGGTTTGCACACCAATAGGGCATATAGACGTTGTATTATCTATAGACTGAGCAAATTCGTTACGTTTTTCTTCACCGAGAATAGCTTTTTCACCAAACAATTGTCCTTTCGTGAGAATTGCTTTGATAATCTCGTTACCTTCTTCGGTATAGTATCCAATTTTTACTTTCCCCTTTTCTATTAGGTAAACCTTGTTAGCACTATCTTCTTCGAAATAAATGTAGTCTTGTTTTTGATAGGCATCAAAATCATGGTCGGCCTTGTAGGCTTTGAATTTGTGTGGACAGAGGACTTTAAAAAGATTTACATCTTCAAAAAACCAAAGAGAATTCATCTTGTTTGTTTTTGTTAGATACATACACTGTCGAGGAATGATGCTTTTACTTACAAACAAAAACAAAAAAACTCCTGAAAATTTTCAGGAGTTTTTCAATATATAAGGATAAAATTAAGCGTTCTGTGCTTTGATAAGGTTTAGAGCAGAACCTGCTTTGTACCATTCTATCTGAGAATCATTATAGGTATGGTTCGCAAGAATAGTATCCTTGCTTCCATCTGCATGTACAACCTCAATTGTTAATGGTTTACCTGGAGCAAACTCATTTAAATCTAGGAAGTTGAATGTATCGTCTTCTTGAATAAGATCGTAATCATTCTCATTAGCAAATGTTAATCCGAGCATACCTTGCTTCTTCAGGTTAGTCTCATGGATTCTTGCAAATGATTTTACCAATACAGCTACAACACCCAAGTGACGTGGTTCCATAGCTGCATGCTCACGAGAAGATCCTTCACCATAGTTATGGTCTCCAACAACTATAGTAGGAATTCCTGCCGCCTTATAAGCTCTCTGAGTTTTTGGTACTGCATCGTACTCACCATCTAGTTGGCTTTTCACAAAATTTGTCTGCTTGTTATATGCATTTACTGCACCAATCAAGCAGTTGTTAGAAATATTATCTAAATGCCCTCTGTAACGTAACCATGGCCCAGCCATAGATATGTGATCTGTAGTACACTTTCCAAATGCTTTGATCAATAGTTTAGCACCTTTAATTTCATCTCCTATTGGCTCAAAAGGTGTTAACAATTCTAGTCTTTCAGAATTTGGATCCACAACGACTTCTACACCACTTCCATCTGCAACAGGCTCGAGATAACCATTATCTTTTACTTCAAAACCTTTTGGAGGTAATTCCCATCCTGTTGGTTCATCTAACATTACTTCTTCTCCATTTTCATTTACTAATGAATCAGTGATTGGATTGAAATCTAATCGCCCAGCTATAGCAATTGCTGCTGTCAACTCTGGTGAAGCAACAAAGGCATGAGTGTTTGGGTTTCCATCTGCACGCTTAGCAAAGTTTCTGTTGAAAGAATGAACGATGCTATTCTTAGGTGCATTTTTTGGATCCTCGTAACGTGCCCATTGTCCGATACATGGTCCACATGCATTGGTGAATATTTTTGCGTCTAGCTTTTCGAAAACTTCAAGAATTCCGTCACGCTCAGCTGTATAACGTACTTGTTCTGAACCTGGATTAATACCAAACTCAGCTTTAGTTTTTAAGCCTTTGTCTAAAGCTTGTTGTGCAATCGAAGACGCTCTTGACAAATCTTCGTAAGAAGAGTTAGTACAAGATCCGATAAGCCCCCATTCTACTTCTAGTGGCCAATCGTTAGCAGTTGCCTTCTCAGTCATTTCTCCACCAACATTGGTAGATAAGTCTGGCGTGAATGGTCCATTAAGTAATGGTCCTAATTCTGAAAGGTTAATATCAATTACCTGATCAAAATATTGTTCTGGATTTGCATATACTTCAGGGTCTGCTGTTAAGTAGTCTTTTACTTCATTTGCAGCATCGGCAACATCTGCTCTTTCTGTAGCACGTAAGTAACGTTCCATAGAATCATCATAACCAAATGTAGATGTTGTCGCACCGATTTCAGCTCCCATATTACAAATGGTACCTTTTCCTGTACAAGACATTGCTGTTGCACCAGATCCAAAATATTCTACTATGGCGCCTGTACCACCTTTTACAGTTAATATTTCTGCTACTTTTAAAATAACATCTTTTGGTGCTGTCCAACCAGAAAGTTTTCCTGTAAGTCTAACACCTATCAGTTTAGGAAATTTTAATTCCCAAGCCATTCCAGCCATAACATCTACAGCATCAGCTCCACCAACTCCAATAGCAACCATTCCAAGACCTCCTGCATTTACAGTATGAGAATCTGTTCCGATCATCATTCCTCCAGGGAATGCATAGTTTTCTAGTACCACTTGGTGAATAATTCCTGCACCAGGCTTCCAGAATCCTATACCGTATTTATTAGATACTGACTCCAAAAAGTTGAATACTTCGTTACTTGTATTTATAGCGTGTTGAAGATCATGACTCGCTCCTAGTTTGGCTTGAATTAAGTGATCGCAATGCACCGTAGTTGGCACAGCAACCTTAGCTTTACCAGCTTGCATAAATTGTAATAGTGCCATCTGAGCTGTTGCATCTTGACAAGCTACTCTATCTGGAGCAAAATCTACATAGTCTTTTCCTCTTGTAAAGGCTTGTGTAGGGGTTCCATCCCAAAGGTGAGAATACAATATCTTTTCAGCTAAAGTCAAAGGTTTTCCAGTAATTTCACGAGCTTTATCAACACGCTCCACAACGTTGGCATAAACCTTTTTAATCATATCAATATCAAATGCCATATGCTATAAATTTTTATTGTTTATTTAGAGTTTTGCAAAAGTAATAAATATTAATTAAATTAAAAAATATGCAACGAAATTGAATTTTTAATGCAAAAAATTCAATGAAATACGTTTTTAATGAACATAATTTGAGTAATATTTAAAAAAATCATTAAAAAAATAATAACTTAACAATTAAGCCTATAATGGTATTCTTAACTTTTTTGAAAAATTTACAGCTTATTCCGACGAAGAATTAGTATTACGATAATAATAAGAATTCCTATGACTTTAAGAGACATACCAAGAGTAAGGAGTTCTGGACCGTAAGGCCAATGTTGAATCTTGAATAATGCTCCTATTATAGTGAAGATAAGTCCGAATAGGATAACTATTATGGGCAGTAAAAGCTTTTTGAGTTTCATTAAAACAAACTCTTAATAATCTGCTCTTCTGTAACTCCTTCTGCCTCTGCTTTATAATTTTTAATAATTCTATGACGTAGAATACCAGATGCTACGGCTTGGATGTTTTCTATATCTGGCGAAAACTTACCATGAATTGCAGCGTGTGTCTTCGCGGCAAGAATTAAATTTTGAGATGCTCTTGGACCAGCTCCCCAATCCACAAATTGCTTTACCATATCGCTAGCAGAATCACTTTTTGGCCTTGTCTTTCCAACCATAGTTACTGCATATTCCACTACGTTGTCGGCAACTGGAATACGACGTATCACATTTTGAAAGTCAATAATCTCCTGAGCATTAAATAATGCATTTACTGTTGCTTGCTTATCTGTAGTCGTAGATTTTACAACTTCTACTTCTTCACTAAAGCTAGGGTAGTCTAAATTAATAGCAAACATGAAACGATCCAACTGTGCTTCTGGTAACGGATAGGTTCCTTCTTGTTCAATTGGGTTTTGTGTTGCTAAAACAAAATATGGTAAGCTCAATTTGTAATGATGTCCTGCTACTGTTACAGCACGTTCTTGCATTGCTTCTAGTAATGCTGCTTGTGTTTTTGGAGGTGTTCTGTTAATCTCATCCGCCAAAATAATATTAGCAAATACAGGTCCTTTAATAAACTTGAACTCTCTATTTTGATCTAATATTTCACTACCAAGAATATCACTAGGCATTAAGTCTGGTGTAAACTGAATTCGCTTAAAATCTAGACCTAAAGACTGCGCTATGGTATTTACCATTAATGTTTTTGCAAGTCCTGGCACTCCAATTAATAAGGCGTGTCCTCCTGAAAAAATTGAAATAAGGATTTCGTTGACTACAGCTTCTTGCCCTACAATTACTTTGGCAATTTCCTGTTTTAATGATTTGTATTTAGAAACGAAACGTTCTATAGCAGCTACGTCTGACATTGGCTTATTGATTTTTTAACCAGTTACTATTAAAATCGCAATCTCTATGAATACCATTAATCTTAATGTAGGTATCCATAATTTTTTCTTTTTGCCATTCGTCAATGACTTTTAACTGCTTATCTTGAAGTGCTAGTCGCTTAATTTTAAGGTAATCTCTAGAATAATCTGCTTCATGCTCATCGATTCTGTTGGTTACCGTTAAGATTTTAAACTTTATTCTATTGATTCTGTCTTCATCTTGCAACACTAAACTCACCTCATCATCCTTAAGGTTTTGTATTTGAGCATATAACTCTGGCTCCATTTTGGTCAATTCAAAATTGAAATCCTGAGTTAAAGGGTTTACAAGTTTTCCACCTTCAAACTTTGTTTCTTCTTCATCACTTACTTCTCTTGCTGCATCTTCAAAAGAAATCTCTCCATCAATTATTTTTTGTCTTACACTTTCTATTTCTTCTCTTGCTTTATTGACAGCTTGGGTAGTAATTTCAGGTCTTAGTAATATGTGTCTTACCTCGATTTCTTGACCTCTTTCTTTTAGCTTTTGAATAAGGTGGTATCCGAATATTGTTTTTACTGGATCAGAGATTTCACCTTCTTGAAGTGTAAAGGCTACTTCACGGAACTCTTTTACGAATCTCGGTCTGTTTCTATTTAGCGTGTACTTTCCTCCATTTTTACGAGAAGGAACATCATCGGAATACAATACTACTTTAGAAGCAAAACTTGAACCATTGTCTTCAATATCAGCTTTAAACTGTTTAAGCTGCTTAATAACTTTCTGCTCTTCTTCTTCAGTAATTTCAGGGATTACAACAATTTGTGCCACATTAAGTTCTGTTCCAAAAAATGGTCTCTCATCTTCTGGTATGCTATTAAAAAACTGTCTTACCTCTTCTGGAGTTACTTCAATATCATCAACAATCTTACGCTGCATTTCGGCTGCTAACTGCCCATTCTTGTTGATCTCGAACATTTCTTCACGAAGTGCTTCTTCAGAATCTTTATTGTAGAATTCTAACAGTTTCTTCATATCACCAATCTCAGCTATAAAGGCTTCAATTTGCTGGCTAATACGGTTTCTTATTTCTAACTCATTGATCGTTATACTATCCTGAATGGCGTGGTGTGCGTACAATTTATCTTCTAAAAGTTTACCAAATAGCTGACAACGTGTAAAGTCTTTAATCGAACCACCGGCTGCTCTAATTTGTGCATATTCTTTATCGATATCGGAATCTAGAATAACGTAATCTCCAACAACCGCTGCTACACCATCTACTTTAATTCTTCCTTCTGTTTTTACAGAATCATTAACCTTTTTAGTTTCGCTTTTCTCTTCAATGATTTCTTGTGCAGAAACACTCATAATCATTGACATAGCTAGCGTTATAGAAAAGAAATATTTATTCTTTATAAACTTCAAACTGATTGTTTTTAATTGCATCTTTTGTAATATCGTTTTCGAGCTGAGTTATGAGCTCTAATTTTCTTTTATTGATAACTATTTGATCTACTGTAGGTTTTACATAAACTAGAGGTGCATAATCATTCTGCTTAAGAACCTCATTAATGTGCACCAAATATAGGTCTAATGAATCTTTGAACTGTACAAAATTAGATTTTTTTAACAGTTTGGGCTTATCCTCTGATTTCACAGCTGGAATCCTACTGAGAACTTGGCTCATCTTTACCCAAATTGAGTCATTGAGCGAATAGCTTTTGAACTGAACAGCAATGGAATCTAAGTATGTTTTATCGTCTGCATCAAAGCGTTTGAAACGCTCCTCTATTTCTTCAGAATTAATAGCATTAATCGGAAGACTAATATATCTCAACTTCACAAGTTCCTCATTAAGCTTGAAGCTTTCTTTGTTGTTTTCATAGACTTCATTGGCTTCAGAATTACTGACAACGGTGTCTATATTTTTCTTAACTAATCCCTCGATATATGCCTTGGTAAACAAATCACTTTTATACTGGTCAACTAGAGCATCATATTCGCTTTGCTTAGCTTCGGTAAGATTGCGCTCTGCACCTTCCATTAAAAGCAATTGTAATGCCCAGCGATTAATATAGTTATTGGCTAAAAAAGTACTGTCTGTTTTTGAGCTACCCTCGGGGATAATAGCTTCTATATCTTCTTTATAGAGATAATTATCGTTAACTCTAGCCACAGGAATTCGATCATCTTTTGGTTTAAAAAAATCACAAGATGACAATCCTATCAATACAATAAGTCCTATGAAGTATGTCCTAAACAATTTAATTAGCAATTTGCTGCTTTACCTTTTCTAAAATGGTGTTATCTATTTTTACTTTAAATCGTCCGTGTAGCTCATCAATCCAATCGGCCTCAATTTTATTTTGATAATCACCTATTACTCTACCCCTTGCTTCTTCGAATGTTTTGAAGGATTCTGGAAGAACCTTCTTTACGTCTATAACATGAAACGCATCGTTATAGTTATATATTTTTGAAATGCCAGTTTTTACATCTAAATCTTTTGGCAAAGAGACATCATCTACTGACTTAACACCTTTGGTGAAGATCACTTTCTGCTCTTCTCCACTATTTAATGCTTTGTGAATATCTTCAGTAGATTTTGATGCTTTCATCATAGACTCTACTGCTTTTATATCATCTCTCTTAGCCGAAGTAGCAATAACAACTTCTACTCTATCATCCCATTTGTAATTAGCTTTATGGTCTTCGTAATAAGCTTTTAAACCAGTGGTATCTTTTGAAGCCGAGTTCCATATTTCCTTTTCCATTAGATCGAACAACAATAAACCATCTCTGTATTCCTTGAGGACATCAGCAAATTCTTGGTTTGTCAACTCTAAATTGTTTTCTTGATATTTTAAAATTGAATTCTCGAAGAATGCATCATACTCCTTTTGTATAACAAATTTGATATCTACTGTTTTATTAAAATAACGTCTTTGAACTTTTCTCAGATGGCTTGCAAAATCATTGTTAGTAAATTGCTGATCATTTATTGAGAACAGAGTAACATCTTTTTTAAAGTCTTCAGGTAAGTTTAAAGACTTCTTAAAATAATTATCATCAATTATTGACTCAAAATAAACTAAACCTTCTTTAGGTTGATTGATTTCAAACTTAGACTTGAGTTCCTTAGCTAAAGCTGTATTGATCAATTTAGAACGGCTGTCTCTCTTCACTCTATTTTGTAATTCCGCTTTTAGCTCTTCAAAAGGTTGAAGTGATTTTTTGTCAATTAGCTTTATAATATGCCAACCGTACTGCGTTTTGAAAGGTGCTGTAATCTCATCTTTATTTTGAAGACTAAACGCTTTATTTTCAAACTCAACAGAACTCAACTGCCCACTTTTAAATGGATTTAAACGCCCTCCTTTATTTGACGAACTTTTGTCATCAGAAAATTGTTTTGCCAAAGACTCGAATGGTTCTCCTTGCTTCAGCTTCTTGTTTATCTCTTTAATGCGCTGTTCTGCATTAACAGTAGAATCTTTTTGATTTAAGGCCACCATGATATGAGCTACAGTTACCTGTCCTCTAGATGGTCTCTTATCCAAGATGTTTACAATGTGATATCCAAATTGAGTTCTAAATGGCATGGAAACTTCTCCAACTGGAGTATTATACGCTACGTTTTCGAAATCGTATACCATTTTAAATCCTGAAAAGTATCCTAAATCCTCACCAAAAATAGTGTTACCATCATGCACATCTTTTCGAACAGTTTCAAAGCCTTCTTTCAATGCTCTATCTCTCAAACGCATAATATCTTTGTATACCTTAATAGTATCTTTAGAAGATTCGTCGAGCCTAATGAGTATATGTGTTGCTTTAACATCGTAAGAAATTCGGTCGTAAGCTTCTTTGACTAAAGCATCAGTGACCTTACTTTCTGACATGTAATTTTTAGTAAGTTGCTTTTTATAATTATTGAATTCTCTAATGTATTTAGAATTCTTATCTAGTTCTAGACGTTTAGCTTCCTTGAGTTTTAATTGGTAATTGACAAATAGTTTTAGGTATTCATCAACATCTTTTTGTTTTTCATCTTTAACAAGATCCAGATTTTTATTATAAACCCTTACAAATTCATCGGCAGTGATTGGATCTCCAGCTACTGTAAATAATACATCGTCATTGTTTACTTGAGCAGATACTAGTGTAGAAATCCCTAAACCAATCGATAGAAAAAGTGTTTTCAATGTCATAAGTCTTCTTATTCTGAATTTCAGCAAAAATAAGACAATTAGCCTATTTTGCAATATGCAATTTGTTAACGAGAGTATGTCAATAATCGTATATTGTTTCGGGTGAAATATATAAGCATTGTGTTAAAGCTTTTTTGAGAGTTTGGATAAAACATTATCTTTAAATTGCATTCATTAACCAGCCTAACTTATATATATGAAATACACTACTGAAATTACCATTGAACTTCCTAGAGATCAGGTTATCAAAAAGCTAGACAATATGGATAACATAAAACACTGGCAACGTGGTCTTACTAGTGTAGAACATGTTTCTGGAACGCCTGGTGAATTTGGTTCCAAAATGCGCCTAAACTATCAATTTGGAAAACGTAAGATGGAACTTATGGAAACCGTCACAAAACGTAATTTCCCTGACGAGTTTCATGCTACATACAACACCAAAGGCATGCACAATATTCAAAAAAATTATTTTAAAGAAACTTCTGAAGGTCACACACAATGGATTAGTGAAAGTGAATTTTTACCAACAAATTTCATGATGCGTGTCATGACTTTCCTGATGCCTAGAGCCTTTAAAAAGCAAACCTTAAAATACCTAACTGATTTTAAGAATTTTGCTGAAAGAGGAGATTCCGTTTCTGATTTATAATTCAAATTCTTAAGCAGCTAAATCGTTAAGAGTAATGAAGTTTTTGGCAACCATACTAATTCTAATATTTGTTCAAAATCTTTTTGCTCAAGATGTTAACCAATTCAATCCTGCAAAAGAAGCAGTAAAACTAACGTTCGAAGTGGAGCCAACAGATCTTTCTGAACGTACGTTTATAGAATTGGATTCTATATATAAAGTAGATCCCAAAACACTTTTCTATTTAGGGTCTTCAGAGTTTACTTCAGATTTGACAGTCAATAATTCACTATCCAAAAATCAGACTGGTCATATCACACTAAAAACTTCAAACTTAAATAAAGTAGAAACTGTATTCTTTAATAAGAATGGTAGGAAATATATCATTATAGATAGTAAAGACCTTCCGGAAAGTGTCACTATTCCTAAAGGGAAAACGTTTATTGAAGATTTACATAGCGATGGAACACTTATTATTCATGGTAAAGCATGGAAATATTACAAGTATAACCCAAATCAAAAAAAACTTGTTTTGGACAGGATTATCTTCACAAAGGAGTTGCAAGACCGAGCTATTGCCACCTATTATTCTGACAAAGATGAATGGAAATTTGGAAAAGCTTCTGATGGCTCTATGTTTCCTGCTTGCGATTTAGAAGTCTTGGCTCCTACAACAAGAGCAAGACTATTAATTACGGACGACCAATTATTACCTTTGATTATTTCTAATATCCCAGATTATAATACTCTGAATGGCCAGGTATTTTTAACTTGTAAAGTAAACTGTAGATCACAAATTGCTGAAGTCTCCACACTTAGAGTTATCGGAATACACAAGAAAGTTGCTAGGACTCTTGAAGAAGTTTTCAAAGACTTGAACCCCTGGACTACAGCTTTTGATAATGGAAGCCCTGTAGATAGTAGAATTACTTTTATGGTAAGATTTACAAGAGGACAAGTAAGAATAGCCAGAGACGATGATATTTAAATACAATGACAGAAAAGGTATTTCAATAGCAAGTTGATAATCAAATTCTTAAAGTAATCAGCTTCAGTTAACACTAATTAACACACAAAATTTGCTGTAAGTAAATTCTTCCATTTTCTTTGCAAGAAATATGAACTTATGATGTACACAAGAATTTTTACACTAGTAGTTCTATTAATCAATCTAAACCTTACCTTACTTTCAGCACAAAATGACCATCTTAAAGGACTAACAAAAGTTGATCTTTTACAAATGCCTGATGTTAACATTGAACCTGACAAATACCCAGTATACAATACGTTTGGTCAAAAATTAACTGATGTACAAGTCTTACAAGCAATGATGTCTCAAAAATATCTCCCTGATCTTTACGTAGACAATAACGGGGATATAAAGGCTATCGTTTTAAGGCCTGTCAGTATAGAAGAAAATATTAGTCTGAAGCCTATTCCTGAAGAAATTGATAATAATAGCGAATCCTTTGATGCCTTAGTTAAGGCAATGGCCAACCCTAATCTTGTTGAAGGCTCTTCAGCTCCAGATTTTGAAATCACAGATATCAATGGCAAAAAATATTCATTACAAAGCCTAAAGGGAAAAGTCATCGTAATGAACTTTTGGTTTACAGACTGCAAACCTTGTAAAGTAGAAATCCCTGAGTTGAATACTTTAGTAGAAAAATACAGTGCCGAAGATGTTGTTTTCCTCGGGTTTGCCCTTGATGATAATTCTAAACTGGATCCGTTTTTAGAAAAAACCGAGTTTAAGTACACTATGTTTCCAAATAGCAAAAATGTAGCAGACAGCTATAAAATATCTGGATACCCAACTCATGTTGTCATTGATAAAGACTCTAAAATAGCTTTTAGTACTGTTTCTTATTCTGCAATTACTACGCTTATTATTGAAAGGAACATAAATAAATTACTCGGAAAAGAATAAAACAACCGTATAATTCTAACAAATAGTAATGAAAAGCATAAGGTAAATTATCTTATGCTTTTTTTAATATACAATACTATCAGAATGCTAATTACCTAGAATAATTTGGTGCTTCTTTGGTAATGGTCACGTCGTGTGGATGACTTTCATTAATTCCGCTTGAGGTAATCTTTACAAAGCGACCTGTGTCTTTAAGCGTTTCAATATCTTTTGCGCCACAATAGCCCATACCTGCTCTAAGCCCACCTATAAATTGATGAATGCTTTCAAAAAGTTCACCTTTATAAGGCACTCTTCCTACAATACCTTCTGGAACTAACTTTTTGATATCGTCTTCCACATCCTGAAAATAGCGGTCCTTACTTCCTTGCTTCATAGCTTCAACAGAACCCATACCTCTGTAAGACTTGAACTTTCTGCCTTCATAGATAATAGTCTCTCCTGGTGATTCTTTTGTTCCTGCTAAGAGCGAACCTAGCATCACACAATCTGCACCTGCAGCAATAGCCTTAGGAATATCACCTGTATAACGAATACCTCCATCAGCAATCACAGGAACGCCACTACCTTTTATAGCTGCAGCAACTTCTAACACTGCTGAGAACTGAGGAAAACCAACACCTGCAACAACTCGGGTTGTACAAATAGAGCCTGGACCAATACCTACTTTTACCGCATCAGCTCCAGCATCTACTAAATACTTAGCAGCTTCGGCTGTGGCAATATTACCAACGACAACATCTAGGTTTGGAAACTTAGCTTTTACATCTTTAAGCACACTAACCACACCTTTAGTATGGCCGTGAGCAGTATCGATAATTATGGCATCGACACTAGAGTTTACCAAAGCTTCTACTCTTTCTAAAGCATCTGCGGTAACTCCAACAGCTGCTGCCACTCGCAAACGACCATATCCATCTTTATTAGCAATAGGCTTTTGGGTAAGCTTTGTAATATCTCTAAATGTAATAAGCCCTATAAGTTTGTTGTTTTCATCAACAACAGGAAGTTTTTCAATTTTATTCTCTTGAAGAATTTCTTCTGCATCAATTAAAGAAGTACCTTCTCCAGTAGTGACCAGATTTCCTGAGGTCATGACCTCAACAATTGGCCTTTGATTGTTTTTCTCGAATCGTAAATCGCGGTTTGTAACAATTCCTTTCAGGATCCCTTCATTATCTACTATCGGAATTCCTCCTATGCTATGTTCCTTCATGTTCATCTTAGCATCTGCAACAATAGCTGTTAGTGGTAACGTTACCGGATCGATAATCATTCCACTTTCTGCACGCTTTACTTTTCTTACCTTAGCGGCTTGCTGCTCAATAGTCATGTTTTTGTGCAACACACCAATACCACCTTCACGAGCAATAGCAATCGCCATTCTACTCTCTGTCACTGTATCCATAGCAGCAGATACAATAGGAACATTGATTGTAATGTTTCTTGTAAACTTTGTTTGAATATTAACTTCGCGTGGTAAAACTTCAGAGAAAGCTGGTACTAAAAGGACGTCATCGTAAGTGAGACCTTCACCTACTATCTTGTTTTGATGTGCTAACATGATGCAATTACGATTATAATTGCATGCAAATATACAACTAAAATTGAACGTGACTTTAATTAACGCTCACAAAATAACTTTAAGAAATCGTTACTTAGTCCTTATATCTAAGCTCACTGACTTGTACCGAATAATCCCAAATTTTCTCACCATTAGTATTATAGATTGTTACTGTGAGTCTTCGCTCTTTTCTAGGACCAGAAACATTAACAATACCAAAGTTTCTTTTATAAAACGTCTTACCTTTTACCTGATTAGTATTGCCTTCATCTCTCGGATTGTGGATACCAGAGGTTAATGGCGAACAGGTAATATCTATCAGAGGATAGGCATTGAATCGTTCCATTTTAGAAATCTCCGTATGGTGTCTGTCACCACTCATAAAAATAACACCTTGAATTTTCTCTTCATGTAGTCTTTTTAATAACTCTTGGCGCTCTTCAGTATAGGTAGCATAGTTCTCATACACGGCTGCATTAGAAATCGTCTGACCTCCAATGCATACTACTTTAAATGTTGCTTTGCTTGCTGTTAATGCTCTGATTAACCAATCTAATTGGGCATCACCCAAATATGCTTTGTCTTGTGTTAGCTTACGATTTGGGTCTCTGTGGTATCGATCATCCATCATGAAGAACTCGACATCATTCCAAAGGAAATGTGAAGTAATGCCTCCTACTCCTGCAGCATCTGTATTGAGATTTCCCCAATAATCGTTAAATGCTTTTTCAGTTATTTTTTTATTGGCATAAGACGCATCTGCATCGTTTGGTCCGTAATCGTGGTCGTCCCAAGTCGCATAATGATGTACACTTCCTAATAATGGTTGTAACTCTGATGTTGATCTTGCATGTTTGTAACGATGGCGAATTCCACGTTCTGTTAAGAAATCTGGTTCGCGGAGATAAGTGTTATCCCCAAGCCAAACCATTAGATCTGGATCTTTGGAGAGGATACTATTGAAAATTTCGTAACCTGCTCCATAAGGTGTCCCAGGTCTATCATCTTTGGGTTCATTGGCATAAAAACACGATCCAATTGCAAAGCTAAAATCTGGTGGATCGGTTCGCCATTGCCACAGTGTTTGTGTCTGAAACTCTAGCTTGTAATCTCTCGGCACATATATGTCGTTGATATAAAGCTTGTAGGTGTAATTCTTGCCATATTCTACTTCAGTAGGAAACAGCTTAGCTATAAAATCATTATTTGAAGTTGTATGGTAGGTTGGTGTGAACTTGCCAGACTCTCCTTCTGCCATATATTCAATCTTTACATCTGCCTCGGCTTTGGTTTGCACCCAAATCAAGACTTCTCTGTAATCTGAATACCCAACCATTGGACCAGATTGGAGAAGTTCGGACTGAGAATATGTACCTATGAAGAGAAAACTAAATACTAAAGCAATCAGATATTTTTTCATTGTGTATCATTTTATGCGTGTGGTAAAATTAACCAATGTATATTATCTGAAGATTAATTTTCAGTTTAAAGTTTTACTTCTAAGGTTACATACCAATTTCTTGGTGGTGATGGAATGATTCCAGGTCCTGGATATCCTGTAGCTCTTCTGGTAAAATAGGTATTATCCAGTACATTATTTACACCTGTTTCAAGCTTGAACATTTTGTATTTGTAAGAGAACGACGCATCCATAACATCGTAAGCTTCTATTGGCCCAATAACTCCTGAAATTCCGGCTTCATTAGATTCAGCATTGGTAGCATCAGAGAATTGCTTGGATAAATAGGTGTATTGCAAACTTGTTTGAAAGTTTTTGTAGGCAAAACGAAAGCCAGTTTTTAAGTTCAAATTAGGAACAAATTCTACCTTGTTGCCTTCTATACCAGGTTCATCGGAAGACACATATTCCGAAGTGATTAAAGATGTATTAATGAAATAATTGAATCTTAGATTATCCGCATCAAGAAAGAGCCTGTTCAAGTTAAAATCGATGAGAGACTCTAATCCATAAATTACTGCATCACCAACGTTTGTTCTTTGATTTTTCACACTATTATCGGGTTGTGTTGTCTGGATAAACCCAATTCTATCATTATAAAACAACCCAAACACATTAACATCATACGATACTGCGTTGTTGATGTTCCCTCTTATGCCTATATCTGATGTAAATCCTTTTTCATCTGAAATATTTGGATCGATGATAAATGCCGGATTGGTAATATTGATATCAGAAAAAGTTACTGATCTGTAGTTCTGAGACACATTGCCATAAAATTCTAAAAACTCATTTGGCTTGTAGCTTGCGCCTAAACCGAGTAATACAAAATTACGTTCATTGATATCATCAGAGAAGATTGTCTCGTTCAAGATTACATTTCCTGCTGCATCGGTATTAATATTCTTGAAAAAGCCATCGCTTTCTGTTTTTATATATTCAAATCTAAATCCTGGTGTAATGGACCATTTATCATTTAAGTATAGAATATGTTCACCAAAAACGGCAACATTTAAGTTTGGGTTTTCGTAATCGGACTGATTTCCATAATTCGGAAAATCATCAAACTGAAAATCGAAATTAGGATTTATACCATCACTTCCAGGGCCTTGTACATCGGTATTATTCGATTTATAAAACTTTGCTCCAATGAGGTATGTCGCTTTCTTATTGAAAAGTTCATAGCTGCTCAACAAACGTGTTTCAAAACCAAAATTCTTAAAGTCTCCTTTAATAAGATCCCTAACCCCTAAAGCATCTGGTTGGTCTTGCCTGTTGGTTCTAAAACCTAGTGCATTTCGTTCTGCATCTAGTCCGAAAAAGTTGAATGTAAAATTCGTTTTTTCAGAAAATTGATGTGCTAGTTTAATGTTATACACTAACCAATCTACTTGAAACCAATTTCGAGCTCTATTACTCTGGAATGCATTTTCATTGAACATTGCATCAGTAAGTCCTCCTGCTTGCTGAGCCAAATATCTTAGATAGGTCAGCTCACCAGATAGTTTAGTTTTCTCTGAAATTTGATAGCCCAAATGAAGGTGCGCGTTCTTAGATTCGAATTCTGAATTTGGTCTAAATCCATCTCCTTGCTTGTAATTGAAAAAGGTATAGTAGCTAAACTTGTTCTTAGTA
The DNA here is from genome assembly GCF_040493455.1 of Winogradskyella sp. 3972H.M.0a.05. Taxonomy (NCBI): domain Bacteria; kingdom Pseudomonadati; phylum Bacteroidota; class Flavobacteriia; order Flavobacteriales; family Flavobacteriaceae; genus Winogradskyella; species Winogradskyella sp. 3972H.M.0a.05. The sequence continues at coordinate 267,945 of NZ_JANFDA010000005.1, read as the reverse complement.
CCGCTCAGACTCGAGAAATTGGTATACAAACCATTGCTTCCTACTGTATTTCTGGTAATAAATTCTATTGCTTTATTTGGGTTTGGTTCTTTAAATTTAAAGTTCACCAATCCTCCAAACTGAGTTCCGTATTGTAGCGATGCTGCACCTCTAACGACCTGTATTTCTTTCAATGCTTCGGCAGGTGGTGTATAGTAACTTTCTGGATATCCCAAAACATCTGCACTGATGTCATAGCCATTTTGTCTTACATTAAAGTTTGATGTTCTATTTGGATCCAAGCCTCTACCTCCAATATTCAATTGAAGCCCTGCGTCATCGTTCTGAAAGATATTTAAACCTGCAACTTGACTATAAATCTGACGTGCATTATTAGAGGCAATATTTGCCATGGATTGATCTACCAAAACGACCTCTGTCTTCTTTCCTGCATAGATCGCCGTTTCTTCTACGTCCTTTAACCTGTTAAGCTCAAATACCTTTGCGCGTCTTGCAGAAATTTGCACTTCGGAAAGTTCTTCGGCCAGAGTTTCGAGTGTAATATTTTGGGTCATCTCACCATTCACAGTAACATTGACTTCTTTTACCTTAAAGTCATACGTGAAGAACACCAAAGTATAGTTAGTTTCTTCAATTGAAAACTCGTAGTAGCCTTTATCATTAGTAATAGTAAGAAGCCCTTTCGTTTTATGATAAACCTCCACACCTTCAATAGGCAAACCTGTTGACGAGTCTGTAACTGTCCCAGAAACCTTGTTTTGTGCTACGGCGAATAGGCTAAAGCATAGCGCTATTATTAAAATACTATAATCCTTTAATCTCATCGTTAAATGGTAAAATCCAGTCTTTATGTTTAAATGATTCTTTTTGTTGGTATAAGTCTACTTTTGGATCGATATATGGTCTACTCAATCGTCCATTGAGTGCTATATAGCAATCGACATAAACTTCTATATTTTGATGTCCTTGGCTTGCGAAATGATCGCCAAGATAATGTGCATATTCAAGGATAAAATCGGGTTGAAAACTCATCTGTTTCTCCTGAAATGATGTGAGGAAGTCTTTATTATCCACATAGAAAAACTGCCCTGTTTTCCCATCTACAATTTTAAAGTTGGCATATCCCGCTTTTTCCATCAGCATCACGCGCCACGAAAAACGATAGCCTTCCTCAGTCCAAAATAATTCGCCTGGATATAATACATATCGCCATGGCATCACTATTTGAACAACAAAGAAAAGTCCTATTAGAGATACTATGATTCTTTTTGACAATGCATTATATCTATAAGTTTCAAAGATTTCAATTGGTCTTTGAATGGAAATTTTTAATGACTTGAATAGCCTTTTTATACCATTGAGGATTTTATTATGAAGACCAGCATCGAAGAAAATTAACGTACTGACAATCATAATATAAGGGAACATCCCTATTGGGAATAGCACTCTGGTAAAGACATGAAAGAATACCACTAAAGCGAATGCAAGCAAACGTGTTCGCTTATACAGCAATAAGAATGGTATTGCTAAATCGTAAAGCATACCACACCAACTCATGGCAAAGTGAAACCATTCTTGATGCATCAATGTGTCACCAATTAGAGGAATATCATATTTGGATGGTAACCATATCTTCAAAGGCATGGCCTTAAACAACCAATCTGAATTTACTTTTGCCAAGCCTGCATAGATATAGACCAAACCTAATAAGAGCTTTATGCTATCTATGGTCCATTTTGGAACTTGCTTATACTGTTTTTTAGACAGCAAATTATCTACCGAGAATGAGGCATTTGCTGGTAAGAATATCATCAAAAAACTAGCTATACTTATAAAGTAATAATGGTTGAGATAAGTGGTTTTATCCATCAACTCTATATAAGTAAAGCTTAGGAAGAATGTAATTATGGCTAATCTGTATTTTAGACCTAGAGCGACAAATAGCGCAGACAATCCACAAATCACAAACAAGATATAAGTGTAGTTTCCCAAGGGCTTTATCCATTCAAAACCATAATAAGAAAAGTGAAATTTTGGCTCAATGTATAAGGTTTCTATCCAACTATGATACCAAAACCTAATAATGCTTGCAAACATCATCAGACCAAACGCAATACGAAATACAACCAACGGAGCTATGTCCGTAGTTTTCTTTAGATATGTGTGTATGGTTTGGTTCATTTATATGAAAAAAGGCTGCCCTAGGACAACCTCTTTATATGTTCTTTTATCACAAATTAATCGCCATCAGCATCGTTAAAATCAATAGCAATATTTAATGCCTGAGCCATATCCGTTTTCAATAATGGTACGCAAGCTTGGATGGCATCATAAGCTTGGGTCATTTGTGTATTATCATTAATAACCTGATTGTAAAAGCTATTATCGAGAGAGCTAATCATACTACGAGCTGTGCTTAATTGTGTATTGATAGCTGTCACTAAATCTGAGCGATCTAAAAACTCTAAATAAGTTTTAAAGCTAGGCCCAGCAGCGCCTCCATTAAAAGCTCTACCATTAAATAAATCTTCAATAGCTGTCATAGCTTCTAAAGCCAATTCTTTAGATACATCATTCTTGTAGAAAGCTTCAACTTTTTCTGGCAGTGGGTCGATAGAAAAATTCCCAGCAGGAGTTCCAAATTTATCTTTTCTAAAGCCACTTTCATAGTACAAAATATAGTCATTTACTATCTTGTTTAATGACCCATTAATACTATTAGCTGTGTTATTAACAAAAGAATCTCTAGACGTATTTTCCCACCCAGAAACTATTGTATTTGTAAGATTAATCATTTGAGATGTCACATCGGTCAAAAAGTCTATATAGCCACTGGCATCTTGATTGGTAGTAAACTTATCAATTGCAGAGGCGTCACCGCTAACTAAACCATGAATTAAAAAATCTAACGCAGGTAAACCACGTCCAGGGTGATAATCTACAGTACTCAAGTCATAACTTCCCGTTTCAGCAGCATTTTCAATCAGTGAAGTCGTAACAGGAAAAATATTAAAAAAGCTCACAAAACCTCTATCATCTACTCCAATGATTGGTTCTGCAGGACCTATGGTATACATTTGAACATACTGCCATGCTTTATACGCGTCTAACCAAGCTGCACTTAAAGTATCTAAATTACTTTGAGATATATCATTCACAAAGTTTCCTCTTGCCACATCTAGAGCATTTAATTTTGTCTGAAAATCTTGAAATGCTGGAATAATAATGTTATCAGCAAGATTCGTTAATAAGGCTTGACGATCAAAAGTAGGATCGACTCCACCTCCATTATTCCCTCCTCCATCATCTGAAGAACTACAGGCTACAATGACTATTGCAACAACTAAAACGGAAAAGAATTTCTTTATCATAGCAATTTTTATTTATTCTAAATAAACGCTGCAAATGTAATTAATAAATTACTTCTGCTCAATTTTTTGAAACCATTTTAAATAAAAAAAGTAGCCAACTATTTTTGACTACTTTTTTCGGCTAACTTAAATCAACTTCCTGCTTGGGCAACTGTAAACCCAAAACTAGTGGCTATATCTTCTGACATACTATCTAATGTTTCTGAAGTCACATCCCAGAACCCATTACCAGCCATTAATTGAGTAATCATAGCATCAACTTCTGCCTTCGTAAAATATGGATTGTTTGTTCCTGGTACTCTTGTAAATTGTAAGCTGTAGATAAAGCCAAATCCTTCAGATAAATCGTGGAAAGCAGCACCATAATCATCAGCTTCTAGAGCATTTTTTCCTTGTTGCAAATAGTATACTGCTCTAATTCCAATAACCTTAGACACTTCTTCTCTAATAATGTCTGCCTGTTCGTTTCTTAAATCATAATCTTTTGCTACGATTGCTGCGCGACCTAACTTTAATGCATCATAAATAGTCTGTGCAATACCAGCAAAATCAGCATCACCTTCAACTCTAGATAAGTACTTGTTAAGGAAACTATCCTGATTCAATTGAGGATTAGTAGCATTATCTGTTCCGTATAAGTATCCAAATGCCTCATCCCAATCGTGCTCCATATCTGTATAGTTCTTACCATCTACAAGCGTTTCGCTATCATTAGCTGTTTCAAACTGATTTAAAACATTAGAACTTATATAGTTATTCAACATCTGGTCTACCATTAAAGCACCAATTAATGACTTGTTCACCGCTTGGTTAAGCTCTAACCCTTTACCGTTCACATAACGTAAAGAACCACCACCTGCTTCTTGGATTCTCCCTGCATTACCAGCCGTAGCATCCACACTCCAATTTGGGTATACATCATTTACTTGCTCAGCAATCCAGGCATCGAAATCAGCTTTTATGGCATTGGCATCAGTAGTATTTGCTGAGAAAAAGTCGAACGATGCAGCTGTCTTACCACGAACACTTTTATTAGAAGCGTTTAAGTCTGCATCCGAGAAGTCATTGTTTCCCTCTTCGTGAGCAAACATGCCATCGATTTCTGCTTCTGTCCTTGCAGGATCTTTCATAGCACTGATTAGCTCTTCTCCCATAAGGATTCTTGTTGTTTGTCCACTGTAACTTACAGACGTTTCCCCGTTTCTCTCAAAGCTATACGTTGCTGGAGCTGTAACTTGTGGATCTCCTCCATCTCCGTTGTTATCATCATCGTTGCTACAAGAGGTTAATAAAGCTCCTAGAGCCATTACACTGAATACCAGTTTTTTCATTTGGGTTTTATTTTTATTAAGATTGATTTTAAATAATGATGCAAATGTAAACGTGAAAAGTTATTCTACAAACTTTATTTAGATTAATTTTAAATAAAGTTTTAAACAAGGATATAACCTATTGATTATGAGTTAGAAAAGTTAATGATATTGATTAAAAATCTTAGAAGCTTCATTATAAGCACTCTCAAAACTCAAGGCATTGAGATCGTGTGCTCTCCTTTGTGTGAAGTAGGATAGCATCTTCTCCGTAGGCATATTTCCTGTGAGTTCATCCTTAGCCATTGGGCAACCACCAAAGCCTTGAATTGCTCCATCGAATCGTCGGCAACCTGCTTTGTAAGCCGCATCTACTTTTTCAAACCAAGATGATGGTGTGGTATGTAAATGTGCTCCGAATTCGATATCAGGATATTTAGGAATAAGGTTAGAAAACAAATAATCTATAGTTTCAGGATCAGAACTCCCAATAGTATCACTCAAGGACAGAATATTAACACCCATTTTTGCCAAACGCTCCGTCCACTCTCCTACAATGTCCACATTCCAAGGATCTCCATAAGGATTTCCGAATCCCATGGAAATATAAACTACCACTTCTTTATTGGCCTTGTTGGCAATTTCTAAGATTTCCGTTAGGGTCACTACAGACTGCGCAATTGTTTTGTGTGTATTACGCATCTGAAAGTTTTCAGAAATAGAAAACGGGAATCCTAGATAATCAATTTCAGGGTGCTGAGCCGCATCATTGGCACCTCTGGTATTCGCAATAATTGCTAATAATTTGCTCGTAGTTGCACTCAAATCTAACTGAGATAATACTTGAGCAGTATCCACCATTTGAGGAATTGCCTTAGGAGACACAAAGCTTCCAAAGTCAATGGTATCAAAGCCTACACGAAGTAATGACTGAATGTATTGCACCTTCTCCTCTGTAGGAATAAAGTCCTTTATCCCTTGCATTGCATCTCTGGGGCATTCTATGAGTTTTACGTGCTTGTTCATTCTGCTCAAAGATAAAAAAGATAAGCAAAGCAAAAAGTGTAAAAATTAGTGTAAGGTTTGCATACTAATGACGACACACCCTCTAAACTTATCACTTTATGAAAACAAGACTACTTCTAATAACACTTTTATGTACAACTATAGCCTTTAGCCAATCTAGAGCTATATATAATATTTCTGTACAAACGACATGGAACTCTCCAAACCACGGTACACTGCCGTCTAATGCGCATTGGTCGGACTTGGTTGGTGCAACACACAACAATAGTATTGTCTTCTGGGCTGAAGGTCAAATGGCGACCGATGGTATAGAAGATGTAGCAGAATCTGGCGATGATGATGCTTTTGAAGCTGAAGTCATGGATGCCATTAGCCAAGGCTATGCAGACCAATGGTTTGATGAAGATTTTTCTCCATTTGCAGCCATCAGTGGTGCTTCGCTTACTGGTGTTGAAGTCAGCGAAGATTTTCCTTTGCTAACTCTAGCTTCAATGATAGCACCAAGTCCAGACTGGATGATTGGCGTAAGCAATTTGGATTTGAGACCTGGAGGGAACTGGGTTAATAATCTAACTATTGATTTGTTCCCTTATGATGCAGGTACAGAAAATGGATTTGGTTATTCTACTAGTAATCCATCTACCAACCCACAAGGCGTTATTACAAATATTGCTGGTGCTTCTGGTTACCCCTTTAACTCAACAAGAATTGCAACCATAACTATCGAATTACAACAAGTTCTAAGTGTTTCTGAATTTGAACAGGTCGCAGATGTGAAGTTATATCCCAATCCTGCGAAAGACAATATGCAGATTACCATACCAAATGGTTTCAATTTAGAGCAAACCGTAATCTATGATGTATTAGGCAAAGTAGTATTTACTACTGGGAATTCTGGAAATACATCCTTAAATCTTAGTCAGCTAAACAATGGCATCTATGTTGCCAAGTTTTTCTTTGATGATGGAGCAACCATAACTAAAAAGATTATCAAAGAATAGCTTTTCTTTGGATGAATTGCTTCGTTACGCCGATAAAACAAACCCACTCTTTCTTGTCTTTAAAATAGGATGAAGAGTCATTTTATTCGATAAAATGCGTTAATTTTTAGATATTTCACTAAATTAGCCGAAACATTAACCTAAATATGCACCATGAAAACTACTGTTATGCGTAATTTTTCAATCTACTTATGTTTCATTTTTTGTGCTTCTTTTAGCTTAAATGCACAGGAACATGCCAATTGTGGCACTGAGTTCTCTTCTGAAGCGCAAGCCTATTACGAATCCATTAAAAGCGATATAGAACGTGTTGAACAAGAGTTTCTAGCGAATCAAGCATTTCAAAGAAATTCGAGTGCTGTCATTTCTGTGCCTATTAAAGCACATATCATAAGAACTAGTGCAGGTTTTGGTGGATTGTCGGTTACAGCTCTTAATGATGCTATAGCCAACATGAATAACTACTATGCTAATGCTAACCTGTCTTTCTATTTGTGTGATGGCATTAATTATATAGATGACGATAACTATTACAATTACGAAACAGATGATGAAGGTGCAATGACTGCTACTCATGGTGTTAGTGGTTTGATTAATATTTACTTTACCAATTCTGTTGTAAGTAGCAGTAGCGGTAATGGATTATGCGGTTATGCTTATTTCCCAGGTGGACCAGATACTATTTTAATGGATAATTCTTGTGCCACTAATGGAAGTACCTTACCACATGAAATGGGACATTTTTTCGCATTACAACATACTCACGGACCAAGCAATTCTCAGTTAACAGATGAGCTTGTAGATGGCTCAAACTGTGCAACTGCAGGAGATTTTATTTGCGATACACCTGCAGATCCTCAATTATCGTATTCTAATGTGACTGCAGCTTGTAATTATATAGGTACTGTTTTTGACGCTAACAATCAATTGTTTGCACCAGACCCTACGAACATTATGTCTTACTCGAGAAAAGTATGTAGAACCTATTTTTCTCCTCAGCAATATGCAAGAATATATGCAACCTATCAAGTTGCCAGAGATGGTTATACGTGTCCAACATTTAATGTTGATTTTGCTTCAAACGAAAACACAACGTGTGATCCTAGTTTGACTGTTAACTTTACAGACAATAGTGTCGGCGCTACGTCTTGGCAATGGGATGTAGATGGTGATGATGTTATCGATTATACAACTCAAAACCCATCTCATACATACAACAGCCCAGGATTATATGATGTTGCATTAACAGTGTCTGATGGGATTAACTCTATTTCGAAAGTAAACTTCGAATATATTCAAGTTGGTGCCTTAGAATCACTTCCTGTAGATGTTGATTACAATGATATTTCAAATTCTAATAGTAATGGCTGGATATCAGAAACCTTGTCGCCTTCATCAACGTTTAGTTGGCTAGCAAGTTCTGGTGGTACACCATCAGACAATACAGGTCCAATAGCTGATAATTCCCCTGCTGGTGATGGTATCTTTATCTATGCTGAAGCTACAGGATCTAATTTTGGAGACCGAACGGCTTACATTTCACCTTGTATTGACATTAACGCATCAGATGCTATGTTAGAATTTTCATATCACATGTATGGTGCCAGTATGGGAGAACTTCATGTTGACATTGATGCTGGCTCTGGTTACGTATTGGATGTAACGACACCAATCATTGGACAACAACAGACGTTGCAAACTGATCCTTATTTGAACAGAACTATAGACTTATCATCTTACCAAGGGCAAACCATTAAGGTAAGGTTTAGAGCGATTAGAGGTCCTGGATTTACTAGTGATATCGCTATTGATGATTTCCAAATTACTGGAACGCTGTCTGTAGATGATTTTGATAGTAATAGTATTTCAATCTATCCAAACCCTGTTAATACAGGAACATTGAATGTTCAGTCTCAAAATGCATTGCAGCTGGATTATGAAGTGGTTAACCTTCTTGGTCAGCAAATCCAAAAAGGAACAATCTCAAATGAGCAAATCGATGTGTCTCAAATGAGCGCTGGAAGTTATTTCTTGATTCTTAAATCTGAAGGTAGAAATGTTGTGAAAAAGTTTATTAAACTTTAGACCTAGTTATATATTATGAAAGGGCTGTCTAAATAGGCAGCCTTTTTTATTGCTTCAATATGGCTTTATTAATGCGCTTGATTAAGCTTGGGCCTTCATAGATAAATCCTGTATACAACTGTACCAAATCGGCACCAGCTTCAAGTTTTTCTAAAGCATCTTCAGCAGAATGAATCCCGCCTACACCGATAATCGGGAATGCCTTGTTACTTTGCTCAGCTAGGAAACGAATCACTTCTGTAGATCGATTCGTTAACGGTTTCCCACTAAGTCCACCGACTTCAGATTTATTATCACTTTGTAAGCCTTCTCTAGAAATTGTGGTATTTGTAGCAATAACTCCTTCAATCTTAGTATCCTTTACAATATCGATAATGTCCAGTAATTGCTCGTTGGTTAAGTCTGGAGCAATTTTTAGTAAGATTGGTTTTGGGTTTTGAGTTTTGGAGTTTTCATTTTTCAAAACTTGCAACAGCTTTGTCAATGGTTCTTTATCCTGAAGTGCTCTAAGGTTCGGTGTATTTGGCGAACTCACATTCACTACAAAATAATCAACATGCTCATGCAGCGCATTGAAGCAGATCAAATAATCATCTGTAGCATTTTCGTTTGGCGTTACTTTATTCTTCCCAATGTTTCCACCAATGAGTACACCTTTATTTTTCTTTAAACGTTCTACAGCCTCTTCAATACCACCATTATTAAACCCCATTCTGTTGATAATCCCTTTATCGGCTCTAAGTCTAAAGAGACGCTTCTTAGGGTTTCCTACTTGAGGTTTTGGTGTTAAAGTGCCAATTTCAACAAAGCCGAAACCAAAGCTTCCCAACTCATTAAACAGTTTTGCATCTTTATCAAATCCCGCTGCAAGACCTACTGGATTTTTAAACTTCAGCCCAAACAATTCGCGCTCTAATTTTGGATTGTTCACCTGATACATTGCACGTGTCAAAGCAGATACGCCAGGGATTTTATGAAGGGTTCTAATTGTTTTAAAGGTAAAGTGATGTACTTGTTCTGGATCGAAACAAAATAATAGTGGTCTTATTATGAGCTTGTACATGAAAAAGATTTGTGCAAAAATAGGTTCAAATTTGAAAAGCACTACCATAAACCTTATGAAAAATAACTTATTTTTGAGCTTCGTATAAACTTCAACAAAAACCATGGACAAACAACATATCATAGACCGATTCATAAGCTACGTAACCATAGATACTGAAAGTGATCCAAATTCAGAAACCACACCAAGTACCGCCAAGCAATGGGATTTGGCCAATTTGCTGGTTGATGAACTCAAAGCGATAGGCATGGAAGATGTTACTATCGATGAGAACGCTTACATTATGGCGACACTGCCTAGTAATGTAGACCATGAGGTGCCGACGATTGGGTTTATATCACATTTTGATACGAGTCCAGATTTTACAGGTGCCAATGTAAAGCCTCAGATTATAGAGAATTATGGAGGTACAGATATTTTGCTAAACAAGGAAGAAAATATTGTATTGTCGCCAAGTTATTTTGAAGACTTAAAATTATACATAGGACAAACCCTAATTACTACTGATGGCACTACACTCCTTGGTGCTGATGATAAAGCCGGAATTTGTGAGATTGTGTCTGCAATGGAATACCTCATTAATAATCCGCAGATAAAGCATGGTAAAATCCGAGTTGGTTTTACACCAGATGAAGAGATTGGTCGTGGTGCGCATAAGTTCGATGTTGAAAAATTTGGAGCAGATTGGGCATATACTATGGATGGTAGCCAGGTTGGTGAATTGGAATACGAGAACTTCAACGCTGCTGGTGCAGTGGTGACTATTAAAGGAAAGATTGTACATCCGGGTTATGCTAAAGGCAAAATGGTGAATTCTATGTATATCGCTACAGAGTTTATCAACGCCTTACCAAGACTTGAAACTCCTGAACATACCGAAGGCTACGAAGGCTTTTTCCATTTGTATAGTAACGTTGGTAAGGTTGAAGAAACCAAGCTGCAATACATCATCAGAGATCATGATAAAGAGAAGTTTGAAGCTAGAAAAGCTTTATTTACTAAAATTGCTGATGATATTAACGAGCGACTAGGTACTGATGCCATACAGGTTGAAATCAAAGACCAATACTACAACATGAAGGAAAAGGTTGAACCTGTAATGCATATCGTAGATATCGCAGAAGAAGCCATGAAGCAATTAGACATTACACCACTCATAAAGCCAATTAGAGGTGGTACGGATGGCTCACAGTTATCGTATATGGGATTACCGTGTCCAAATATTTTTGCTGGTGGACACAACTTCCATGGTCGTTACGAATATGTACCTGTTGAAAGTATTATTAAAGCCACTGAAGTAATTTGTAAGATTGCGGAGTTGACGGCTAGGAAAAATTAGATTTAATTTTTTCCTGATATATGGTTAGGGATTAAAAATTTAAATAATAAACTTACGAATGGATCATTTACAGATATATACACCTTTTGAAGATATTTATTATTCTCTATCCATTTTTGAAGGAACAGAAATCAAAAACGAAGTTTTTAGTCATCGAGTACTGGCCTTTGCTGACTTAATTGAGAACATTATATTCTCTGATGAAATACTTTTTGAGAAAGAAGATGGTGAAATAGACAAAAAGTATCACGGCATAATGGACAACTTAGGAATAAATCATCATTTCAAAGGAAATCCAAATTTAGAGTTTAGTAATGGTGAAGATTTAAAAAGCGACCTCTATACTTACATGGCTAAGGAAATTGCTATTCCTCAAATGAAAATAGATATTCCTGAAGAACTTAAAGTATTAGGTGAAATTTCTTTTGATTGGAAAAATAAGTCTTCAGAAGCAATAATTAATAGTGGTGTGAATTTGCTATCCGAAAAGGAAGTCCAGTTGAAAGATCAAATCTTGTTTTTTGCAGATTTAGTACACGATGATATTACTGATTTTGAAGAGGATTCATTTCAGGATTATTTTACTCTCATAAATTGGATTAGATCTAACGAAGAGTTTTATCATTCTAGAGATGGAGTTATTTGGTCAAAACAACAAATAGTACAATTTCTTTCTATTTTGTTAGTGGGTTATAATCAATCTGCATTAACATTAGCTACTGAAAACGATATTGCATGGTACCCTACTTCATTAAAAGGTGAATTAATGCTAAACACCCCTTTATTTGCTCCTTCAAGTAAGGTTTTTGTGTCTAAATTAAATAATCATAAATATCAAGAATTATCTAAACTAAATGACTTTATATATAATAAGCATACAAAATTTCTTAAGCTCCCCATTTTGTTCAGTCATATTTTGTCTAAAGTAGATTCACTTAGTGATTTTATTGATTACGTCATAGAAATAAAAAACTCAAAAGAATTAAAAAAGTATAGAAAATGGTGTAATGAACTAGATTTATTATTGATTGAAGGTAATCAAGCAGATTCTATAAAAATCATAAAAGAAACAGAAAAAGTTATAAAAAAAATTGCTTCTCAAAATGATGTAAATAAAAAGGTTAACATACAAATTTCGTTTCCTCCTTCGGTCAGTTTTGATGTTCCAGCAAACAAGAGTCGGCAAAATTCCTTAATTTTTTTAAAAAAATTATATAACGAAACTTTAATTCCCTATTTGAATATGGAGAAATTAAAAAAAATTATTTAAGAGAAAAGTTTATACAAAAACAATATATCTTATTACCAAATTTACTTAAGTCCATGAAAAAAATATACTCCGTAGAAGAATACATTGAAACCAATGAAACTTGGGCTGAAGGCTTAACTAAGCTTAGGAATATTCTGCTAAAAACCGAGTTGGATGAAACGGTAAAATGGAGTATACCAACCTATACCATCAATAACAAAAATGTGGCTGGTATTGGTGCCTTTAAAGGGTATTTTGGATTGTGGTTTTTTAATGGATCGTTTTTAAAGGATGAGGAAAATGTACTTATCAATGCCCAAGAAGGCAAAACCAAAGGCATGCGTCAATGGCGTTTTGCTGATGTTTCCGAACTCAATGACCCATTAATTCTAAAGTATGTCAAGGAAGCCATTGAGAACCAAAGGCAGGGTTTGGAAATAAAGCCAGATCGTAGTAAAAAAGAAACTGTAGTTCCTGAGTTGTTACAAACACTTTTGAATAGTAATGCGGCTCTAAAATCTAATTTTGAAAGTCTTTCTCCTTATAAGCAACGTGAGTATTGCGAGTATATCGATACTGCAAAACGAGACGCTACCAAACAATCTCGCTTAGAGAAAATTACACCAATGATCGAGCAAGGTATTGGCTTGAATGACAAATATCGAAACTGCTAGTTTTTGTCATTGCTCATTGCACTTCGACTCTACACGGACACTGAGCGGAGTCGAAGTGTAATACGAATCCATTTTATAATTAGATCCTGAATCAAGTTCAGGATGACAATATAAACCTACCAACAGTTCTAAAATCTACCCAAAAGGCCAACTGTTGCGTTTTGGTGAAATGCCATAGGACTTGAATAGTGCTTCCAGTTTGCTTTTCGCTTCTATATGGCTATATTCTTGTTGTATCCACACTAACAAATCGTGTCTGTCTTTTATCTCAAACTGTTCGTTAGGTGTTTTGGTTAAAAGCTTTAGTGGATTTAAGCTGAAGTTAGTTTTCTTGTTAAGTTTTGTAATAAGCCTATCAACATCTTCAGTGCTAATAGTTATTGAAGTTTCTACATCGCTTCCAAACGTCTCATTGGCTCCTTTGCTGCCATCAAAATCGTCTATAATGAGACTACCATCCTCTTTTATCGTAGCTGTAACAACGACTACAAAACCTGGCTCCAGGGATTTATAAAGGTCTACTGATGTTTCTTTCATAAGCCATGCTTTCACTAGACCTCAATCACATATTAAGGCTTTGAGTAATAGCCTTCTTTTGGAATGGCGATCTGATATAGCTTTCTGCTTTTGTTATTGAGATGCTTTTCACGCAACCAAGGGTTGTGAATCTTCAAGATTTTGTAGTTGATTCCAAAGCCTTCAGCAAATCTCGCAAAGTCTGTTACTGCTGTATCGACTTCAACCTTATAGGTTGGAATCTGCTTGTATAAATGTTTATCCTGAAAGTTGAATCCATACTTGGAAGGATTGGATAAAATTTCTTTTAACGCCACAATTCTAAAGACATAACGCCCAGTTTCTTCACCTAAAAGTAAATCGTAATAGTCGGATACGTTTTGATTTTTTAAACGTTTTGCCACACCTGCATTTCCTGCATTGTATGCTGCAGCTGCCAAAGTCCAAGACCCAAAGCGTTCTTTAGCCTTTAATAAATATTTACAGGCTACTTCTGTGGCCATTTCTAAATTATAACGTTCATCAACATTATTGTTGATTTCTAATCCGTTTTCGCGACCAGTAGTTTTCATGATTTGCCAAACACCTCTGGCTCCTGCAGGAGATACAGCATTAGTTAATCCACTTTCTATAACTGCTAAATACTTAAAATCATCAGGAACTCCATGTTTCTTTAAAATAGGTTCAATTACTGGGAAATACTTCTCAGAACGCTTGAACATCAATAGACCATTGGACTGCCAATAGGTATTCACCAAAAGCTCACGATCCATACGCTCCAAAATGTCTGGATTCTCTAACGGCATTTCTTCACCAGCAAAGTCTAAATGGTCTGGCACTGTAAGCGCATAGACATTATAATCGTTGACCATTGGCTTATCATTTCCAATGCCTTGATCTGATGGTGCTTTTTGCGTAGCATAAATGAAAAATGCTGAAACACAAACCAAACCTATTACTGCTAAAGTATTCTTAATGAAGTTCATAAGTAGTATTTTTTATAAATGTAAAAAAATATTGTTCATGGTTCAAGCTTAGCCCAAAATAAGCTTTGGTAAATTTTCATTGAACCATTTGTATTTGTTTATAATCATGATGTGTGTACCTCCCTTCACAACAATCGTGCCCTCTGTACACGAATGTGGAAATACAATGTCTTTATCACCATGAATATAGATAACGCCTTCTATAGGCGATTCTTGTTCCCAGCAGACGACTTCTTTTATAGCCCAATCCAAATAGCGTTTATCGGTTACCGATAAGTACTTTTTGTAGAGTTCGACACGCTTATTGATGGTCTCTCCAAAGGCGTATTTTGCAAGGTAATCTACATTCTTTACCAAGTGAGTCGGTAAAATTTTATAAGCCTTAGTGATTTTAACTAATTTCATACGTTTGGGCAACTCGTATTGGGATTTTACACTAGAGACTACGATTACTTTTCTAAAGGTTTTATGCTTACTCATTTCTTGCACCAGGATCCCTCCAAAAGACACGCCAAGCAATACAGCATTATCGTGCAAAATCTTAGAATTCATACGAATAGCATAGGATTCTAAAGCTTCATTAGGCTCAGGAATAAACCATTCTAACCAGTGAATTTCGTACTGGTCTTCTGGCAATTGGATGTGCTCAAAAATACTTGGGTTGGCAGCCATGCCAGGCATTAAGTAAAGGGGTATGATTTCTTGATTCATAAGTCGTTAGCGCCTAAAAACTTTAAAGTCTGCAATATTTTTTGTACCTTTGCAGCGCAAATCTATGGAATATTATAGATTCTTTCCTAACCAACCGTTGGATAAAAACTAATTTATATGATTGAAGCTGCTGAATTAATAGACAACGATTTTTTGCGCCAATTCGAACTAAAAGTAGATGATCAACTTGCTAAGATTGAGTATTCATTACAAGAGCGTAAAATCTTTTTAACTAAACTTGAAATTCCTGAGCCTATTAACAAAGATGACTTTGAAGAAGAATTCCTAAAGATGGTATTCGACAGTATCAAAGAACGTAACATCAGTGTAGTTCCTACTAGTCCACAAATAGCTAAGTTTGTGAGACGCCATAGAGCTTATAAACGTATGTTACCTGTAGGTGTTAGGATATAACAAAACACATTAAAACATAAAAGCCTCAACAAATGTTGAGGCTTTTTTTATTGGAAACAATAATCTTATTGTCTTGTATATACTTTGGTCAATGTTAAAGTGCCAATCACTTCTGTAAAATCTTCATTATAAACATCGACTTCATTTTCAAGAATTATGGTAAGTGTATCACCATTCAGAATATAATTCTGTAAATCTTCAGAAGTATATGCTCCAGCCGAACCTATTATGCCTTCACCACATTCTACAGCAAACATATAATCATCCGAATCATTCAAACGAATATCTAGTTTTGGATTGTAGTCAGTCATTGTAGTCATAAGGCCTTCAGTATCGAAGGTTAGAACCTCATTGTAGTTACAATCGATTTCATTCAATAGATTCAAATTGAATATATCGTCACCATTGATATCAGCTTCTACTCCAACACGCAATGCTGAAATTTCCCATGTACCTATGATTGAACTGTCATCATTGTCTTCCGAAGAACAACTAGAAAATGATAGTACAGCGAATGCTGATAATAGAAGGATTGTTACGTTTTTCATTTGAGGCGTTTGAATCGTTTGCCAAACGTAGGAACAATCCCTAATTCGCTAAAAATAAACGGTTAAGACTTTAAAATACTCGATGAAATGCACACCTTAGTTATGAGATACTAGTGAAGTCACGAAATCGAATCTTACCAAACCATCATCATCAATTTTAGTAAGCTCTACATCGTGAAGTGTATTAACCAACTCAGGATTCCAAGGTGCTTTAACTTTAACGTAGTTTTCTGTAAACCCATGAATATAACCTTCCTTGTTTTCGCCTTCAAATAATACAGTACGTTTAGTACCTATTTGGCTTTCGTAAAATGCTCTTCTTTTTTTAGCAGAAAGTCCTCTTAGCATTTTACTACGCTTTGCTCGTACATTCTTTGGCACAACACCATCCATTTCGGCAGCTAATGTGTTCTCTCTTTCAGAATAGGTAAACACGTGTAAGTAAGAAATATCTAATTCACTTAAGAAATTATAGGTTTCTAAAAAACGTTCTTCGGTCTCACCAGGGAACCCAACAATGACATCAACTCCAATACAAGCATGTGGCATCACAGATTTAATACGCGCTACTCTATCGACATATAATTCTCGCATGTAACGACGTCTCATTAACTTCAGTAAGTCGTTACTTCCACTCTGTAATGGAATATGGAAATGCGGCACAAAAGTTCTACTCTGTGCTACAAAATCTATAGTTTCATTCTTAAGAAGATTGGGCTCAATAGAAGAAATACGAAGACGCTCAATACCTTCAACCTCATCCAATGCTTGTACTAACTCAAAGAATGTATGCTCATGCTTTTTATTTCCAAACTCTCCTTTTCCGTAATCTCCTATATTAACACCAGTAAGCACAATTTCTTTAATGTCTTTGGCAGAAATCTCAGCAGCATTTTTTAGAACATTGTCCAATGTATCACTTCGGGAAATTCCTCTGGCTAAAGGAATAGTACAATAGGTGCATTTGTAATCGCATCCATCTTGTACTTTTAAAAAAGCACGTGTTCTGTCGCCAATAGAATAACTACCAACATAAAAATCAGCATCTTCTATCTCACAGGAATGTACTTCCCCAAAGTCATTTTTGGACAAGTCATTGATATAATCTGTAATCTTAAATTTCTCTGTAGCACCGAGAACCAAATCCACACCATTGACATCTGCCAACTCTTGTGGTTTTAATTGCGCATAGCATCCAACGGCTGCTACAAAAGCTTCAGGATTAGCCTTTTGTGCTTGCTTTACAATCGACTTAAAACGCTTATCTGCATTTTCAGTAACAGAACATGTGTTGATCACATAGATATCTGCCATTTCTTTAAAATCCACACGATCAAACCCTTCGTCTGTAAAACTTCTTGCAATCGTAGAGGTTTCAGAGAAATTGAGTTTACACCCTAGTGTATAAAATGCTACTTTTTTTCTAGCGTTCATTCTTGTATTTTTACCAAGCGTGCAAATTTACATATTTGTTTCTACGTTATAAAACCTAATGCCTTATAAATATAAATAGGAACTTACTGCTTATGACTGAATTACAAAGTAGAATTAATGAGATTTTGAAGTTTTTTGATAACAATGATATTTCTCTAGGATATAGAAAGTTATTGGACTGCATTATAGACACTCAAGATCTTAGTCTTTATGAAGATGCCATAGAACTTACTGATTGGAAGGAAAAGTTTCCTGAAGAAACAGAAGAAATCATTCAAAGGTCTAAATCTATTCTAGAGAAGGTTTCAAAAAAAGACATAAAACCATATAAAACTGATGAATCGACCATTAAAGTTGATGTCATCAATAAGTCTTATGGTACAAACAAGTTTAGCTTGGGTCCAATTTCACTGGAAATAAAAAAAGGTGATGTTTACGGATTGGTTGGAGAAAATGGTAATGGTAAAACCACACTCCTTAGGATATTGGCAAAGGAAATTAGTCATGATTCTGGTGACATCGTTTACAATTTTGAAGAAACACCCAATTCCACTTATGATCTTAGAACCAAACTAGTTTATATTCCACAACGCACAAAAAAATGGTATGGAAGCCTAAAGGACAACTTAAAATTTGTGTTGTCTAGTTATGGTGTTAATCCAAAAGAAAACGAGACTAGAGTACTCATGATGATAGCCAGAATGGGGCTTTGGAATTATAAGCACCTAAAATGGAGCGAACTGTCTTCTGGATATAAAATGCGTTTTGAGCTAGCAAGAACCTTGCTACGAAAGCCTGAGGTGCTTCTGCTGGATGAACCATTAGCCAACTTAGATGTTTTAGCACAGCAGCTAATTTTGGAAGATCTCAAATCTATATGCAATTCCATTAACAATCCAATAGCATTAATCCTTAGTTCGCAACAGTTGTATGAGGTTGAGAAGGTTTCGGATAAAGTAATTTACTTAGAGAATGGCAAACAGAATGATGAGATTGAAGACAAGAAAGATACTGATGCTAAGCTTATCATAGAAATAGATAGTACTGTAGAGCGAGAACCTTTAGAGCAATCCCTTCATCATTTACAGCTAGATAAGCTGATCTATAATGGTGGTATTTATATAGCTTACTTTGATGCATCAACATCATTTTCTTCTGTGATGAAATCCTTGGGAGAACACAATATCGAAGTCACCTATATCAGAAATATTTCCCAATCTACAAGACGATTCTTTGTATCCTAAAACCCAAAACTCTTGAAAAAACATATTTCCAAAATCAATAAGTATCTCTTAGAGCATTATCCAACAATATGGAATACTCGACTAGTTTGGATGCTATCTATAAGTATAATCATTCATTTATTATTCTTTATTGGAGGTCTACTATCTCTGGTAAATCCTGCTTCTCTACACAACAGACGTGCAATAGATTTATTCTTTGATAGCGGCTTGTACAACTTTGGGATTCTGATCTCAATTATTATGTTAGTGGTTTGGCTAATATTCTTGTTTAAGAATAATAGTTTTAAAAGCTTTTACCCTAATACTAGACTTCAGATATTTCAGCATTTTGTAATCTATTTTGTAATTATCTTCTTTTCTACATCATTCTACTTTTCCTTTACACTTGGTATAAAACTTTATATAGATTCTTCTTATGAAACTGAGACCATACAAGAGGAGATAACCTTAGCAAACAACACCGCTTTGTTCTTTTCTCATGGCATTGACCAATACAAAATAGGTAATAGAAAGCACCCAAGACCTTTTGATAGTATCTTCTGTGAAACTAGATCAGCTTATATTAAAGATGACAGTCTTACTTTTAAATTCCTCAGCGACACCTATCAGTTTTATAGCTTAAGAACTGAAATTATAAATAATGAAAAGGATAACTACTACTATGGTAATTCTACAGAGGATTATGTCTATAGGAAAACTAATGATTCTCTCACGACTTATTTTTTCAAGGATAGCATTATAGACATCAGAAAACATATAGAAACTGTCGCACCAAGCTACTATAACCATTCAAAGACATTCTATAACTCCAATAAGGACATATATCACGAAGATTATTTGTATACCACAGACTATGGATTGTTTGACTTTGATGATAATGACAAGCGACTCATAAGAAGTAGAATAAATAATGAGCTTCTAAAAAGAAATAATCCTAATGAGATAAAAGCAATGTTGAGTGATTTCTTGCAGATACTCAATCTCTATAAAGTTGAGCATAACATCAGTGCTGATGAATGGTTTCAACTAATATATAAACCAGATAATTTCGAAATAAATTCTTTTATACGAAGTTCTAAGCCATTACCGTATGAACGCGATTTTATTTATGATGCTAGTGAAAGAACCGAGTTAGAAAAGTTTGTTGCCAAAAATACAACAGACTACTACATGGAAACTTCCTCGTTATACAATGCTTTCGACAACATAGAAGAGATAAAGTCAAAGAATATTTTTGAAGACATTATTCATTTTTATTGCTGGTTTGCATTCATCCTTGCTTCACTGATTTTTATTTTTAGAATTACTGGACTAAGACCTTTTATATTCTCTGTCATAGTCGTTACGGTCCTAATGACAATAACGGCATTACTAGCAACAGTGGTGTTTCAGGCTACAAATGATGATTTTGGTATCTATTTCATTGAATACTTTATACTGATTATAGGAACAATCATCCTCGCCATACCAATATTTTATGCTGAACATGTTAAAAAAGGTATTGTAGCGGTGTGCTTGAATATTTCTATCGTTGGTTTTCTGCTCTATGTTCTTTTAATTATTGGCATTATCTCTACGCATCAGGCAAATTATTGCGATACATTAAGTATTGAAGAGCGAGTAGATTGTTTTATCTTAATTGAATCTCTAGGTATATATACGAGTTATATATTGTTTGTTTTAGGATTTATATTTTTATTCTTTTACTCTAGAATTATCAAAAACTGGAAAGCTCTACCTGAGCAATAAGAACGTATGACAAAGCATAACTGTTTTATACCATTGATACTATTCATCGCACTTTTTTCATCGTGTAGTGATTCCGAAGAAAAGAGTAAAGACAATCTCGTTTTCAGGTATAATGAGCATGCTAACATCAACACTTTGGATCCCGCTTTTTCAAGGACGCTTCAGGATAATTCCATAAACAACCAACTCTTTAATGGATTGGTACAAACAGATAGCGATTTAAACATTATTCCAAGCATCGCAAAAGAATGGACGGTTTCTGATAATGGCATTGTATATACATTTTTGCTACGCAACGATGTGTTCTTTCATAAACATTCATTATTTGGAAAAGATTCAACACGATTGGTAGTTGCCAAAGATTTTGAATACAGCTTGAATCGTTTACGAGATAAAAAAGTAGCAGCACCAGGCGGTTGGGTTTTAAACCAAGTGAAGGATTTTTATGCGGTCAACGACTCCATCTTCAAAATAGAACTAAAAGAATCTTTTCCGCCTTTTATTGGCTTATTAGCCATGAAATATTGCTCAGTGGTGCCTGAAGAAGTTGTTGAGCATTATGGTAGCGAGTTTAGGTCGAATCCTATTGGAACAGGACCATTCAAGTTTAAACGCTGGGAAGAAAACATAAAGCTGGTTTTAAGACGAAATAAAAACTATTTTGAGAAAGATTCTTTAGGCAACTCCTTACCATATCTCGAAGCTGTTTCGTTGACATTCTTGCCAGACAAACAAAATGAATTTTTACAATTCGTTTTGGGGAACATAGACTACGTTTCCGGACTGGATGCTTCATATAAAGATGAAATACTAACCAGTGACGGTAAGCTTCAACAGAAATATCACAGTACGGTAAACATGACTCGCGGACCTTATCTGAACACCGAATACCTAGGCTTTTATCTGGACTCCGAAACGCCCGAGATTCAATCTGAATTGATACGAAAAGCCGTTAATTATGGGTTTGATAGAGCCAAAATGATGTTATATCTCAACAATAGTGTAGGTAATCCAGCTATTGGTGGCTTTATCCCGAAAGGATTACAAGGCCATAGTGAGTCTGTTGGATTTAGTTATCAACCTAAAAAAGCAAAAGCACTAATTAATCAATTCATTAAAGAAAGTGGAATTGCTAAGCCTGAGATTACCTTAACCACAACTAGTAATTACCTGAATTTTTGTGAGTACATACAAGGAGAGCTTGAAAAAGTAGGCTTAAAAATTAATGTAGATGTCATGCCAGAAGCTTCTCTTAGAAGTGCGCGCTCCAACGGAAAAGTAGATTTGTTTAGGAGTTCTTGGGTGGCTGATTATCTGGATGCTGAAAATTACCTATCAATTTTCTACAGTAAAAATTTCGCACCAAAAGGATCAAATTATTTTCACTTTAAGAATGAAACGTTTGACAGTCTTTACAAAAAGGCAATAACCATTACAGATATTGACGAAAGAAAGCATCTCTATACCAGTATGGATTCTATCGCTATGGACTCAGCAATCATGATTCCTTTATTTTATGATGAAGTCATTCGCTTTACCAAGAAAAATGTATCTGGTCTAGGTATTAATGCGATAAATCTTTTGGATCTAAAACGTGTAAAAAAGCAGTAATCTAATCTCTTCGGTATTGCTTGGATTCTTCAAACACATGCTCTAATATCGCTGCGTCTTGTTCAGTAAACTCAATATTACGCCTAGCCATAACAACTTTAGCAACTTCGAACGCTTTTTTAGTGAGATAAGTGGTAAAGCCAGAACTTCCTCCCCATGAAAAACTAGGAACAAAGTTTCTTGGGAAACCACTTCCAAAGATATTAGCACTAACACCAACTACAGTCCCAGTATTAAACATGGTATTGATACCACATTTACTATGGTCGCCCATCATTAAGCCACAAAACTGAAGCCCAGTCTTAGCAAATCGTCCAGATTCGTAGTCCCATAATCGTACCTCAGCGTAGTTATTTTTTAAGTTAGAATTGTTTGTGTCAGCACCAAGATTGCACCACTCTCCAAGGACAGAATTCCCCAAGTAGCCATCGTGTCCTTTGTTAGAGTATCCAAACAAAATAGAATTAGTCACCTCTCCTCCTACTTTACTGTAAGGTCCTATTGTCGTTGGTCCATATATTTTGGCAGCCATTTTTACCGTTGCGCCTTTGCACAATGCAAAAGGGCCTCTAATGACGCTCTGTTCCATAACCTCAGAATCTTTACCTATATAAATGGGTCCTGAGCTAGCATTAAGCGTAACAAATTCTAGCTTAGCACCTTTCTCTATAAAGATGTTTTCTGGTTTAATCGTATTCACAGAAGACGGAATAGGAGCTGATTGGCGTCCTTTTGTAATCAACTCAAAGTCATTCTTGATAGCATCTCCATTTTTTGAGAAAATATCCCAGGTGTGCTCTATTTTTAGAATTTCACCTTCATATTCTATTCTTTCAAAGGCATTAAAATCGATATCGTCCTGTCCTTCTTTGGCAAAAAAGGCAATTACATTATCGCCATCAAAAATTGCTTGATTCTCTTCGAGATGTTTTATATGCTCTGCTAATTCAGAATTTGGAAGATACGATGCATTAATCATAATGTTCTCCTCCATCTCAACCATAGGAAATTTATCTGCTAAATAATCTTCGGTAACAGTAGTTGTAATATATCCTAGATAGCTTTCCCATTTCTCTCTTATGGTGAGTATTCCAACTCTAATATCTGCAACAGGTCTAGTATAGGTAAATGGCAACAATGCGTTGCGCGAGGGTCCATCGAAAAGAATATAGTTCATGAGGAAGTTTTATCATCAAAGGAAGTATAAGCAACATCCTAAATTCTACTTGCTCAAAAGTACTTTAAATGCAGAACAAAAAAAAGCCTTTCTAAAAATAGAAAGGCTAAATATAAATATGTTGTTTTTCTTATTTCTTGAACTTCGCGTACTTGTTCTTGAACTTATCGATACGTCCTGCAGTATCTACAAGCTTAGACTTACCAGTGTAGTAAGGATGTGATGTTCTTGAAATTTCTAATTTCACTAATGGGTACTCAACACCATCAACTTCTATCGTTTCATTAGTATCTGCTGTAGACTTCGTTAAGAAAACATCATCATTAGACATATCTTTGAACGCTACAAGTCTATAATTTTCTGGATGTATACCTTTTTTCATCGCTATTCCTTTAATCGTTACGTTTTTGGAGGTGCAAATTTAAGTATTTTTTACAAATCTACAATGCTTTTATTCATTTTTATTAACAAAGGTAAAAATACATTGTTAATAGCTTTATTCATAATAAATAAAACTTCATTCAAAGTTAGTGTAACAAATACTTAACTTTAGATACTAACTATTCAACTAACACAAATTCAAAATAATCTTATGGAAAAATCAATTAAATCTAGCGCAATAAATTATGGACTTTATCTAGGGGCTGTAATGTCTATTCTAACAATCATCCCTTATGTTGCTAGTCTAAAATTACTAACAAACTTTGGCTACGGTGTCCTAACTTGGTTAGCCATAATCGTTCTTGGTATTATGTCCGTTGCTAAGTCTAAAAAAATTCTAAACGGAATAATTTCATTTAAACAATGTTTAGGATCTTGGGTTCTCACTATTGCCATCGGAATTTTTATAGGAACTCTAATAACCTTCTTAATCTTTGGAGTTATTGATCCTGAAGCAGCTGAAACCCTTAAACAACAAACTATTGAAGCTACAGTTAGTTTCATGGAAGGTTTTGGTGCTCCAGCAGAAGCCATAGCTGAAGCTGTAGACAATATGGAGAAACAAAACCAATACTCAATTGGCAATATGTTCTTTGGAACCCTTGTTTATATTGTCATATTTACTATAATTGGGCTTATAGTGTCTGCAGTAATGAAAAGGTCTGATCCAGATGCTTAAATAAATTCTGTATTTTTGAATCTGAGAAAACAGAATTCAATTACATGAATATATCAGTAGTAATACCACTACTCAACGAAGAAGAATCGTTAAAAGAATTACATGATTGGATTGCTAAAGTTATGCAATCCAATCATTTTTCTTATGAAATCATTTTTATAGACGATGGTAGTACAGATGGCTCATGGAATAGGATTAAAACGCTTTCTGAGCACAACAACAATGTCAAAGGGATACGATTCTTAAAAAACTTTGGAAAATCTCAAGCTTTACATGCTGGTTTTGCCAAAGCCGAAGGTGATGTCGTGATTACCATGGATGCGGATTTACAAGATAATCCTGATGAAATCCCTGAACTCTACAAGATGATTACTGAAGATAATCTCGATTTGGTTTCTGGTTGGAAAAAGAAACGATACGACTCCGTAATTGCTAAAAACCTTCCTTCTAAATTATTTAATTGGGCTGCTCGCAAAACTTCTGGAATAAAGCTACACGATTTTAATTGTGGTCTTAAAGCATATAAAAACGACGTTATTAAGAATATAGACGTTTATGGCGAAATGCATCGTTACATTCCTGTTTTAGCAAAGAATGCTGGCTTTAGTAATATTGATGAAAAGGTAGTGAAGCATCAAGCCAGAAAATATGGCAAGACTAAGTTCGGTATGAATCGTTTTGTACACGGTTTTCTGGATCTAGTTACCATTTGGTTTATTTCCAAATTTGGTAAACGCCCGATGCATTTGTTTGGAGCACTAGGCGTTATCATGTTTATTATAGGCTTTGGCTTCTCGTTCTATCTTGGTATTGACAAACTATTCTTAAATCCTGAAGGACGATTGATCACAGAACGTCCTCAGTTCTATATTGCGCTTGCCACAATGATTATTGGTTCGCAATTCTTTATAGCTGGTTTTATCGGAGAACTTGTCTTAAGATCCAAAAGGGAAAAGAATAGATACCTTATTAAAGAAAACATTAAGCTTTAGCCGTTAGGCATCAAATTAACAACACTTTACCTACAATCGTTGCGCTAATTAATTACTTTTGCAGCATAATTTTTACACATCAATGATCTACATAGAACCAGAAATTTTAGATAGAGTAAATGCTTGGCTAACACCTTCATTCGATAAGGATACACAAGAGCAAATAAAACACATGATTGCTTCCGATCCTAAAGAACTCAAAGAGAGTTTTTATAAAGATTTGGAGTTTGGAACTGGAGGCATGCGTGGTATCATGGGATTAGGTACAAACAGAATTAATAAATATACACTTGGTAAAAACACACAAGGATTAAGCAATTATTTATATACATGTTTTCCTGGTGAAAACCTTAAGGTTGCTATTGCTTATGACTGCAGGCACAATAGTAAGACACTAGCCAAAGTGGTAGCAGATGTGTTTTCAGCAAATAACATAGAGGTTCATTTATTTGAAGACCTTAGAACGACTCCAGAACTGTCTTTTGCATTAAAGCATCTTAATTGTCATTGTGGTATCGTATTAACAGCTTCTCATAATCCACCAGAGTATAATGGATACAAAGTGTATTGGCAAGATGGAGGTCAATTAGTACCTCCTTATGACGGTGAAATTATTGAAGAAATAAAGCGTCTGGATTATTCGGAAATTAAGTTTGAAGCCAACGAATCTCTGATCAATTATATCGGTAAAGCTGTTGATGATGTATTTATCGATGCCTGTGTAAAAAACGGAAGCTTTAAGACGTCACCTGAAGCTAAACAAAATCTAAATATCGTTTTCACTTCATTACATGGTACGTCAATTACAGCTATCCCAGAAACGTTAAAAAGAGCTAGATATACTAATGTAAATATAGTTCCTGAACAAGCAGAGCCTAATGGTGACTTTCCTACTGTTGCATCTCCAAACCCTGAAGAACCAGCAGCACTAAAGATGGCCATGGATTTAGCTGATAAAACAAATTCTGATATCGTCATTGGTACCGATCCAGACAGTGATCGATTAGGTATCGCTGTAAGAGATCTTGATGGCAAAATGGTTATCCTCAACGGAAATCAGGCAATGATATTAATGACCAATTTCTTGCTGAATCATTATAAGCATGAAGGATGTCTTACACCAACAGATTTTATAGGTTCCACGATAGTATCTACACCAATGATGTCTGTACTTGCTGATGCCTACAATGTAGAATGTAAAATCGGACTTACAGGGTTTAAATGGATTGCCAAAATGATCAAAGATTTCCCGGATCAATATTTTGTTGGTGGCGGTGAAGAAAGTTTTGGATTCATGGTTGGTAGTTTTGTGAGAGATAAAGACGCTGTTACGTCTACCCTATTAGCCTGTGAAATTGCTGCGCAAGCAAAAGCAAATGGTAGTTCGCTTTACAAAGAGTTGATTCAACTGTATACAGAGCACGGATTGTATAAAGAACGCTTAGTATCGCTAACTAAAAAAGGTATTGAAGGTGCTCAGGAAATAAAGCAAATGATGAGTGATGCCAGAGAGAATCCGTTAACTACGATTGTTGGCGAAAACGTAGTTCGTGTTGAAGATTATCAACTTTCAATTGCAAAAAATCTAGTAGATAACACTACTGAGAATATCGATATTCCAAAATCGAATGTGTTGATATACTACACAGACGCTGGAAGTAAGATTGCTCTAAGACCTAGTGGTACTGAACCTAAGATAAAGTTCTACATTAGCGTAAATACTGCTTTAGACAATGTGTCAGATTTTAACGCAACGGAACAAAAATTGGAAGCTAAGATTGATGCAATCCTTAAAGACATGAATCTTTAATGAACTATTTTAAACAAATACTCTATTTCGCAAAACCCTATAAGGGCTATGCTATTCTAAATATAATCTCCAATATTTTTTACGCATTATTTGGAACATTGTCTATGATTTCTCTGTTTCCTATGCTAAAAGTGCTTTTTGGAGATACAAAACCCCTAAATACCAAACCTGTTTGGGAGGGCTTTTCTAAAATCACAACATATGGGGAGAGTTATCTCAACTATTTTGTGACTCAAAAAAAGGCTGAAGGCAGTGATGATGTATTAATCTTTATGGTGATACTCATTGTGAGTACTTTCCTTTTAAAGAATCTATTTAGCTACTTGGCCATGTATTTCATCACATACCTTAGAAATGGTGTGATAAAAGACATCAGGAATGAGTTGTACGAAAAAGTGATAAGCTTACCGATTAGTTTTTATTCTGAAAAAAGAAAAGGTGATACCATGTCTAGAATTTCGTCAGATGTTCTGGAAATTCAATATTCTTTTCTATCTATTTTAGAACTCATAGTTAGAGAACCTTTGATGATTTTGTTCACCATTATTTCAATGTTCTTGATAAGTGCAAAGCTTACATTATTTGTATTCATATTTATTCCAGTTTCAGGATTCTTAATTTCCTTAATTGGAAAATCATTGAAGCGCAAATCCGATAAAGTTCAAAAAGAGCAAGGGTATTTCTTATCGATTTTAGATGAAACACTTTCTGGCTTAAAGGTCATTAAAGGATTTAATGCCGAAAAAATCTTTGGAAAGAAGTTCCAAGACTCTACCAATAAGTTCTATAGATATTCCAACAGTTTACTAAATCGTCAAAATTTAGCTAGCCCAACAAGTGAATTTTTAGGTATTACAACCATTGCAGTCTTACTTTGGTATGGAGGTCAAATGGTCTTGAAAGAACAAACGCTAGATCCTGGATTGTTTTTAGTGTACATGGGATTAGCTTATAACATTCTTACACCTGCAAAAGCTATTAGTAAAGCAAGTTATAGTGTGAAGAAAGGTAACGCTGCCGCAGAACGTGTTTTGCATATCCTTAATACGCCTTCTAACGTACAGGACAAACCAGATGCAAAAGAATTACCAGATTTTACTTCTGAAATTTCTATCGATAATATTTCTTTTAAATATGAAGATGATCTTGTTCTAAAAAACTTCAGCCTTAATGTTCCCAAAGGAAAGAGCGTGGCTTTAGTTGGCCAGTCTGGAAGTGGAAAAAGTACCATCGCCAATTTAGTAACACGCTTCTACGATGTCAATGAAGGTAGCATTAGTATTGATGGTTTAGACATAAGAGATATTACCAAGCATTCGTTGCGTAGTGTAATGGGATTGGTTACTCAGGATTCAATTTTGTTCAACGATACTGTCGCCAATAATATAAAGCTAGGCAAAGAAGACGCTACAGATGAAGAAGTCATGGAAGCCTTAAAAATTGCCAATGCCTGGGAATTTGTTAAAGAGCTCCCAAACGGTGTAGAAACTAATATTGGAGATTCTGGGAATAAACTTTCAGGTGGACAAAAACAACGCTTAAGCATAGCCAGAGCGGTACTCAAAAACCCTCCTATAATGATTCTTGATGAAGCAACTTCAGCGCTAGATACTGAAAGCGAACGTCTTGTTCAAGATGCTCTTGAGAATATGATGAAGAACAGAACATCTATTGTTATAGCTCATAGACTATCTACAATTCAAAATGCTGATAATATTGTAGTGATGCAAAAAGGTGAAATCGTGGAGCAAGGTAAACACAATGAACTTATTGCAAAAAATGGTGTCTACAAAAAACTAGTAGATATGCAAAGCTTTGAGTAACTATTGAGATCTTACCAATAGATAAGCATTCAATATTGTAATACTATCGGCAGCTGGGTTATTGCTAGCATTCCAACCAAATACATGAATTTCATGAGCATTGGTTCCTGCATTCCAGTTGACCCATGCACTTGTTGCTACACCACCTGTCTGTGTGGCTGCAAAAGTCCACCCAGAACCACTCGTTATCGGGAACGTCTGGGTACCGCCATCATGCGCTCGCAACTGAAAATTATTACCACCTAAAGCATTGGTATACCTAATGACTAGTTTTACCTGAATATTTCCCGCAGCATTATAAATAGAGGGTTCTAGAGAAGAATCCATTGTGCTTAGATCTATCCCTCCAGTGCCGTGGTTCATGTTATAAGTTCCATTAGAATAGATAGGAATAGTCGATACGGGATTTACATTATCTACCCAAGTAACATTACCAGTACCATCCGTTTGCATAATCTGTCCATCTGTTCCTCTATTGGCTGGCATGATATAGTTGTTAGTTGCATTGGTTCCAATGGACACATTACCAAGAAAATATCCCGCGAAACTTCCCGATTTCAGAGCTGTTGAATATACCCCATAATGCGTTCCGCCAGCAGTATTATTAATAATACTATAAAATCCGTATTTGTTTTCAGAAGCACTACCAGATATCGTAATGTAATTCCCATAAGATATTCCTGAAGCATTATTTACTATAGAACTGTACTCGCCACGTTTTATTCCGCCTCCAGTTCTTTGGATATTGTTATAAACACCAGTGGCTGGTCCACTTCCGTTGCCTCCCAGCAGATTATAAATAGTTCTACTATCACCAGATCCCGTAGTTGTCAATTGGTTATAAATGCTTGTTTTTGCAGTATTATCAGTCGTTGATGAAGTTATATTCAAAGCTCTGGTTTGGCTATTTCTATTCTCATTAATATCCAATCTATAATCCGTGGTATTTTGACCTAACCCCAAATTCCCTTGTGTATAGATATCATCGCTAATATCATCTGGTGCTGTGGTAGTTCCTTCTTCATAAAAATCATGATCATCATCACCAACAGTCGTCGCATCAACCCAACTCACATTCCCTGTACCATCGGTTTGCATAATTTGATTTGCTGTTCCTCGCGAACCTGGAAGAATATAATTATCCGCAACAGTCTGACCTATTGAAAACTTCCCACCCAAAAAATATCCCGAATATATATCCTGATTTGCTCCAGTGCCATTTACTGTACTATAAACACCATAAATATTACCTGTATTCCCAGCATTAGTAATATCTGCATAGAATCCATAACTATTACTATTTACACCTGTAGCTTGTCCTATAAAACTATAGACTCCAAACATATCTGTAGTCGTCGCACCTGTGTTTGGTTTAAAGACCTCACTAAATATTCCGTATCGAGTTGCCGTACCTGCACCCGAAACATTATTAAATATACCATATTTAAAGGCCGTGCCTCCTATTGCTGGTGTACTCGAATTTATAAGTCTAAGACTAAATGTACTTTCGGTTGTAGATGCCGAAGTGCTATTCACATCGACTTGAATGCCTTTTCGCTCAGAAGTAGCTGTAGCTTCAGTAACAACATCTAGTTGCGCATCTGGGTTTGTGGTTCCAATACCTACTTGAGCATTTATATTAATAAGGAAGAGGCTGAAGACGAAGAGTGGTAAAATTCGTTTCATAACTGTGCTATTTATCAATGGATTAATCTCTTAAAGTTAAAGCACAGCCGGAAATTTTTGAAATAATCTCTATTAAAACACTAAATAATTGGATTAATGACAGCGAAAACGTTGTAAATTTTTCCCTAAAAAGAAAAAAGACGACCCGAAAAGACCGCCTTTTCATAAATGCTACCAGATTTGGGGACACTGGTAACATATATAGGTTAAGCTGATGTAAACTTAGAACATAATTTTCATTTAAACAAGAAAAAAATGCATTTTATCGTACTTTTTAATCACTTTGTCGATAATATTAATTGTATATTTCTGATAATCAATTATTTAAAATATTAATCAAAAAAGTACGATATTAGATTAAACTTTTACGTTTCATATTAGTCAAAAAGCAAACTTTTCTGTTTGGATAAAGAGGTAGATTTAGTAATACGGTTGCAAAAAGCAGCTACAAAGGAAAATGCATTTAGAGAGCTCATGAAGCTTTATAAAGAGCGTTTGTATTGGCATATACGTAAGATTGTAATTAATCATGATGATGCAGATGATGTCTTACAAAACACTTTTATAAAGGTTTACAGAAGCATTGATAAGTTCAAAGGTGAAAGCAAATTGTTTTCATGGATGTATCGAATTGCAACAAACGAATCCATTACGCATCTCAACAAAAATGCAAAGCGCATGCAGATAAGTAGTGCAGAAATACAACAGCATGCTGTTAATAGTTTGAAGGCTGATGTATATTTTGAAGGCGATGCAATTCAGCACAAATTACAACAAGCCATTGCTACGCTACCTCAAAAACAACAATTGGTATTCAACATGAAATATTTTGATGATCTCAAATATTCAGAAATCTCACAGGTTCTTGAAACTAGCGAAGGTGCTCTAAAGGCATCATATCATATTGCAGTGAAAAAAATTGAAGCCTTTTTAACAGCAGATTAAACCTTTTAAGTATATTTTAGTCAAACATCCGATGAGTAACAAAGAACTACATAACATTTCTAAAACAGGCTTCAAAGCTCCTGAAGGCTATTTTGATACTGTTGAGGATAACATCCTTAATAAAATCAATAGTCCATTAGAGGGTGTTAAATCTTCTGGTTATGTAGAACCTATTGATTATTTAGATGGTATAGAGGACAAAGTATTTGCACGTTTAGATGATGATAATGGCAACGTACGAAGTTTGTTTACCAGACGCAACTTTATGTATCTGTCTGGAGTAGCAGCCGCTGTACTTATTATGTTTAGTGTATTTATTAACAGAGATAATGATGCTATAGATTCTGAAATGGTAGAAACCTACTTAGTGGAGCAAGATTTGAATAGTTATGAGTTAGCATCATTACTTAACGAAGCTGATTTCCTGGATGAGGATTTTAATATCGTTGAAGAAGAACTAGACGAAACAGAATTAGAAACTTACTTATTAGATAATATTAATATAGAAGACATTTTAGAACAATAAGCCATGAAGAAATTAATTATTCCAATACTAATCATGTTTATGAGCATAGGTGTTTATGCTCAGCCTGGAGGTCATAAAATGCGAGAAAAAGTACGTGCGCAGAAAGTTGCCTTCATTACGCAACGTTTAAACCTATCCGTAGAAGAGGCTCAGCAATTCTGGCCAATTTACAATGCTTATGAAGACAAAGTTGCAAACACACGTAAGAATGACCTTAAAGGGGTAAGACAAGCCATGAGGAATGGAGATTTATCAGAAGCTGAAGCTCAAAAGATTCTTGATCAATTCATGGCTGTAGAGGATAAATTGCACGAAGCGAAGAAGCAACTCGTAAGCGATTTAAAAAATGTAATCCCTCCACAAAAAATCATACAGCTTAAGGTAACTGAGGAAGCATTTAATAAAGAACTCCTCAACAAATTAAGGGAAATGCGTAAACAAAGAGGTGGTATGCGGAACTAATATTAACAAAATATAACATATTCTTTAACAGGTCTTTAATAGACCTGTTTTTTATTTTTTGCCAACTTAGTATCCATGCAACCTCATCATCAATCAATCAATTCAAAATTCAGGAAAACGGATAATGTAGTCCTCAGCGATAGTGACGCAGCATTTTACAAGTATTTATCTGTAAAAATATGGGGAAACATCCCCAGCCCAATCCAACGGAAACTTTCAAAAATCTACACTAAGATTTATGACACTCCACTATCTAAACAGTTTATAAAACCGTATTGTAAGTTTCATTATAACGATCCTAACTACTTGGATCAATTCAAGCCTCCTAATGGTAAAACCAGATATGAAAGTTTTCAAGACTTCTTCATAAGGCAGCTCAAAGAAGTGCCTCTTACAAGAAGTTTTTCGGTATGGCCTTGCGAAGGTTTATTATGTGATCTAGAGAAAGTAAAAGATATTAAAGACATTTCTGTTAAAGGTGATATCAGTACTGTATATAACATTTTTGGATTGAAAGAAGGTGATATTCCTGAGGATTATACATTTAGCAATGTCTTCTTACACAACAAAAATTATCATAGAATTCACACACCTATAACTGGTACTATTAGTAGAATTCAGCATATAAAAGGTGATTTAGTTGTACTCAGGCCTTGGATCTACAAACATAACCCATCCTTACCTGCGTTTAGAAATGAGCGCGTAAATATCGACATTGTTGATGGTCTTGGACGTACTTGGTATTTGTCAGTAGTTGGTGGACCAGCCGTCGGCACCATTGAATTACCAGAAAAGGTAGCCGTCGGAAATACCATTGAAAAGCTAGATGAATTAGCTTTGTTCTACCTTGGCTCTACATGTTGTATGGCTGCCCCAATAGCACCAAAACATAATGAAAAAAACAGCTTAGTTGAAGTTGGTAATACTTACTAACTACTCTCTAAATGTCAACTTACTGATACGACCTCGACCTGCTGCATAAGCAATACTATCATTCAAAAAACGAACTGTATAAAACCCTTCATCACTTAGATGTTTCCAGGTGTCGCCATAATCGTTACTATAATCAATACCTTTAAAGCCAACAGCTATAAGTTCTTTGCCACCTCGCTCTGGAATATATTGCACACAGCTTCGGTAGCCAGGGCTCTGATTTTCGGCTACTAGTTGCCAAGTCTTTCCTCCATCATCAGTTCTTATTTTATTTGCTGTACTATCTGCAGCTTTGGTATAATCACCTCCTATCGCGTATCCATTCTTTTCATCGTAAAAATCCATCGAATACATCCCAGTAGTTTCTTTTCCTTGTACAATTGGTGTATCGTAAACCTTCCAGGTGTTGCCTTTGTCTGATGAAAATAAAACTCGACTTGCCTTACCTCCTGTTGCGATCCAGGTTTTATCACCCACTATTTTAATGTTAGTATCGCTTGCAGCAAATGCTGCTTCTCCTTCTTCTGCTTTGGGTAATTTATCACAAGATACTTTCTGCCATGTATCTCCTCCATCTCTCGTAATGATTATACTAATACAACCATCAGTCGGGTCTCCCATGGCAATTCCCTCTTTATCATTCCAAAAGTCTATAGAATCATAGAATACTTTTTCGTTCTCTTCTGTATAGACCAATTCAGGTTTATTTTCATCTTTGGATATCTTATATAGTTTCGCTGGGTTTGCAATAGAAATTGCGAAGTAATTCTCAGCAGTACTTGCTATAGCTCTAAAATGTAACGGTTCGTTTTCGTGAGTAATAACATGTTTAAAATCAATACTTCCTGCTCCCATTTTTATACCTACAACTCTCAAACCCTTCTTTTTAAAGGCTCTCTTCCCTATGTGATCAGCACTTCCATAATACAAATAGTCTTTGTCAAAATCTATGGCTCTTACACTTAGTGTCGAGTCTTCAAAAATTGGTTTAATATCTACTTTGGAAAGCGTTCTATCGAGTTTTTGATCGTCTTGACAAGACAGTAAGAACAGTACTATGAGGGATAACAGGTAAGGTTTCATGATTAATTTTTTATAAAAATAGAAAAGCTTCAAGATTATACAACCTTGAAGCTTTTCAAAATTAACAAATAAACTATCAATCAATGTTAATCTGCTTCTTTTTAAAATATGCAAAGCCGATTATACCTAAGGCTATTAATATTAAAGGCATATAATAGATACTTAGACTACTATTGCTTTTGGCAATCACAGTTTTATCAGAGCTACAATGGGTTGATGATTCACTCAAAATACAGTTAGATTGTTTTCCGTCTAACTCTATCGTCACTACGTTCTGTAAACGTTTATAAATCTCAGTAAAGCTATTTACAGTAATCTCGTAAGACGGACTTTCCATTAAAACTAAGTCTAAATGAAATGTCAATGTCGCATCGTGTTTATTCAAATCACTATCAATCAAATCGAACTCTATCGTATTACTATCAATCGAAAATATTATCGTCTCATTGAAGTATGTTTCAAACGTATCTAAGTAATTTTCGAGCTTAATAAGTTTAGCATCTTTCAGTTTTGGTTCTAAAACCTTGAGCAACTGTATTGCTGTCATTGGTGTAAAATGCACTACCAGTTCTTGTTTTTCATCATTAACCACAATGTTATAATTAACCTCATTGGGATTATGCGCAACGGCTGAATAACGCACCATGAAAAATGAAACTAAAAGCGCCATGTATGTTAAAAGTTTCATGATATCGTGTATTAGAAATGACTAAAACTACTATCTGGCGTTCCTGAAAAACACAATGGCATGGATGGGAAATTATCGGTAATGACATAAAAGTATTCGTTATCCGATTCTGGAGTCTTTCCGAAGCGCCCGTTGCATTCATCCAATTCTGAATTATCACTTATATATTCGTAATCTTGAAAGTAATATCCATCTGGGCATCCACTCGGCGCCGATAAACCATCTCCTCCTCTATCCTCAGTTTTTAATTGGTAGCCACTTTCTTGTACTACGATAGTGGTACCATCATCCGCATAAGCATACTTATAATAGATAGGAAATCCATCTGCAGCATAACCTACTTTAATCATTTGCGTGCCATCTACAGACAAATCTTCTAGATATGCAGATGGTGTTCCATGATAATGGTAACGACCTGTTGGCTGTACATGGGCATTATTACAATCTAATCCCAAACTTGTTTGAGACTGTAGCGTTGTAATATTCCAGTTCATATTTGTGCCTCCCGAACCCACAAAGAATTCAGCTGTAAACGGTTCTACAACTGCTCCTGAAAACAAGATTGCTGTCGTATACCCCTGACCTCCAGTTATTGATACAGCCAATTGAGGATTGGTTGTAGTCGAAAAGGTTTGATTTACGACATCAATTGTATTTGGATTGCCCGAGTTTGGAAAAACACCAACATTATGACTTACAATACCATTAATTGTAATACTTCTGGTAGTTCCATTGATGGTTTCTTGGTAATGGCTTGTAGTATTAAGTTCGTTTTCAATGTCCACACTACATTGGGTAGGGTCTAAATTGATTGTAAAAATGCTTGTTGTATTTGTACAATCTAGAGCTTCTGCATCGTTATTCGGATCTGTGTCGTCACTATTGGAACAAGCCGCAAAAACAAAAACTAGAAGTTCTAATAGGAGTATGAGTTTGATCATCTTTTTCATTGCTTATATATTTAAAGGTTAATCATATTTACAGTTAATTGGTTGTGCTATTACTTACCTCCTTTTGGAATTGAATTTGAAGTAATCTCTAATTCATCTTTAATAATAAATCCGTCACCATTTACATCTATTTTATCAAAGTGCGTCTTTATGGGACCTTTAGCTTCTTCTTTTGAAATTTTGCCGTCTTTATTAACATCTAATGTTTTGAATACATCTTCATTGCTTGGTTGAGATTCCTTAGCCTTTTTATTATCCATCCTTCCTTTTCGTTGAGATCTGTTATTTCTAGGTTTAGGAGCTTTTTCAAGTTCTTCTTTAGTAATAAACCCATCATTATCAGAATCTACCTTATTAAAGTGCTCTGATAATGGTCCTCTAGCCTCTTCTTTTGAAATCTTTCCATCCTTATTTGCATCTAAGTGTTTCATTATTTGTTCTGTTGAAGGCTGTTGTCGCTCTCCTCTTTGACCTCCTCTGTCTGGTTGAGCATTAATAGCGAATGTCCCAAAACAGAATAATGTCATCAAGGTTATCCACATACTTTCATTGCTTTTTTTCATTGTATCGATTTTAAGGTTATGTATATTGAGATGCACTTCTGAAAAAAAACTTGTGCTATCATCAAAAAAAAACTCTCAATGATTGAGAGTTTTTTAATTTTTAATGTCTTGGCGGCGGCCTATCTCCTTTTGGCCCAGGCCCTCTTGGGCCTCTTGCTCCTCGCCGAAGCGCGTCCTTCATTATGGTTTCAAACTTTGCTTTTTGTTCATCGTTACATAGCGCTCTAACCTTTCGAAGATGATGAAATAATTTGGCGTCTTTTTCTTTTTCTAAATCGCCAATTATTTTGGTCAAAGAATCAATATCCCTTTCATCTATACTATCATTTCCTATTTTCGAAAATAACTCATCCTTATGTCTTCTTATTTGATGAGCAATATGCTGCATTTGATCAAAGTGTAAATCACTCATTACCCTAAAGTCTTGCATTTGCTTTTCACTGAACCCTAACTCTTTAACCATAAAAAGCTCTGGTTTCTGTCCTCTCTTTTTAGGCTTATCAAAAAATTGATACAAGAAGAATCCGTTTGCAATTATTAAAAACCCAAGTAATATGTATAGTATTCTATTTTTCATGGTTAGTTAAATTGTATTTCATTGTTTTCGCTTTCAGACAACCCATACATTTGAGCAATGCTATCAATCTCTTCATTATAGTTACTTGTATTCATTTGAATGTAAGCAATAACATTCAAAACAATAACAGCAACTAATAGTGTAAGTTGTAATTGAGGAGAGAACCAATTCCATGCAGTACGTGGAACTTCAGATTTTGCATTAGCAATTTGCTGCATCACTTTATCTTTAAAAAAAGGCGATGCATCAACGGACTCAATAGAATCTATTGATTGAAATGCTTTATCTACGTTTTGGAGTATTTCTTTATCCTTATCCATTGTTTTTATATTTAGATGCAACGTTTCAAAAAAACTTGCGCTATCCTTTATTTTTATAATAATCTTCTAATAGTTTCTGCAAATTCTTTTTTGCTCTAAACATCAAAGATTCTACAGAAGACAGACTTTTACCAACTATTTCACTTATTTCTTTATAGCTTTTGCCATCTATCTTATGCAAAGTAAATACAATACGTTGGGCATCAGGCAAACAGTTAATCGCTTTAAAAATGATTTCATTTTCCTGCTTTTGCTCTAGCTGAATTCCTGGGTGATTAAATTCCGTGAAATAATTGGTCTTATCTATTGGTGTTTGATTCCCTGTAATAGATTGTAAAAAAGCAAAACGTTTCTTGGCGTTTCGCTTTCTGATTAGTTCCAAACATTTATTGGTCGTTATCTTATATATCCAGGTCGATAATTTGGAGTCGCCTTTAAACTTATTGATAGAATTATAAACTTCGACAAAGACCTCTTGAGCTACATCTTCAGCATCTTCCTTATTTGGTATGAAAGACAGGCAAGTATTGAAAACCTTATGCTGAAAATCATCTAAAAGCTTGCTATAAGCCGAAGGTGCACCTTCTCTTAAGTCTTTTATGAAATCTTCTCTGCTCAATTAAAGGGTTTATTTAGCAAAGTAAGGAAATTAATTGACGAATAAAACGTACATTTGCACGCTTATTTTTATCTGATGCGTTTACACAGAAATCTTTGTTTTGCAGTTATTGACGGTTTGCACCAAATCTTCAATGAGGATATGTATGCCGATAAGGTAGTGCAAATGTTGTTGAAGAGAGACAAACGTTGGGGAAGCAGAGATCGAGGCTTTATTGCTGAGACTGTTTATGAAATAGTCCGCTATAAACGTCTATATGCTGAAATCGCTAATGTAAAAGCACCTTTTTCAAGGGATGAGTTGTGGCGCATTTTTGCAGTTTGGGCAACATTAAAAGGGATTAGATTACCCGATTGGAAGTACTTTACTTCTACGCCTTCTCGTAAGATAAAAGGCAAGTTTGATGAACTTTCAAATACTAGAGTCTTTAAAGAGTCTATACCAGACTGGATTGACGAAGTAGCGGTTTCTGAACTTGGTGAATCGCTTTGGTCCAAAGAGCTCACAAAACTAAATGAACAAGCTGAAGTTATTTTGAGAACCAACACGCTCAAGATTTCAAAAGAAAAATTACAAAGCATTCTATTTGATGAGAATATTGAGACTGAATTCATCAAAGGTTATCCAAGTGCATTAAAGCTTACGCAAAGAGCGAATGTCTTTAAAACTGAAGCTTTTAAAAAAGGGTATTTTGAAGTGCAAGACGCTTCGTCTCAGTTAGTAGCAGATTATCTAGGCGTAAAACCAGGCATGAAAGTTGTTGATACTTGTGCAGGAGCTGGTGGTAAGACACTTCACCTTGCATCATTAATGGAAAACAAGGGTCAGATTATTGCTATGGATATTTATGAAAGTAAGCTTAAGAAGCTTAAAATCAGAGCTAAGCGAAATGGTGTTCACAATATAGACATGAAGGTTTTAGACTCAACTAAACCTGTTAAAAAACTATATAACAAAGCCGATCGCGTGCTTATCGATGCACCTTGTTCTGGCTTAGGTGTACTAAGACGAAATCCTGACTCTAAATGGAAGTTACAGCCTGAGTTTTTGGATGAGATTAGAGATGTGCAGCAACACTGTCTTCAGCAGTATTCCAAGATGGTAAAGCCTGGAGGTAAACTAGTATATGCTACATGCTCTGTATTACCTTCTGAAAACCGAAATCAAGTTGATAAATTCTTAACATCCGAATCGGGAAAAGACTTTACTTTTGCAAAAGACAACAATGTGTTTGCCCATCAATCTGGTTTTGATGGTTTTTACATGGCACTTTTAGAGAAACAATAACCCAAATCGAGAACATTATTAACATATAATATGAAACAATTTTACATTTTATTCATTTTAATAACATCAGTTGCATCGGCACAAATTCCTGCGAATTATTATGATGCGATAACCACACAAACAGGCTTCGATCTAAAGACTGCATTGCGTGACATTGTCACCAATGGGCATACTGCTCGTTCTTACGACCAGTTATTTGACGGTGCTGGTATTAGTGGATCTCAAGGTTACGTTGATACACACTCCGACATTAATGTGTCTTCTGGGAATAACTATGAAAATGATGGTACTGTATTAGATTTTTATTCTGAAAACCCTACGGGAGCAGATCCATACAATTTTACTCACAATGTTGACAATGGTGGAAACCAAACTCAAGAAGGTGATTGCTACAACAGAGAGCATTTAATTCCGCAATCGGTTTACAACAGTCAGTTCCCAATGCAAAGTGATATTCACTGTGTTATCCCTACAGATTGTAGAGTAAATAACTTTAGAGGAAGTTTACCTTTTGGTGAAGTAGCTTCGGCCAACTGGACTTCAATGAACGGTTCTCTTAGAGGGTCTAGTGATATTGTAGGTTATTCGGGTACTATGTTTGAACCAATTGATGAATTCAAAGGTGATATCGCAAGAGCATTGTTATACTTTGCTGTTCGTTATCAAGATGATGTAGATACATATACATATGATATGTTTAATGGTACTGAATTTCAAGTGTTCGAAACTTGGGCTTTAGATATGCTACTAGATTGGCACTATAATGTTGATCCTGTTGATCAACGTGAGCGCGATAGAAACAATGCTGCTTATGATTTCCAAGGAAATGCAAACCCTTTTGTAGATCATCCAGAATATGCTAATCTAATCTGGAACCCTGTAACTGATACTGAAGCTCCTACAGCTCCAACAAACTTATTGACATCGAATCCTACGGATAACACTATAGATTTAACTTGGACTGCTTCAACAGATAATATTGGTGTGGCATCTTACGACATCTATGTAGATGATGTGAATACATTCAATACATCTAATACGTTTTTTACTGCAATAGGATTAGATCCTGATACGAACTATTGTTTTGAAGTAAAAGCTAAAGATGCGGCTGGAAATGAATCGGCGTTTAGCAACGAAGCTTGTGAAACGACTACTGATAACGGTTCTACTGGAGGAAATATTGATCTTTTTATTTCTGAATATGTTGAAGGTGGTGGTACAAACAAAGCTTTAGAAATTGCCAACTTCACTGGAAGTACTGTAAGTTTAGCTGATTACACAATCAGATTAGCTTTCAATGGGAATGATTTTACTACAACTTACAATTTCCCTAATGGTGCACAAATCACTAATGAAGATGTTTATGTTGTTGCTAATAGTGGATTAAATAGTGCTTGTCAACCAGAACAGGACGATGTCAATAACTCTATAACTGGATTTAATGGAAATGACGTTGTTGGACTGTTCAAAAATGGCATCCTTATCGATATTATCGGTACTGTTGGTGACGATACTGACTTTGCTCAAAATCTTACTTTAATCAGAAACGAAACGGTTGACAGACCAAATACAACATACACACCTTCTGAGTGGAATGTTTTACCACAAGACGATTGCTCTGATCTTGGTCAGCATAACCAATCTTTGAGTGTGATTGAAGAAGAGTTTCAAAACTTTTCTATCTATCCTAATCCTGTTAATGGACATACATTCAATATTTCTATTACTGATAATGTAAACATTGTTATGTACGATGTTCTGGGTAAACAGGTTTTAAAATCTAACGTGACACCAGAAAATAATTCTGTAGATGTCTCGAGATTAAACAGTGGTATTTA
This sequence comes from Winogradskyella sp. 3972H.M.0a.05, assembly GCF_040493455.1. Taxonomy (NCBI): domain Bacteria; kingdom Pseudomonadati; phylum Bacteroidota; class Flavobacteriia; order Flavobacteriales; family Flavobacteriaceae; genus Winogradskyella; species Winogradskyella sp. 3972H.M.0a.05. Next base: position 226,215 of record NZ_JANFDA010000005.1, on the reverse strand, counting down.
CCTTGTGAAGATTACTTCAGGAAATCGATTCATCACGAAGAAACTAATTAAACAATAATAAAAAAAGCGACTTTAAAGTCGCTTTTTTTATTATTCATTATTAAGCTGCTGCCTATACAATTCTATGTTGGCTTGCTCTTCTTCTCCAAGCACAGGCTCTTTGATATCGTCGTATTGCTTGAGCGTATCATATAATATCCTAGCTACAATATATCGTGCAGTAGGTTTATCATCAGCAGGAACGGTGTACCATGGTGCGTGCGGTTTTGAGGTTCTATTTATAGCATCTTCATAACACTCTTGATATTTGTCCCAAAGTTTGCGCTCCTTGAGATCTCCTGCTGAGAATTTCCAGTTCTTTTCTTCTAAATCTAAACGTCGTAGCAAGCGATTTTTTTGCTCGTCTTTGGACAGATTCAAAAAGAATTTAAAAATTATGGTACCATTTTCTGCAATGTGCTTTTCAAAAGCATTGATTTGCTCAAAACGCTTATCCCAAAAGGCATCATTAATATCTGAAACGTCATTAACTCCAGGAATATTTTCATTCATAATATAATAAGGATGCACTCGCGTTACCAGCACATTTTCATAATGTGTTCTGTTGAATACACCGAACTTTCCTCTGGCTGGTAAGGCAATATAATGTCGCCATAGATAATCATGTTTCAACTCCAATTCGGTCGGTACTTTGAAGCTATGAACTACAACCCCTCTGGCATTAAAATCTTTAAACACTTCACGTATGAGACTATCTTTACCTGCGGTATCCATGCCCTGTATACAAATTAAAGCAGCATATTTACCATGAGCATACATCTTGTCTTGTAGTTTCCCTAACTTCTTTCTGACTTTTCTAAGTTGATCTTTTACTTCATCTTCATCTTCTCCCAAATCGAAAGTTGTTGATCGATCCTTCAAAGCAATCTTTGAAGCGACTTTAAAATCTTCTATATAAATATCTTTCATGATTAATTTCTTTCTCTAAGTATGTCCAAATTAATTATTTTTTCAGAATCAGTACTCGCTGGCTTATAGTATAGGTTATCAAAACTAATGGCCGATTTCCCTTTTTGTATTTCAGATTTGACAAAATCAGTCAGTTGCTTTTCACTTTCAAGTGATAGACCGTAATAATCAAAAACTACAATATCTCTTTTTTGAAACTCACAAAGAATCGAAAACAACTTTCCGTGTCCACATCCAAGCTTTTGTAATTGGTAATATGGTTTAATTCCGAATCTAGAAATCAGTTTTTCAATTTCATCATCTGAATATCCAAACTTTTGCTCCAAATATTTGCGTACAGTGATTGGTTTTAAAAAATCAAACACACTTGTTTTTAACTTAACTGGAGCTAAATATATGGAATCATCAATTCCTTTAATTACTTCTTTCATTCTTGAGACTCCCCAATAGCCATTCGTTCCATCTTTAGGTATTGGAACAATCTCGACCCAAAATCTAATCATCTCTCCTTTACCAAGAGTAAATTCTGGAATTCGGAATTCTTTTATATTGAAAGTGTTGCTTTGTAAAAGCATATATTACTTACTTTGAAGCAAACAACTTCACATCGCTTTCGCTTACTTCACTTTCTCCAAGAATGATAAGGCGCTCTACAACGTTTCGTAGTTCTCTGATATTTCCTGTCCAATCATAATCCTGAAGCATCTTTGTTGCTTTTGCTGAAAATGTCTTTTTAGCGGTTCCTTGTTCATTTGCAATCTTACTCGAGAAATGCTCTATAAGTAATGGAATATCGTCTCTTCTATCATTTAATGCAGGAACTTTAATAAGAATCACAGCGAGTCTGTGGTATAAATCCTCACGGAACTTACCATCTTCGATTTCTTTCTTAAGATTCTTATTCGTTGCTGCAACTACTCTTACATCAACTTTAATGTCCTTGTCACTACCAACACGCTGTATTTTGTTTTCCTGCAATGCTCTAAGTACTTTGGCTTGCGCGGATAAACTCATGTCGCCTATTTCATCCAAGAAAATAGTTCCTCCATTGGCAGCTTCAAACTTTCCTGCTCTGTCTTTATTAGCAGATGTAAAGGCTCCTTTGACATGTCCGAACAATTCACTTTCAATAAGCTCGCTCGGAATTGCAGCACAGTTTACTTCAATCATAGGTCCTTTGGAGCGTTCACTCTTTTGGTGTAACCAGTGAGCAACCAATTCTTTTCCTGTTCCGTTTGGCCCAGTGATAAGCACTCTGGCATCTGTAGGTGCTACTTTATCAATCATGTTTTTGATTTGAGCAATTTCCTTGCTCTCGCCTATCATTTCGTAGTTTTTGCTAACCTTCTTTTTGAGGCGTTTGTTTTCTACGACGAGTTCTTTTCTATCCAGGGCAATTCGTACTGTATTGAGTAAGCGATTAAGGTCTGGTGGTTTTGAAATATAATCGAAAGCGCCCAACCTCATCGTGTTGACTGCTGTATCCAAATCGCCATGACCAGAAATCATTACCATTGGTGTTTCTGGTTTTAGCTTTTTAACGGCTTCAAGTACCTCAACACCATCCATCTTAGGCATCTTTATATCGCAGAGTACGAGATCGTAATCGTCTTTCTTAATTTTTTCTATACCAGCAAGGCCATCTTCTGCTTCATCTACCTGATATGTATCACTTTCTTCGGATAATATCTTAACCAGCACCCTTCTAATGGCAGCTTCATCTTCAATAATTAATATTCTTGACATGTATAATTTCTTCTATGTATTAATAATATGTATATCGCGTTGTGGGAACGGAATCTGAATGTTATTCTCCTTGAATTTACTGTAAATCTTATATCGTAATTCACTCTTTATTAAAGGAACATTAAAACTATCGCTAATATAAAAATGTAACCTAAACTTTAGAGCACTATCTCCAAAATCCTCGAAAAAAACATTGGGTTCGGGGTTATTTAAAATAGCTTCATCCTGGACTGCAATTCCCAACAGTAACGCTTTCACCAAGTCAATATCTGTGCCATAAGCTACACCAACATCTACAAATTCTCGGGTAACCTCGTTGTTTTGTGTCCAGTTGTAAAGAATTTCATTGAGGAACTTATGATTAGGAATCACAAGAATCTTGTCATCATGTGTAACAGCTTTAGTGGTTCGAAGGTTAACTTGGGTTACTTTACCAACTTTACCGCTAATTTCAATGATATCATTGACGGTTACTGTTTTATCAACAAGTATAAAAATTCCAGAAATAATGTCTTGAAATAGCTTCTGCATCCCAAGACCTATACCAACAAATAATGCTGTAGACGCTGCTAGTAAGGCCGTTATTTTTACTCCAGAAGCATCTAGAGTCGTAATAATAACTATGGTGAATATGATATACTTTAAGAACGTAAATACAGTCTTAAAGCGATACTTATCATCGTCTTCTAAACGTTTAGTAGCGACGACTCTGATAAATCTTAGAACAAAATGTGTAATTAATAAAGTTGCAACCAATAATACAATAGTCCCTATTGTTATTGTTACTCCATGATTGTCATATATTACCTGTGATAAAAATTCCCTTATTTCTTTCATTAATTATTTAGTACTTCATCCACTTGAACAATTCCTTGTAGCTTGGTTTCTTGCCATACATCAAAATACCTACTCGGTAAATTTTGGCAGCAAACCAAACTGTGAACATAAAAGTACCAATTAACAATAGCAATGACAAACCTTGTTGCCATAAAGGTACTCCAAATGGAATTCGCATAAGCATAACCACTGGAGAAGTCAATGGAATAAAAGAAAATACTGTCGAGACCGTTCCATGTGGATCTTCTATAACAGTAAACACACCAACATATACTGCTAATATCAAAGGCATTAATATTGGCATCATAAACTGTTGTGTATCTGTTTCATTATCTACAGCAGCACCAATAGCAGCATATAAAGAACTGTATAGTAAGTAGCCTCCAATAAAGAAGAAAATAAATGCTACAATAAGATTGGCTATTGGTAAATTGTAAATAGATTGTATTCCTGTTTCTATAAAGCTTTGGGCTTCTGGAGCCTGCATAGCCTGATTGATCATTTCTTGTTGCTGGGATTGTAATTCTCCAACATTAATCCCCAAAATGGCTGAAACAGCAAACATAGCTATACTTCCAAGTATGACCCAAATAACGAACTGTGTTATTCCTGCTAATGAGGTTCCTATGATTTTCCCCATCATAAGTTGTACAGGTTTTACTGAAGAAATAATTATTTCTATAATTCTACTCGTTTTTTCTTCTATAACACTACGCATTATCATATTACCATAAATGATAATAAACATGAATAGTAAGTAGCCTGCTATACCACCAAAGGCGAGTTTAATGATATTATCTACCTTAGATGTTTTCTCTCCTGTGAAGCTTTCCTGAGCTATATCTACATCTAATTCTGAAGATTCTATTTTCTCTAAATCAACACCTTCTTCTATAAGTTTTAAATCCGTTAGCTTGTCTTCAAGCTTATTCTCTAAATCAGAAATAACACTGAACGACGGCGTATCTTCTGAAAAGAATTTAATTTGTTTTGAAAGCTCATCAAGGTTGGAATTGTCTGCAATATGTAATAACCCGTACTCTTCTTTTTCTTTTACTAATATCTTTGCATCTTCAAGAGAGATATTACTTAAAACATTATACTTTGTATTATCTGTATTGGTAAATATTTGTCCTATCTGACCTGTTTCATCCAAAATCGAAATGCTGCGTTCCTTATTATTATTCAACTGTGTTAAATAAGCTACTACAGCTATCAAAGCAATCATAATTAGAGGACTCAAAATCGTCATAATGATGAATGATCTATTCTTAACCTTAGTTAAGTATTCTCGTTTTATTATTAAGGGTAGATGATTCATTTTAATTGTTTTGAACGGTTTTAATAAAGATATCATTGGCCGAAGGAATGACTTCTACAAAATGATGCACTTCTGCTTGTGAGGTCAAGAACGATAGTAAATCATTTGATGAATCATTCTCGTTGAGTTTTACATTCAACTTAATATCATCATTAAGGTTTCTGAACGTTGCTGGTAAAACTTCGTACTTATCGTTAATAGCATTGAGCACTTGTTGAGAATTTGGTGTTTGGAGACCAACTTCAAAAGTATTAGACTTATATTGACGTTTTATGTCTGTAAGCTTTCCATCCAAGATTTTGTTTGACTTATGAATCAAAGCAATATGATCGCACAATTCTTCGACAGATTCCATACGATGTGTCGAAAATATTACTGTTGCGCCTTCATCTCTAAGCTGAAGAATTTCATCTTTAATGAGCGTTGCATTGATAGGGTCGAATCCTGAAAATGGCTCATCAAAAATTAAAAGCTTTGGTCTGTGTAATACCGTTACAATAAACTGAATCTTCTGTGCCTGACCTTTACTGAGCTCTTGAATCTTCTTATTCCACCAATCTCCAATTTCTAACTTTTCGAACCAATGCTTTAATCTAGATTTGGCTTCAGATTTAGATAATCCTTTAAGTTGTGCAAGGTATAAAGCCTGCTCACCGACCTTCATGGACTTATACAGTCCACGCTCTTCTGGTAAGTAACCAATATCCTTGATGTGTTCTGGTTCAAGTAAGCTACCATCCAAAAACACTTTGCCTTCATCTGGCATTGTGATTTGATTAATAATACGGATTAGAGTGGTCTTCCCTGCACCATTAGGTCCTAGTAATCCAAATATGCTTCCTTTGGGTACATTAATGGATACTTTATTTAGTGCCCTAAAATCCCCAAAGTTCTTAGAGACCGATTCGGCAACTAATAAATCGTTCATAAAAGTGTTATAATGTTTTAGTCTTGCGGTAAATATACCAAATGTTATAGTTATGTTAAAGGGTTTTATGCAATAACTACAAGGTTTCTAAAACGTTGAACAAAATTGTTGGTTGAATGGTTAGTAAATTTGTGATTATCGATGTAGAATATCTTCATACTTATTGATTTTGATTGATGATTTTTTTGCGCACACTGAAATTGTACAAATTGCTTCATAAAACAACTTATACGGTATTTAGTGTAGCAAGAGCAAGTTTAATAATCTATTACCTGTAAAGGTTAACAACTATCAACTTTTACTCTTAAAAATGTTAAACAAAGCCTTTAAAAACAAAACCCACCCTTATGTGAATAAGGATGGGAAAAAATTGCTATGAAAAAGAAAAATTACCACTAAACCTAATTAGTGATAATTCAAATATAGTGTTTTTTGTTAAACAAAACGATTTTAAGAAAACATATCTTTCACCTTTTCAAAAAATGATTTGTCCGAACTCGCAGGTTTTGGTTCGAAATGCTCGTCATCACGCATGCTCTCGAAGAATTCCTTCTGTTTTTTGTTTAACGTTTTGGGTGTCCAGACGTTTACATGCACCAATAAATCACCTTTTCCGTAACCATTGATACTAGGAATTCCCTTACCGCGAAGGCGCAATATTTTGCCAGATTGCACTCCAGGTTCAATCTTTATTCTCACTTTTCCGGTAACGGTATCAATCTCTTTAGAAGTACCCAAAACAGCATCTGGTAAACTTACATAAAGGTCATAATGAAGGTTATCTCCTTCTCTCTTTAAAGTGTCATGATCTTCTTCTTGGATAACGACTAATAAATCTCCCGAAATTCCATTTCCTGGAGCTTCATTACCTTTTCCTGTGACCTTAAGTTGCATCCCATCTACAACACCAGCAGGTATTTTTACTGAAACTGTTTCTTCAGATACTTGAAGCCCTTGACTATTTGCATCAGAAGGTTTTTTATCAATAACTTGCCCAGCGCCTCCACAAACATTACATGGTGATGCGGTCTGCATTCTTCCTAGAATAGTATTGGTAACTCTGGTCACTTGGCCAGTTCCATTACATGTAGAACATGTTTTGTATGTAGTTCCTGGTGCTTGTACTTTTCGTTTTACCTTAATCTTCTTCTCTACACCATTAGCAACTTCATCTAGAGAAAGTTTTACACGAATTCTAAGATTAGAGCCTTTAATAACTCGTCTTCCTGAGCCACCAAAACCTCCAAAGCCACCACCAAAAGCACCACCAAAAATATCTCCAAACTGGCTAAAGATGTCATCCATGTTCATTCCGCCTCCGCCGAAACCACCTGCACCTTCAAATGCAGCATGTCCAAACTGATCGTATCTTGCCTTTTTATCTGCATTACTCAATACCTCATAGGCTTCAGCTGCTTGCTTAAATTTTTCTTCGGCTTCTTTGTCATCCGGATTTTTATCTGGGTGATACTTTAAAGCCATTTTCCTATAGGCTTTTTTTATTTCGCCTTCAGAAGCTCCTTTATTGACGCCTAATATTTCGTAATAGTCTTGTTTTGCCATGTTTAATTTTCAATTCTTGAACAACTTACTTATTGTCCTACAACTACTTTAGGATAACGGATAACTTTATCACCTAGCTTGTATCCTTTTTCTACAACATCAATAATCTTTCCCTTCATATCATCTGAAGGAGCAGGTATTTGTGTTATTGCCTGATGGTCTTCAGCATCAAAGACATCATTTGCCTTGACCTCAATCACAGATAAACCTTTTTGTTCTAACGTAGTTAATAGCTTCTGGTAAATCAGCAATACACCTTTTCTTAGTTCTTCTGCTTCTTTATCGTCTTCTATGTGTAATAATGCACGCTCAAAATCATCCAAAACAGGCAACAATGATGTCATTACTTCTTCACTAGCTGTTTTAAATAATTCTATACGCTCCTTGCTAGTACGCTTTTTATAGTTTTCGAATTCAGCAAAAAGACGCATAAACTTGTCCTTCTCCTTTGCTAAATCTTCTTGCAATTGCTCTTCGACTGTTAATTCTTCTTTTGCTTGAGCTTCTGCTTCAGCCGTAGCTGTATCTTGAGTATCTAATTGTGAATCTTCCACCTCTTTGTTTTTATCTTTCTTACTCATTTTGAACATTTGATTTTAAATCTTCGATTTATGGTTGGCAAAAGTACTGCCATTATTATTAAAATGTCAAAATGTCACAATAAATTTTATTCTGAAGTGTTAGGTTTTAAGCTTAACTTTGTGGTTTAATAATCTTAAAAACAATATGAAAACAAAATTCTTAACCTTAGCTTGTTTTTTTGCATTGGTAACTATTACTGGATGTAAAAAAGACAAAGCAAATGAAGCTGCTACTGGTGATGCCGAAAAAGTAACAGTTGCAGAAAAGTCTGCTCAAAAATTTAAAGTTAATACCGATTCTTCTATTGAATGGAAAGGCTTTAAACCTACTGGATCTCACAATGGCACTATAGCTGTTGAAAGTGGTGTTTTTACACTTACCGATGGGAAGATACAGAGCGGTACTTTTATTATTGACATGAATTCTATCGTAGTTACAGATATTCCAGCTGAAGAGGAAGGTAATGCTAGTCTTACTGGACACTTAAAAAGTGGAGATTTCTTTAATGTAGAACAATTTCCAAATGCAGCTTTCGAAGTTACTGGAATGGAAACAAAAGATGGAAATGCAATGCTTTCGGGTAATCTAAAGTTAAAAGACAAGCAAAATAATATTACATTCCCTGTAACGGTTTCTGAACAAGGTGATGAAATTTCAATAACAAGTGAAAAATTCACCATCGATAGATCTAAATGGGATGTGAAGTATGGTTCTAAATCGTTCTTCGATGATTTGGGTGATAAGTTTATTAATGATGATATTGAATTAAAAATAAACTTGACTGCTAAAAAAGCATAACCAAATTATAATATATAAAAACAGAGACCTCGTCAATGACGAGGTCTTCTTTTCCATAGCAATACCATTCCTAACTTACTAATTTGGCATCACTACCGAGTTAATTACGTGAATAACACCATTACTTCCTTTTACATCAGTCGCTACAATTTCACTATAATTACCCTTCTGATCTTTCAACCATATTTTGCCATCTTTAGACATTACTGTAAGTACTTGTCCATTTAGTCCTTTGACTTCTACTTTTCCTTTTCCTTTTTTGAGTGCTGCAACAACATCACTAGCCATCAATTTTGCAGGCACAACATGATAGGTTAAAATATTAGTCAATGCCTTTTTGTTCTTTGGTTCTAATAGAGAATTTAAGGTTTTTGAATCTATCTTGGCAAAGGCACTGTTTGTTGGAGCAAAAACAGTAAAAGGCCCGTCGCCCTGCAATGCGCCTACTAAATCTGCTGCTTTCAATGCAGTTACTAAGGTTGAAAAGTCTTTATTGCCAACGGCAATGTCCACGATATTTTTTTGTGCTGTTGCCATTTGGCTAAATGCTAAGGCAACTACTGTAGTTAATACAAAAATTAATTTTTTCATGATTTTTTGAATTTTAAGAATTAATTATTTTTAAGTGTTAAGCGCTTTCAATTTTATTTACACAGGATTGTTATCTTTGGATGAGCCCATTAAAAAATTGTGAAATCTTTAACATTAATGCAGGACGATTCTAATCTCATATCCAGAATAAAAGCACAAGACGAACGTGCGCTTTCGCTGTTATATGACAAATATGCTCCAGCGATTTATGGTGTGATAAAACGCATGTGTAAAGATGACAATGCAGCCGAGAATATTTTACAAGACACATTCATGACCATTTGGGAAAAGATAGATTCTTATAATCCTGAAAAAGGACGTTTTTATACATGGGCTTATCGCATTGCGAAAAACAAAGTGTTAAATTTTCTCAGAAAACCTAATAAACTCATCCAAACAGATGATTTAAGTGTATATGCAAGTAGAACAACTGAACAAACAACTATGGAAGATTTTGCTCAGTTAAAAGGATCTATCAATACCTTGGAAGCGCATCATAAGCGTGCTATAGAACTGGTATATTTTTTAGGGCTTACGCACAATGAGGCTCATAAAGAAATGGATGTGCCTTTAGGCACGTTTAAGTCTTATATAAGACAAGCGCTAAAGAGATTAAAAGATAGTTACTCTGCTGCACTAATATTAATGTTGATTTTAATTGAAGTATTGAGATGATGGATAAGAAGAACATAAGAGAGACAGGGATTTTAGAGCAATATATCTTGGGAGAGCTAGATGCTACTCAACAAAGAGAGGTTGAACATCTTCTTGAAAATGATGCCGATCTTGCAAAATATGTATCAGAGCTTGAAAAGAGTTTTGAGAGTTTGGCTTTCGAAAATGCTATCGATCCACCAAACCATATAAAGGATTCACTACTAACTCAAATCACAGCAAAGGAAGATAATGTAGTTCCTATAACTAAGAGAAGAATAAACAAGTGGTATGTAGGTATAGCGGCCAGTTTCGCTGCATTTTTATTGGTAAGTACCTATCTATTATATTCTGAACTCCAAGAGGTAAAATCTGAGCTTGAAGTCGTTAATACTGAAAAGGAAAGTATTAAGGAAGACTTGAATGGGTTAACACAAAACTATAATACTATTACAAAATGGTATGCTGCCATTACTGATCCTGAAGCGGAACAGTTTGTCCTCAAAGGAAATCAATTGGCTCCTGAAGCAAAAATTGTAAGTTATGTAAACCACAACAACAAAACTGTTGTAATTAATGCGCAAAACCTCCCTGAATTGGATGCGCTACATGACTACCAAATGTGGGCAGATGTTGAAGGCGAAATGATAAATATGGGGGTTATCGCTAAAGGTGAGCAAATGTTGGCAATGACTTATATCGATAATGCCGAATCACTAAATATTACCATTGAACCTGCTGGAGGTAATGATCATCCTACTGTAGAGCGATTGATAAGCAATGTGTATTTATAGTAAATCTTCTAAAGCTGGTTGAAGGTTCGGGAATTTAAAATAAAACCCTCTTGCCTCAATCTTATTAGCACTAACGCGTTGACTTTCCAGCAAAAGAATATGCATCTCTCCTAAGATAATTTTTAAAGCAAACTTTGGTGTATTTGGAAAAATCAAAGGCTTCTTAAGCTTTTTAGCAATAACCCTTGTCATGTCCATGTTTGTCACTGGGTTTGGAGCGACACCATTGTAAACACCGTAAAGATTCTCTTCTGCACAATAGATAAACATCTCTGCAAGATCCTCGACATGAATCCAAGATTGCCATTGCTCTCCTGTACCAAAAGCAGATCCAAAGCCAATCTTAATAGGTCTTATTATAGAAGGCAAAGCACCTCCGTTTCTTGAAAGCACTAGACCTATTCTAATCTTAGTGGTCTCTATATTTAAATCCTTAAACACATCTACAGCATCCTCCCATTTTGAAGCAACTTCACCTAAAAATGACTTTGAAGTCTTTTTAAAATCTTCTTCATAATAATTAGTAAGCGAATCTGGATAAATGCCAATAGCACTAGCAGAAATAAGATGTTTTATAGAAAAGTTATGTTTAGAAATAGAACTATATAACAACGCTAATGATGATAATCTACTGTCAATTATCTTTTGCTTATAGCTTTTGGTCCATCGCTTCGAAATTGAAGCTCCTGCCAAGTTGATGATGGTATCTACTCCATCAAAACAGGCAATGTCGATTTCTTTTTTTGAAGGATTCCAAAGAAAGCCTTTATAATGTTCTGTATTTGAAAGTTTTGCTTTTGAAGTCGTTAGATAATGCACGTCGATTCCTTTAGAAAAGCAATGTTCTACTATAGCTTTTCCTATTAAACCAGTGGCTCCTGTGATAAGAACTTTCATGTTGCAAAGATACGAAGGGCAACTGGCTCTTAATCTGACATTAATGATAGTTTAACGGTAATTACTGAAAAGATTAAGATTACTTCACAGCTCTTAACATTTGACTCGTTACCCTTACCAAATGCTCATAGTTTTTTTTGAGCTCTAAGCATTTCTCTTTTCCCGGGCGGACCTGGCAAGCGTTCAACCTGAAAACCTACGGACTGCATTGCACGTCTCACACTTCCTTTTGCAGAATAAGTTACCAATACACCTTCTGGTCGTAACGTTTCATACATTATCTTAAATATGTCTTCGGTCCACAATTCTGGTTGAACTCTGGCTCCAAAAGCATCAAAATAAATAATATCAAATTCAGACTGTGCTGTAATATCCTTGAAGAATTTTTCTTCTTTTTTTAGTGTGAAAAATTCAGAGATTATTGACTCCTTTTCCCATTCCGAATTATGCATTTTCGTATACACATCAGAATGCTTTTCAGAAATTAACTCTATATAATTGAGTTGTTGTATTTCTTCCATGGAAACAAGATACGCTTCTACACCAACATAGTTAAGCTTAAGGTTAATCTTTTCGGCTTCAATAAACGTGAGAAAAGCATTTAGCCCAGTACCAAAACCTATTTCCAAAACTGAAGCTTTGTTACTTTTTAATTTTTCTTGAAATGAATTGTAATAAAAAAGCAAACCATGTTTAATAAACACATGCTTTGCTTCTTGTATTGCTCCGTGAACAGAATGATATTGCTCATTCCAGTCTTCTATCTGAATGGTTTTAGAACCATCCTTCGTAATTATTATTTTTCGTTTCAAAAAGTTTAGTTAATAATAAGCTTTTTAATTCTTGGTATTGGACCAACACACTCTGTTTGATGACAAGATATACAAAGATTTATGGTTGCATTATAGCGTTGCTTCAATATTTCTCTATCTAAAGTATCCTTTATTGCTTTTTGAGCGTCTAGATATAAAGGTGCAAAACTTTGAAAAATAGGCGTTCGACCATCCTTATCTGTCATTTTAGCCGTATGAATCTTATCGAAATATTCTGGCATTTCAGGTAGTTCACTTCCTGTGTTTATAGCTTCTTTGAGTGCTTCATTATATACATAGAATGCATTCATCAGATTAGCCATTTCGGAAGGCTGGTACATCACCAATTCGTCTTCCTTAACGTTCTGTTCCGATTCTTTCTCTTTGCATGATAGATTAAAGAGAAAAGCCAAAAAAGTTAAACCAAGAATAAGGTATTTATTGTTGCAGTAATACGCCATCTGCTTCAAAAGCATATGTTCTCTTTGGTTCTGTGATTGCATTGATTTCTTCTTCAGACTTACCAGCATCTTCAGCATAATGTCTTAGTTCGTCTACTGAAGTTTCTTTTACAAAAGCTTTTCCGTTGACAACAACTTCTCCTTTAGCATTCAGAGGCATAAAAAATCCATAATCTTTGAATCTTACCATAACTTCTTCATCACCTCCAATATCTAGTGTCATCCAACACCCTTTCTTAGAGCAAACTTCTTTAATTGTACCTCTAAATTTAGAATTTATGGAGTCTCCGGCTTTTATGGTCTCAAAATGCTTAGACATACTCTTCGCATCTAATGCATCAGTGTCGTTGATTTCCATACCAAAAGATGCATATGCCATCTCTTTTTTATCAACAGCATTGTCCTTAGCTTCTACAGTTTCTTTTGCGTCTTTCTTGCAAGCTAATACACTAACCATCAAGCATGCAACTAAAATTTTTCTAAACATAATGTAAGTAAATTGAATATTTGAGACCAAAGATAACCATATTTTTAAGTTAACATTAAGTTTTTTATACGTGTTAAATTCTGTAATTTTGCACCACGAAAAAAGACCACTTTATTATGACAAATATATCCACTTACGAAATCGATATAGTAACTTCTGAAAATACTAAAATACATGATGTAGATTTTAACAATCTTCAATTCGGTAGAGTGTTCACCGATCATATGTTTTCTTGCGATTTTGTAGATGGTAAATGGCAGCGTCCTCAAATAATGCCTTATCAGCCTATGACTATTGAACCTTCTGCAAGGGTGTTTCATTATGGGCAGGCGGTTTTTGAAGGCATGAAGGCTTATAAAGATGATGATGGAAATGTATTTTTGTTCAGACCTGAAGAGAACTTTAAGCGTATCAACAAATCTGCTGCACGTTTAGCAATTCCAGAATTTCCTAAGGAATATTTCTTTGAAGGCTTAAGACAACTATTAAGCTTAGATAATGAATGGATAAAACCTGGAGTTGGTAATTCCTTGTATTTAAGACCTTTCGTAATAGCTACTGAGCCTGCTATTGCTGCTGCTCCTGCTGAAGCTTACAGATTCATGATTATTTGTTCTCCAGCTAAAGCGTATTACAAAGGAAAAGTAAGTGTCTTATTTGCAGAGAAGTTTAGCCGTTCTGCGGATGGTGGTGTTGGTTTTGCAAAAGCTGCTGGTAATTATGCAGCGCAGTTCTACCCTACTTCTTTAGCGCAGAAAAAAGGATTCCAGCAAATTATCTGGACCGATGCTAGCACTCACGAATATCTTGAAGAGGCTGGTACTATGAATATTTTCTTTAGAGTGAATGACAAGCTGATTACTGCACCTAACAACGATAGAATTCTTGATGGTGTTACGAGAAAGAGTGTAATTCAGTTAGCCGAAGATATGGGTATTGAATGTGAGGTAAGACGTGTCGCTGTAAAAGAAATAAAGGACGCAGCTAGAGATGGCAGCTTAAAAGAAATTTTTGGTGCTGGTACTGCTGCTGTAATTAGTCCAATTTCAGCTTTTGAACATGCAGAAGATATCTTTGAGTTAGAAGATGTTGAAGATTCTTATGCTTCTAGATTCAAAAAAGCGATACTCGACATTCAGCATAATCTATCTGAAGATAAGCATGGATGGCGTTACGAAGTTCTGTAGTTAGTTATAGATAGCTCAACCACTTCTTGTCTCTATTATTCGCTTTGTACTTCATGTATTTTTTACAAATAGGATACAGCAGGATTACTATGCCCAACCATACGAGATATACTGTAAGCAAGGAATAGCCATAGCCTCTTAAAGCACCAGATCCCATAGTTTCGTTGTCTAATATCATAAGTTTCCAATCCTTTCCTGTAATAAGCAGCCCTATTATTGCTGTTACGTGTATTACAAAAATGTGTAGGATATAGTAGAAGAAAGGTACTCTACCAAAGACAAGTAGTTTATCAGTAATCCAGTTTTTGACGGGTTCTATAAATCTTAAGAATAATAATGCTGGTCCAAGTGTTATAAGTAGAAAACTCAACGATGGTGGATACTTAGTCAGGTTAAAAAACGAGATAATGGTCTTTTCTAATGTTGCTTGTTCTTCCCAAGGTGCTAAATCTGCATAAAAGTTAAATCCTCTGAATACAAAGAATAAGGCAATTGCTACTAGTCCAATTCTCACTAGCCATTGGTTTCTTAGTTCAGCATTAGCACCTTTCTTGTAAAACTCACCTAAACAATATCCTAATACCATGGTTCCTATCCATGGCAAGACAGGGTAAGAGAACCATAGATATCTACTCTCTCCTATGCCTATACCATTAGATTGATGGAGGAAATACCATACGATCGAACCAAAACTACTCCCTTCTTTAGTAATACCATCCAAAGCATTATGCCCAAAAACAATTAGTAGTCCTAGTACCAACAAGACACGCTTAGGTAAGTGAATCAACAATCCTAGTACAATCATACAGATACCAATTGCCCAAATAACCTGAAGATTAATAAATCCAAAACCAACATCGAACCACCACAAGAAATTATTAATAACGATTTCCACAAACACTAACCATAGTCCTCTGGTTATCAAAAATTTGGACAGTTCTCCTTTTGTTTTCCCTTGCCCATAAAGAAATGCTGATGTTCCCGCTAAAAACACAAAAACGGGAGCACAATAATGGGTTATAAATCGGGTACCAAACAAAACCATATTGGTAGATTCTAAATTCTCTGGATAGTTCCCTACAAAAGCATTGATATGAAAATAATCGCGTACGTGATCTAATGCCATGATGACCATTACTAATCCGCGAAGAATATCAATGGACTGAATTCTTGAAGACTTTACTTGATTCATTTGGTTGATTGTTAGATGGTTGTTCCTCTCAATTTAAGGAGTTTTGAATAAGTACAAGTTTCTGTTAATAGGAATTTAACAAAAAACAAGACTTGTAAAATGATACAAGCCTTGTTTAGATATAGACACTGATCTGTTATTTATAGCTAAAATTACTCCACAGCAAGAGTATCTTGTTCTATTTTTTCATTAATAATTGCTTGTAGTTCCATTACAAGTTCTCCTCTATTCCAGTAACCATATTCTCTTACAATTTTTCCATCGACAAACTGTGTTGTCATATGAACGGGAATAACTATTTCCTTATTGTTTGCGACTAGATTACCTTTCCATAGTCCCCAAAAGTTCACCCACTTATTTCCATTGTCGTCTATAACCATTTCATACTCTCTGTTTTCATCTTCAAAGGCTCTGGTAGAAAAGCTCACATCATTTTCTTGAAAATATTCGGGTAAATCTTGTGGCGTAAGGATATTAACTCTAGAGTTATGAAATATCTTGGCTG
This sequence comes from Winogradskyella sp. 3972H.M.0a.05, assembly GCF_040493455.1. Taxonomy (NCBI): domain Bacteria; kingdom Pseudomonadati; phylum Bacteroidota; class Flavobacteriia; order Flavobacteriales; family Flavobacteriaceae; genus Winogradskyella; species Winogradskyella sp. 3972H.M.0a.05. Next base: position 209,891 of record NZ_JANFDA010000005.1, on the reverse strand, counting down.
TATCTGCATAATGGGTCACTAACTGATCCCATTCTTGATAGTCATAATCTTGAAGGGCTTGCTTCACTATCTCAATTTCTGGTGAGTCCTGAGTGTAGCGATTCGAATTCTGGCAGGAGACAATACATAACATTAGCGCTCCTAAAATTAACTGCGTTCTCATATGTTTGGTTTAAATGGTTTTACCAAAATAAATAGAGCTGTTCAGTTAGAAAGATGTTGGTCGTCTATGGACTGTCTTAAAGTTACTAAATTTAAATTACATATTCACAAAGACATATCCAGAAAGTTCATGGTTCCTTAGATCAATTTCTGTTTCGTTCAACAAAATACCATGCTCAACATAAGCCTTTAGATTAGTCAACCAAAAGGTCCAGCCGTTACTACACCCAAAGTGTATTTTGAGCTTGCTATCATTGTCTGTTGGGATGTTATGCTGCTTCAGAGTAAGTATAACGACATCGCCTTCTTGCTCAAGGTTAATGTCCAATAATGAGTCTGCAAATTCAAATTGTAAGAAGTCTTTTCCGTTGGCTTCAATTACTTTTCCGTCTTCTTGTCCATCCCAATTATGCCAAAACCAAGAATACGAATCTCCTGCTTTTATATACTCTTCATGAGATCGTTCTTCACCAAGGCTATCAAAATACTTGGCATTGCTCAAAAACCACGATGTGATTCCTTCTTTAGTAGCCCAAAGCCAGTATAATTTCTCTAAAGGATATTTTAGGTAGATTTTCTTTTCGAAGGCATTCCAAGTTAATTCTTTCATAATCAGTTGATTTCTTATAAAAATAAAAAAAGCGTAAGACATTAATGCTTACGCTTCTGTTAATTTTATGTTGAAAGTACTATACTTCTACTACAGACTCTTTTGCAGCTAAGTAACGTTCGGCATCTAGTGCAGCCATACAACCAGTTCCAGCAGCTGTTACAGCTTGTCTATAAACATGGTCTGCAGCATCTCCAGAAACAAATACACCTTCTACATTAGTTTTAGCAGTTCCAGGAACATTAATAATGTATCCTGTTTCATCCAAGTCTAAGTAATCTTTAAAGATGTCTGTATTTGGTTTGTGTCCAATAGCTACAAAGAATCCTGTTGCAGGAATCTTTGAAGTTTCTCCTGTTACATTATTCTTCACTCTAACACCAGTAACCACTTGTCCGTCTCCAAGAACCTCATCAGTTTCTGTATTGAATAAGATTTCGATATTCTCAGTATTTCTTACTCTAGCTTCCATAATTTTAGATGCTCTAAACTGATCGCGTCGTACCAACATGGTGACTTTAGTACATAGTTTTGACAGATAATGAGCTTCTTCAGCAGCAGAATCTCCTGCTCCTACGATGATTACTTCTTGGTTTCTGTAGAAGAATCCATCACAAACGGCACAGGCTGATACACCTCCTCCAAGCTTTAAATATTTTTGCTCAGATTCTAAACCTAAATACTTTGCAGATGCTCCAGTAGATATAATTACAGTATCACAATGAATTTCCTTTTCATCATTTACCCAAACTTTATGAACATCTCCTGAAAAGTCAACTTTAGTAATCCAGCCATTACGAACATCTGTTCCAAAACGCTCAGCTTGTTTCTGTAACTCAATCATCATTTCTGGCCCAGTAATGCCATCTGGATACCCTGGGAAGTTTTCCACATCATTTGTCGTAGTTAATTGACCTCCAGGTTGTGTTCCTTGGTATAATACAGGGAACATGTTTGCTCTAGACGCATATATTGCAGCAGTATATCCTGCAGGTCCAGAACCTATTATTAAACATTTTACTTTTTCTATATTCTCAGACATAATTATCATATATAATTTCAAAACAAAAGTATGTCTTTTGCCTAAAAACTTACACTCTATTTATTAAAAGTTATTATCAACCTAAAGACAAAATCTATCGTTATTATTTTATTATGAATTTCTTTACAGTACTTAGGTTATTTGTACCAAAGAGTTTCACTAAATATACTCCAGATGCTTGATCTTCCGTATTGAACACAACACTGTAATCATTACCTTGTTGCGTCATTTCTCTCCTAGCAATCAACTGTCCTAAAGTGTTGTAAACTTCTACTCTTAAATCACCAAAATTTGCTCTACCATTAAATGACACTTCGTAATTATCATCATCAATCGGATAAATACTAAAATCCGAGTTATTGAATTCAGTTTCTTCCAATGATAATGAAGTCTCAACGGTTACTGTATAATCTTCTGTTTCACCAAAAGTAAAATCGACACAAGCATCAGCACTGGTTGGATCTGATTGTACCCAACTTGCTCTGACTCTTAAAAGATGAGTACCAGCCAAACCAGGATCATCTGCTATTGTAAAACTCGACATCACATCTGTATCTGCTACAGGGATAGGAACATCTGTAATAACCAACTCATTTTCTTCGAAAACAAAGTTGTCATTGAAGTCAATAAAAACTGAAAAATGTTGACCATCAAATCCAGAAGCAACCGTAACGTCAATTGTTGTATCTGTTTGAATTGTAGTATTTAAATCGGTAAAATCTCCAAAACCATTATTCGAACAAGACGTTTCATTGTCTATTGTACCTAGCTGGAACTTCGTAATACCATCTCCAAAACTACAATCCGACAATGGTGAACATCCATCGTTAGAGATTGTTACTTGAGATGAATTATTAGAATTATTTTGGTCAGAGTTTACCGTAGTTGCAAAAATTGTATAGTCTCCCAATTGAGAAAAATCGCCTTCTTGAGTAAAATTAAAAGTAAACTCCTCACCTGGGTTAATCGTATTAGGTATTGTTTCTGTGACAGCTGGTTGTCCATTGATAGAATAACTAACATCAATATCAGATTGAGCATTCGCTCCAAAATTCCTTACTGTAACACTTACTACTTCTGAACCTAAGCCTTCACCTGTTGTTGGTGAATCTATACTAGTAACTCCTACATCATTCCCAAATAGGTGAGTTACATTCTTTGTGTATTCATCATTAAGTATAAACTGATCCGTTCCAAGAGTTGTAGTAGCTGATATCTCATACGTCTGCCCTTCGTTAGATAAGTCAATTTGTTGAGCGAATGTAAAGTCAGCGGTGGAATTTTCTGCTATTGTACCAGAAAATACTTCTGTGGCAACTAAATTCCCTTCTACCCTTAATTCTATATTAAAATTTGACTGCGGAACTGTTCCATAATTTCTGAATGTAACTTGAACAGTTTCATTCGCTGACAATACGCCATCATTTGGAGTAATAATATTAGATATACCAATATCATTTTCAAACCCAGAAGATAATCTAAAAGACGCTACTTTAGTTGTCCACAAATTATTACTAGCAAAATACTCTGCAGTATGCCAAAATGTGAAATTGTCCACATCCATTGTAAGATGAGAGTAATCACCAAATCTGTTGGTATTAGTTTGTACGCCCATTCCATTCTGAATCACCGTCTCAGCAACTGTCATTTGCCCAAGAGGATCTCCACTAAAGCGACCTGTATATCTAATCCCTGCTGGTAAAAAATCACCTGCTATATTAAATGCCAATCCTATATTACCTTGAGCATCTATTGCAGCACTTCCCATAAAACGACTTAACCCATCATTTGGTGCATAAGTCCCTTCTTGAAAAATGGACCAAGGTGTAGCATCATCATTTCTCAATTCAAACCATCTAACCCCAGACCTGTCATTTCCATTTACATCTACATTAAAAGTCACAATCATAGAGTTGTGCGTTCCAAATTCTCTGTAGTTGGTCATATAAGAAATAACACCTCCAATCATATCAATCTTCTGGTTTGTCCCAGGCTGATTAACATCTCCTGTACCAAAAGGTGCAAAAGTAGCTTCAAAAGGTTGGGTATTTAACTCTAATGGTGTACCAGAAATAGTAGAATTTGAAGTATCATTCCAGTCTAAATTTATCTCCCAAATTTTTAAGTGGTCTGTCGTGATTGCACCTCCCCAACCATCATCTTGTAAATAGACTATATAACCAGGTGTATTTGGTCCAATCGTGGTCCCTAATAAATTTGCTGGCTCTGGGCTAAATACTGTATTCGGATTTGGTTGTATTCCAGGCAAAGTAAAACCAACTATTTGCGGATTAGCATCACCATTGATTAATGCTTCTCTATCTAAGGCATATGTATTTTGCCCACCTTTATTTGCGGTTAGATAATACGCATTGTTCCAAACTGTGTAATGAGGATAATCAGGAAAGCTATCTAGTGGAAATTCCCACGTGAAATAAGCTCCCGTAGGATCTGGTGTTTCAGAAATAGCTATCAACAACCCGTTTGTTGCAATATTGAATTGGCTTAAAAACCATCTATCTGCTAATTGATCGTATAAAACAATAGGATCTCCATTATTGACACCATTTTGCCATATGGAAGAAAGTGGTGAAGGTCCAGAAAGGACATTACCTTGCTTGTCAAATATTTTTATCACAACATTTGCAGCATGTACATAATGATTAGGCCCTACAGCTCCTGTTGGGTCTGGTGGAGTAGCTCCAGCTTCATTAACATTAGTTCCATCGAAGTTTTCCTCTGGAGCTAAGGTGAAAATTCTACCAAATTCTAATTGAGCAGTATTATCTCCATGTAATGGTAACGCATTTTCGTTTACCTTTCGTGGCGCTCTAAGTCTGTTTCTTATGATCTTAGCCCTAGAAGAATTGTGCTCTCTCTCGGCTACATTGACTACAGGCAAATCCCTTAAAGGCTGTGTTTTTCCCAAAAAGGTTCCTGTTGCTTCATAAGTAGGTTTCGTGTTGTCTTGTGCATATGCACTTAGGAAGAATATTGAAAAAATCAATACACTTAGAATATTTTTCATGGCAATTTTTGGTTAGTAATTATTTTTTTGTCTCTAAATGACGATAAACTTACAATAAATAACCCAGTTTTTGTTTTCTACAACTGTTGATAAAAACTTTGAAGCTATTTTCAATATTTATATTATTAATGCGTACAAAAGATGTAAATTTGTGCTTTCAAAAAAACAACGCTAATTAGCTCTATAATGATTCATTTCTTTGGAAACCAAAACAGCAAAGTATTTGCTGTTCAAGCAACAAAAGAATTCACAACAGAAACAATATCGAAACTTACTTGGTTATTTGGCAACCAACCTAAAATAAACGCGGCGTCTCTAGACGCCTTTTTTGTTGGTCCTCGAAAAGCCATGATTACACCTTGGTCTACGAATGCTGTAGAAATTACTCAAAATATGGGTATTGAAGGCATCATCAGGATTGAAGAATTCAAAGCGGTAGATAACGATTTTAAGGATTTTGATCCTATGATTTCTGAAAAGTATAATGCGTTAAATCAGGAATCCTTCACTATCGATATTGAACCTGAACCAATCTTAGAGGTTGAAGATATTGCCGCATATAATGAACAGGAAGGTTTAGCACTAAGTGAAGAAGAAATAGGTTATCTCAATCAGCTTTCAGAAAAGTTGGAACGCAAACTTACCGACTCTGAAGTATTTGGTTTTTCTCAGGTCAATAGTGAGCATTGTAGACACAAAATATTCAATGGAACATTTGTAATTGATGGTGAAGAAAAAGACACTTCATTATTCAAACTCATAAAAGAAACATCGAAACAACATCCTAATGATATTGTTTCAGCATATAAGGATAACGTTGCCTTTATTAAAGGCCCTGTAGTAGAACAGTTTGCACCTAAGCGCGCAGATATTCCTGATTATTATCAAACAGAAGATTTCGAATCTGTAATTTCTCTAAAAGCTGAAACCCATAATTTCCCAACAACTGTAGAGCCTTTTAACGGTGCAGCAACAGGATCTGGTGGTGAAATTAGAGATAGATTAGCTGGCGGCAAAGGAGCCATTCCTTTAGCTGGTACTGCAGTCTATATGACTTCTTATTCGAGGCTTGAAGATAATCGTCCTTGGGAAAAAGCTTTTGAAGAACGAGATTGGTTGTACCAAACACCTATGGACATTCTTATAAAAGCGAGTAATGGCGCTTCTGATTTTGGAAATAAATTCGGTCAACCTTTAATCGCAGGCTCTGTCCTAACCTTTGAGCACGAAGAACAAGCTAAAAAACTCGGATTTGATAAAGTAATAATGCTTGCTGGTGGAATTGGTTATGGAAAAGCTGACCAAGCTATAAAGGATATACCGAAGACTGGTGATAAAGTTGTTATCCTAGGAGGTGAAAACTATCGCATAGGAATGGGTGGAGCAGCCGTGTCTTCGGCTGATACTGGAGAATTCTCTACTGGAATAGAACTCAACGCTGTACAACGTTCTAACCCAGAAATGCAAAAACGTGCTGCCAATGCTGTACGTGGTATGGTAGAAAGTGAAGAAAACCTCATTGTGTCTATTCACGATCATGGTGCTGGTGGTCATCTAAACTGCCTTTCGGAATTGGTAGAAGATACTGGAGGTCATATAGATTTAGACAAATTGCCTGTTGGAGATCCAACTTTGTCAAATAAAGAATTAATTGGTAATGAGTCTCAAGAGCGAATGGGATTGGTCATTGCTGAAGAGCATATCGATACACTTCAAAAAATAGCTGAACGAGAACGCTCTCCAATGTACTGCGTTGGAAAAGTTACTGGAGACCATCGTTTTACTTTTGAGTCTGAATCTAATGGTAATAAACCAATGGATTTAGAGTTAAACGATATGTTTGGTAGCTCACCTAAAACAATCATGAATGATGTCACTATTGAACATAATTTTAGTGGTATCTCTTATGACACCAATGCATTTTATGATTATCTGGACCAAGTATTACAATTGGAAGCTGTTGCCTGTAAAGATTGGTTGACAAATAAAGTCGATCGATGTGTAGGCGGAAAAGTTGCTAAGCAACAATGTGCTGGTCCATTACAACTACCTCTAAACAATGTAGGTGTTATGGCTTTGGATTACAAAGGCAAGGAAGGTATTGCTACATCCATTGGTCACTCTCCTGTTTCTGGATTGATCGATCCAGTTGCGGGAAGCAGGAACTCTATAACTGAAGCTCTAACCAATATGGTTTGGGCACCATTAAAAGACGGTTTAAAATCTGTATCACTATCTGCTAACTGGATGTGGCCTTGTAAAAATGAAGGCGAAGATGCACGTTTGTATGAAGCTGTAAAATCAGTTTCGGAATTTTCAATTGATCTAGGTATCAATGTTCCAACAGGAAAGGATTCATTATCGATGAAACAAAAATATCCTGATGGCGATGTTATTGCTCCTGGCACTGTAATTATTTCGGCAACTGCAAACTGCAATAATATTTCTAATGTGGTTGAGCCAGTTTTCAAAAGGAACAAAGGGTCAATTTATTATATCAACCTATCTCAAGATGATTTTAAGCTTGGTGGTAGTTCTTTTGCTCAAATCTGTAATAAAATAGGAAGTGATACACCTTCGGTTAAGTCTGCAGACTATGTAAAAACTGTTTTCAACACGATTCAACAACTTATAAAAGATGAACAAATCGTTGCTGGTCATGATGTAGCTTCGGGTGGATTAATTACAACATTGCTCGAACTATGTTTTGCTGACAATAATCTTGGTGCCGAATTAGATATTACTTCATTAGGTCAAAAAGATGCTTTCAAAGTTTTATTTGCGGAAAATGCTGGAATTGTTTTTCAAGCCAAGGACGATTCAATCGAATCTGTTTTAACTAGCGCAAACATAGAATTCCATAACATTGGTAAGGTTACTGAATCTGATGTATTAGGAATTATAAACAATAATGAAGTGTATACCATGACTATTTCTCGACTAAGAGATATGTGGTATAAAACGTCTTACTTGCTTGACCAAAAGCAAACTGCAAATGGTTTGGCAAAAGATCGATTTGACAACTATAAAAACCAACCTCTAGAATTCAAATTTCCTGAGCATTTTACTGGAAAAATAAAGGATGTGGTTTCGACTCCGCTCAACCACAAAAGACCAAAAGCAGCAATTATCAGAGAAAAGGGAAGTAACTCTGAGCGCGAAATGGCCAATGCCATGTATTTGGCTGGATTCGATGTTAAAGATGTACATATGACCGACCTGATTTCCGGTCGAGAAACGCTTGAAGACATTCAATTTATTGGTGCCGTTGGTGGATTCTCTAATAGTGATGTTTTGGGTTCTGCCAAAGGTTGGGCTGGCGCATTCTTATATAACGAAAAGGCCAACAAGGCGCTAAAGAATTTCTTTGAAAGAGAAGACACACTCTCTGTTGGTATTTGTAATGGTGCACAATTGTGGATGGAATTAGAGCTCGTGAATCCAGAGCATGAGGTACATGGAAAACTTACTTATAACGATTCTGGCAAGCACGAAAGTGCATTCACATCTGTAACGGTCGAGGAAAACAATTCTGTAATGCTTTCAACATTAGCAGGTTCTAAGCTTGGTGTTTGGATTAGTCATGGTGAAGGAAAATACAGTTTACCAATGCCTGAAGATCAATATCACATTGTTGCCAAATATGGTTATAAAGGTTATCCTTCAAACCCTAACGGATCCGATTATAACGTTGCTATGATGTGTGATAAAACTGGTCGTCACTTAGTTACTATGCCACATATAGAACGTTCTACATTCCAATGGAATTGGGCAAATTATCCTGAAGGTAGAAAAGATGAAGTATCGCCTTGGCTTGAAGCATTTGTCAATGCAAGACAATGGATCGAAAATAAATAATCAAAAGCCTGAAATTGACCTCAGGCTTTTGATGAATGAATGAAAAAATATTAAGAATAACTGTACGTTAATTATTCTACTAATTCATAAACGGCAATTACACTGCCTTCGTATATTTTAACCTCACCATTTTCATTTAAAAATTCGTCGCAGCATTATCATTGGTTAATCATTTAATAGATGCCATTTATCTCGAAGGGTTGCGTAAAATTTTAAAGAACTTTTTTCAAATGAATCTATGTCACTAAAAAACAAGGCACTACAAAAGAAAGAAGTAAAAAGTAGTGCCTCGTTGTCAGACAGCTAATCAATACCCCTCAATACCATTAGCTTCAGAAAGTAGTGTTTCGATTGCTTTGATGCGTTCCGTTAATTCTGCCAATTCTCTAGATTGACGATTGTTTCGTTTTTGTTGTGCTTTAATAATATGGTTTTGCTCTTGAATTGCTTTTATCAATACAGGAATCAATTCGGTGTAGCTCACTCCATATTTATCTTGATCTTCACTATAACTAACGACATTGTTTATCACCGCATTAACTTCTTGAGCAATTAAACCTAAGGATTTATATTCTTGCTCTTTACCTACCCAAAAATATTCAGTTGGGCGTAATTGCATTATTTCTTCTAATCCATAGGAAATATTTTCAATGTCACGCTTCAGACGTCTATCAGAAACTTGTACAATAGCTCCTCCTATCCTTACATCACCGCCTTCATTTTGAAGATATAAGTCTGATACAACACCCGCATTTCGAGCTTGAATTTCGTTATTATCTAAAGCCATATTTGTACCCAGTTCGTCACCTAGTACAAGCTGCCCAGTACCTAGCCCTATAGTAACATCACTTCCTCCACGTATGTGTAGTGGCACTGCTGGTGATTGGGTTCCAATACCAACTTTAGCATCAAACCCTAGGATTTCATTATCAAACTCTCCATAAATCAAAGGTGTAGAAGAATCTGAGTTTTCGATATATAGTTTATTACTACTTGTTTCGTTATACCCTGAATAGTATCCCAAAAACACATTACCACTACCTTCATTGTTGTATCCAGAGCGTATTCCAATAAAACTATTTTGATTCCCTGAAATATTATTCCTCCCAGAGTTAGAACCAATACCTATATTTTCACTTCCTGTTTCGCTCAAAATTAAAGCAGCTGTTCCGATGCCAATATTACGCATACCATCTACATGAGAGGTTAGTGCATTTACACCAACAGCAATATTAAACCCTCCACTAACATGATCGTTTAAAGCACTTCCCCCGATAGCAGTATTCCACTGGCTATCTACGCCTTCTGCTAAGGTCCTGTATCCTATAGCTGTGTTAAAATTTCCAGTCGTATTTTTAAATAAAGACTCATAACCCATCGCTACATTACCATTACCATCAGTATTTGAAGTTAAAGCCTCTTTCCCTATTGCAATACCAAAATCACCATTAATATTATCCTTCAAAGCTTCATTTCCTATTGCTATTAAGTCACTAATAAATGTTGTGCTCTCTAATGCTTCATTACCTATAGCAATGTTGTAGCTTCCACTAGTGTTGTTTAATAATGAATTATAACCAGCTGCTATATTATTTGCACCACTAATATTTTGCTTCAAACCTTGAAATCCTAGTGCTATATTATAATTTCCATTGTCATTCCAGAACAATGCCTCCTCTCCTATTGCTACATTGTTATCACCTAAGGTATTGTGATACATAGATCTGCTTCCTATAGCAATATTCACTCTTCCTAGCGTATTGTTTCTAAGTGCATAACCTCCCAGAGCAACATTTGCAAAGCCATCTCTATTGTGGTGTAAGGCAAAAAGTCCAAGTCCGATATTACCCAGCCCTGTTGTGTTCTCATATAAAGCTTTGTAACCCACAGCAAAGTTATTGGTCCCAGTTTCATTAGAATACAATGCTTCTTCTCCTAAAGCCGTATTTCTTACTCCTGTAGTGTTAGAGAATAATGTTAGGTTACCAATACCAATATTGTTATTATCATCTAAGTCATCACTTGCTCCCGAACTTTCTCCAATAAAGACTGAGCCACCTGTACTTTTTGGTGTTACACCATTGCCATGTGCTTGCCATTTTCCTATGGCGTGAGTATATGGTACTGCCAATAATTCTGTTGTTCCTATCTCTTCTCCATTAAGCCACACATTAAGAAAGTGTTTGTCTTCGGCCCAGTTTACATCTTCAAAAGAATCTGTACCCAATGATACACCGTCTCCAATGACTATAGAAAAAACACCATTAGCATCTGTAAATACTGTATGGGATTCGTTATAAACTGTTGTCCCATCTGCCGTAGCTTGATTGATGTTTAGCTCTAAAGTTATTTCAGTATCAACAATAACTTCACCTTCAGAATCTCTTGCCACACCTTGGTAATTGATTCCTTGTTGTGCAAAGCTTAATGTACTCACCACTAATAGTATTAGCGAGATCACAAATTTTGTCTTAAGTAGTTTTGATTTCATGACTTATCGTTTTATGATTTTAAATGATTTATTATAGTTTGACGTTTTATCAGCAATCACAAGCACATACATACCACTAGATAAATGACTAATATTCATTCTCGTAATATCGCCTTGTGATACTGGTTTAAGGTTGAAGATTTGCTTACCATTTACATCATAAAGTTGTACCTGATAATTAGAAGCTTCTTGTAATTTGAATTTAACCTGTAATAGATTCACAGTTGGATTTGGAAACACTGAAATACTTTCAGTCTGCTCAACCAATGTTTGAACACTTAGTGTTTCATCACTATTGAGTTCTGCCCAAAATCCTTGATAAATAGTCTGTCCATTTTCAATCTTACCGACTATGGTTTCTCCTACTGTATAATTAATAGTATAAGTTCCATTGGTTATTGCTTTTCCCGAACTCCCAATAACTTGCTTAGAAATAGATTGCCCATTTAGTTGTAAAGACGCTATAAGCAAACTCAGAGTGATAATAAAATGTTTCATGATGTTCATTTATTGATTAAGAACACCACAAAGCTATTTTAGACTTACTCTTATTTTTTATGAGGATTGATAGTTGGTAATTTTCACTTGATATATTGCATATAGTTGAATTAGACCTCGTAAATCTTCACATTACAAATCACGTATACCATTTATCAACTAGAAATTACCATTCATTAGTTCGAATAAAAAATCACTTCAGAGGCATCATAAGTTTGCCTCAACAAAAAATTTAAAATCCATTCATCATGAAAATTTCAAAAGAAACTTACAACAGCAGTACTAGAAACTCTGTAACAAAGACATTAAAGATGTATCTTCTTTATTCAACAGTAATATGCTACATCATATTAGCATTTGCTTCCTTAACAAGTTGTAGTAACGAAGACAGTCCAGCTCCAACAGAACAAGGAGAAGAACAAGAACAACAATTTGTAATCCCTACTTTAGAGTTAGTTAACGGAACCGAAGATTTATTCTTAGGAGTGATTGGTGCTCCAGGAAATGGAAGCCTTCAACACTCTGTAAAAGCAACAGCACCAGAAGGTTTTGTAGAATTGGTTATCTATAAAGTCGTTAATGGTGTACAGTCAGAATATCAAACTATAGATACAACACACCCAAACTATGTTGATGGTAGTAATACATTTACCTATGATCTTAGTTACATTTTTACGAATATCGATATAGACCAAGAGTTCTACTTTATTGCTGAAGTTAGAGACATCCAAAATAATACTGAAACTCTTGAATTTGCTGACGCTTGGGTAAAACAACCAATGCAATTTGTAGAAACCATATTTATGGAAACACGTTTACCATTACAACCAGACAATATGCAGATTGCCCAATTCCTTGAAGTTAATGGCAACCAAGTAGGAGGTGTAAACTTAAATAAGGTAATCAATGAGCAAATCAACGAAAAAGTTGCGGCTGTAATCAGTGTCAATGAAGTAGAAGGAATCTTTATCTCTTCTGTAAATGCTGCAGGGAATGCTAGCTTAGTAGATGACATTGACGATAAATCGACTACAAAGTTCAAAGAACTAAACAATGAGGTGGTCGATACTAGTATCTATGACATTTATGACACGTTTACAATTGAAGCGCTTTATGAAAATGCAGCGTTTGGAGATAATGAACAAAAAGCTCTACAGATTGGACAAAACAGTGTTTTTGCAATGCGAACTGACGATAACAGAACAGCTTTATTCAAAATAACTTACTACGAAGTAATTAATAACAGTGAAGTATATCTTACAATGGATATGTACATCACTCAATAAGCAAATTTATACGAGCCATTACAATTCTAACCAATTGTGGTGGCTCTATCTGTTAAAAAAATAATACCTAAATTCATCTTCTCCTTTAGGAGATTTAACTCATCTCATCATGGTAAAAATTACACAACATTCAGAACTATATCCTGAAACTACCGAGACTAAGTTTTCTGATGTTCTCATGTATTTTTCTGAATCGCTTTTGGGCATTGATGATGAGGAAGAAATACTCTGGGATTTAGCCAAAAACTGCATTTCCAAGCTAGGCTTTGTAGATTGTGTTGTGTATCTATTGGATGAAGCTAAAAATGCCATGATACAAAAGGCTGCTTATGGTCCAAAAAACCCAAAAGATTTCGAAATATACGAACCCGTAGAACGTCCTTTAGGCTCTGGAATTGTTGGTCATGTAGCAGAATCTGGAATCGCTGAACTCATCAATGATACTTCAAAAGATGAGCGCTACAGAATGGATGATGAGTTTAGATTATCGGAAGTTTGTGTGCCAATAATTATAGACGGAGAAGTTATTGGGATTATAGATTGTGAACACCCTGATAAAGATTTCTTTTCAGAACATCATTTACAGATGCTACTCACCATATCATCGATATGTGCCATCAAAATAAAAGGTGTAAGAACGCAGAAGAAATATGCAGAACAACAAGAACATGCCTTAGACATTCAAAGGCAGTTGGTTGATCTAAAGTTGAAAGCTTTAAGTTCTCAAATGAATCCGCACTTTGTGTTTAATGCACTTAATGCCATTCAGTATTTCATTACTTCCGAAAATAAAAAATCGGCCTTAGAATATCTGTCTGTGTTCAGCAAGTTGATACGGTTTTATTTGAAACATTTAGAAAAAGATACTGTAAATCTTAAGGATGAAATTGATATGTTGAATTGGTATCTGAAGCTTCAAAAATTAAGATACAACGACAAGTTCGACTTCAAAATTGATTATAATACAACTGAGGCTATAATACCATCTTTTGTCATACAGACGCTGTTCGAAAATATTATCGAACATGCTATTTTTAATCAACTTGAACAACAAGAGTTAGAAATCCAGTTTCAGGTGAGTAATACACATGTTGAAATGAATGTTATCTATCGACATGAACCAACCAATTCTGAAACACTCTATACTCCAGAATATAGGGAACGAATTATGCAATGGCAAGATCAGATACGATTACTAAATCAGGTTAAAGAATACACTATCGAAAAAGAAATCACTTTTATTAAAAATAAAGATTATCATGGAGGCAATATCATTATAAAGCTTCCTAATGTTGCTTAGTTAATGCGTAGAACAAATAAAAACATCATCCTTATTCAAATGCTCCTCTGGAGCATGATTGCTTTTACCCAAAGCAATACAATGTTCTCAAGAGCTGGCAAAACACTTCCATTCAAACTATATAAAACCGAAGACTCTAACTTAAAGCTGCAAGACCTTCTAAAAGACACCTCGCGCTTTAAGAGTCCAGATGCTTTTTCAGAAAAAACTAAACCAGAGGATATTTATTGGGTACAGATTGATGTAAAGGATGAATTGTCAACATTATCAAAAGACAGTATCTGGTATCTGCGTTATAGGCTTTTTGAGTATACATCGATATTCTATAACAAAAATGGAATCGTGGATGAAAACATTATCGGAAGCTTTGAAAACAGACCCAAACAACGATCCATACTATTCTTTCCTGGTATTCCCTTTAGTCCAGAAAATTTATTTGAAGATCGTTACATCTATTTAAAGGTACAACGCTGCATTTTCTTTAGTAATACTTCCGATTGGAAATTTCTCTATATATCACAAAACCAAATGGAGCTCATCCAAAGATTCTATAGCAAGAGAGACATTAATCGGTTAGTTCCCATACATCTGTTCACTGGTATTTGCTTGGTGATGTTTTTATTCACATTGATGTTCTTCATTTATTCCAAACGAATAGAGTTTTTCTATTATGCGCTTTATACCCTATTCTTGTTTCTCTATCTAACACCAGATATTTTTAAGCTCCATGATCTATTCTTTGGAGGCTATGGACTCGCCAGTTATACATTTTTTCAAGTAACACAAGTAGCAATCAATCTGTGCTACATACTGTTTGTAATGTATTATCTAAACACCAAAACAGAATACCCTAAACTGCATATCGCCCTAAAAGCTATCGCTTATATGCTTGTAGTAGTCTTAGTTGCAGATGCCGTTTTCCTCGGAACAAAACAATTCACGTTACATATTTATATACTAGATATAGAACGTCTTATAATGAGTGTTTTTGGGTTAGCTGGTATGATATATCTGCTTTTTAAAGGAAAGAACAAGTTGGCTTATTTTGTCGTTATCGGATCATTCCTATATATGGCAGGAGCTTTAGGGTTTCTCTTCTTAGGTGGTAGAATATATATGATTGCCGGATCAGCATTCGAAATTCTCATATTTGCAGCAGGTCTTACATATAAAATCCAACAAGAATACAAGGAAAAATTGCAGTTCCAGCAAGAAGCTTTCCTTAACAAAACGAAAGCACTAAGAGCACAAATAAATCCACATTTTATCTTCAACTCATTGAGTTCAATTCAGCATTTAGTCACTAAAAACGATAAAGTTTCAGCTTTAAAATATCTCTCAAAATTTAGTCGATTAACACGAAATATTCTGGAAAGTTCAATAGAAACCAATGTTGTCCTTAATGACGAAATAAAGATGCTAAAAGATTATCTAGAATTAGAATCATTGCGCTTCGACAATGCCTTTAATTATGATATTTCTGTGGATGAAGACCTCGATGAGTATTCTGTGGAAATACCTTTTATGTTACTCCAACCATTCGTTGAAAATGCTATTATTCATGGATTACTACCAAAAACTGATGATCCTAAAGCATTGAAAATCCAGTTCTCTAAAGATGACACATTAATATTTTGTGAAGTAGATGATAATGGTATCGGTAGAAAAGCTGCTGAAGAAAAAGGGCACATACACAAACGTGAGAAAAAATCTAGAGGGTTGGAAGTTACCAAACAACGTTTGGAAAGTTTAGGAATAACCACTGAGCCTATCGAAATAATTGATAAAATGGATTCTAATGGCAAAGCTATTGGCACAAAAGTCATCATTAAAATCCCTATTAAATAAAGCATTATGAGTTTAAAAGCAGTCATAGTAGAAGATGAAAAGCACAGTAGAGAAACTCTAAAGAGCCTCTTGGAAGAGTTTTGTATTGGTATAGAAGTTATTGGGTTAGCAGCGACAGTAAATGAGGCCGTAGAACTTATAAAATCCAAAAAGCCTGATGTGATTTTCTTGGATATAGAACTACAAACGGGGACAGGTTTCGATATGCTCAATCAAGTTTCTCATCTTAATTTCGAAGTTATTTTCACTACAGCTTTTGAACAATACGCTATCAAAGCTGTAAAGTTTAGCTCATTGGATTATCTCCTAAAACCTATTGATTTAGAAGAATTGCAAGAAGCAGTAAACAAAGCACAAACCAAAAAGAACCAAAAAGTCTATAAGAAGCAATTGGAGACATTGATGCTCAACCTAAAAGAGCAAAAACCCAAACTCAACAAAATATGTTTAGCGACTTCCGAAGGTTTCGAGTTTATTGAAGTTCATGATATTATTTATTGCAAAGCAGAAGGCTCATACACAGCATTCATTCTAAAAAATTCTGAAAAGCTATTAGTCAGTAAACATTTAAAAGAATATGAAAATTTACTGCTCGAGCAAGGCTTCATGAGGGTTCATAACAGCTTTCTCATTAATTTAAAAGAAGTAAAAAAATACGTCAAGGCAGATGGTGGATACATTATAATGAACAATAATGATACAGTAAGCATATCGCGCTCTAGAAAAGAAGACTTCATTCATATAATGACTTCTTTTCACAACTAAACATGTACTAATTGGGCTACTTGCTAAATCTTCATTAATTTCATACTTTGCAATTCTAGAAACAGATTATAATTAATGGCAGAAGTTACCCGATTATTCGATTTTCCTTATTATCAATTAGCAAACAAACCTAATAACTCAGCTTTAGTTACTAAATACAATGGCGAATGGACTCCTATGTCCACTCAAGAGTATATAGATAAAGCCAATGCAGTGAGTAGAGCTCTATTAAAATTGGGTGTGCAGAAGCACGATAAAATTGCTGTAATATCTTCTACCAATAGAACTGAGTGGAATATCATGGATATCGGTGTTCTGCAAGTTGGTGCTCAAAACATCCCTATATACCCAACAATTTCTTCAGAAGATTATCAGTATGTTATCAATCATAGTGGAGCTATTTATTGCTTTGTTTCAGATGAAGAAGTTTTAGAAAAGGTGAATAAGGTAAGGCATAATACAGGCATCAAAGAAGTCTATTCTTTTGATCATATCGAAGGCTGTAAGCACTATTCTGAATTATTCGAGTTAGGGAAAGACGAAAGCAATCAAGCTGAAGTTGAAGCCAGAAAAGATGCTGTAAAACCTAGTGATTTAGCAACTATAATCTATACTTCTGGGACAACCGGAAAACCTAAAGGTGTTATGCTATCTCATGATAACATTACAAGTAATGCCTTGGACAGTTCAAAAAGAGTTCCGCTACCAACATCTGGTGAAACAAGAGTCTTAAGCTTTTTACCTATTTGCCATATTTTTGAACGTGTGTTGATATATGTCTATCAATATGCTGGCACATCAATCTATTTTGCAGAAGCCTTAGATAAAATAGGTGACAATGCAAAAGAGGTAAAACCAAATCTTATGAGCGTTGTGCCGCGCCTTTTAGAAAAAGTTTTTGATAAAATAATGCTAAAAGGAGAAGAGCTTACAGGTATTAAAAAAGCATTATTCTTTTGGGCAGTAAGTCTCGGTGAACGTTGGGAACCTTACGGTAAAAATGGGGCATGGTATGAATTCAAATTGAAAATTGCCAATAAACTTATTTTTAGCAAATGGCGAGAAGCCTTAGGTGGTGAACTTGGTACCATGGTATCTGGAAGTGCTGCCTTACAACCTCGTCTAGCAAGAGTTTTCGGTGCCGCAGGAATGAAAGTTATGGAGGGTTATGGTCTTACAGAAACTTCTCCTGTAGTTTCGGTCGGAATGTATAGAGACAATCATTACAAAATTGGTACAGTAGGTAAAGCCATTGATAATGTTGAAATCAAAATTGCCGAAGATGGAGAAATTTTAATCAAAGGACCAAATGTTATGATGGGCTACTACAAAGACCCAGAAAAAACAACCGAGGTTATGACCAATGATTATTTCCATACAGGCGATAAAGGAGAAGTGGACGAAGATGGCTTCCTAAAGATTACTGGTCGTAAAAAGGAAATGTTCAAAACTTCTGGTGGTAAATACATTATCCCTACGCTTCTTGAAAATGATTTAAAGCAATCTTTATTTATTGAGCAAATAATGGTTATTGGAGAAGGTGAAAAAATGCCAGCTGCACTGATTCAGCCTAATTTTGAATTTGTTAGAGATTGGATAGAATTAAAAGAATATAACATTGGTAGTAGTGAAGTAGAAATTACAGCTTCAGAAATTGTTATAAAACGTATTCAAAAAGAAGTCGATAAGTACAATAAGAACTTTGGAAAGTGGGAGCAAATAAAACGTTTCGAATTAACACCAAAAGCCTGGTCTATTGATGGTGGCGAATTAACACCTACTATGAAAATGAAACGTGCTGTCATTAAAGAAATTTACAAAGACCTTTACGACAAGATCTACAGACAATAATATTCAACAAGAATTCAGATTTTAGTTTATTACCTTATAAAATGCTATATTTTATGAGGCTATAGACGTTTTTAGTCCTTTTTTCGTTCTTTTTTCAAACCCAAAAAAGTTTACGTTTCATGGCTCAGTAGATAACTTTGGCATATAATCTTTAAAAATTATCAATCATGAAAAACGCGATTAAGTTATTTGGATGTGTAGCATTATTCTTCTTAATGCCGACTAATGTTTCTGCACAACAATATTCCCAGAAACAATGTAGTGGAGTATCAACGATGAGAAACATAGAATTCAATGGTAGCTCTGATGTAGAAGAAATTAAGGTCGAAGTCTCTGACGATACAGAAAATATGTCCTTAAATGTCAATGGCACAATTAAGTCTGGCTACCTTACAGTAGAGATCTATGACCCAAAAGGAAAAAAACATGGAAACTTCTCTATTGAAAGTCAATTAAAGTCTTCTAGCAAGAAAAAAGAATTAGTGTGCGGACAAATGCAAAAAATAATTGAAGACCCTATGAAAGGTGATTGGGTTGTAAAACTAATTCCCAAAGATGTATCTGGAGAAATTTCAATTTGTGCAATGCAGAATTAATCCAAAACTAAGCGCTTACTAATGAGCAGCCGAGTCTTATCAATCAATCAATCAATTATAGTGCAACTGTTGAGCATACTATTATGTTTCAACAGTTTCTCCCAATCAAAAAGCGAACCAATCATAAATGGTAAACTACAGCTCGATTCTATTTGGGAGCCTGTAGTTTACCTTTCTCATATACCTACATTTAATGACATGTTTACCATGTCTAACGAAATGATTATTGCTGAAGCCAAAATAGATACATCAGGCTATTTTATATTTCCAACAGAAGCCTTACCAAATAAGGACAATCTTTTTAGGCTACACGTTTCAAAAAAAGATGCACCTTCAGCGTCATTAATTATTGGTGGTAATGAAGAAAACCACATCTTCTTTATTGCCAACTCTCGGTCTTCAGTCTTCATAGATAATACAGGCAGTGTAGGCTTATTTGATAAATATATATTGAATGGCTACAAACCCAATGATGACCTGGAAGCCATAAATGAGATTATTAAACTTAGTGAGCAATCCGACACTGTTCTGCTCAAAAAACAATTTGTGGAGAAAACCCTCAACGAACAACTCAGGCACATAGCAGACACAAGCTCTAATGCCATAGTTTCTCTATATGCCTTAAACAATAGTAAGTTCGAAACCACTTACCTATCCAATCAATTGTTTTACGAAAACTATCTCGAAAAGTGGAAAAACGAAGACTCCACATACTTCCGAGAGTTAAGAACCAAACTTCCTCGACAAGAAAAAAGTAGTTCAACATTCTGGCTTATAGTCTTTGGGCTTTTCTTCTTTATATTAGGATTCGCGATAAATTACTATTTTAGTAAACGTAAAAGCAAGAGCAACAACAGCCATCTAAAATCCTTAAGTATTCAAGAGCGAAAGATTTTCCAGCTTATTCAACTTGGGAAATCCAATAAAGAAATATCAGAAGAATACAATATAGGATTGAGCACTGTAAAAAGTCACGTGAGTAACATCTACTCAAAGCTCAACATCAAGTCTCGAAAAGAGGCGATGGACATTAAATAACCACTACTCTATTTTAGAAATCATGGTTTAAAATTTATTATGCATGCATAATAAATTTTTGTATATTTGTAATTCAAACTTTTCGTTATGAAGGACAAGACCATCGATTACGTATTCAGAACCACATGGTTAGCCATTAACAAAATGTACAACGAAGAAGCAGCAAAATTCGATAGTACAATGGCGACAGGTTTTGCTTTGCTGAGCATAGATCCAGAAAGTGGTACAGCCTCAACATCTCTAGGGCCAAAAATGGGGATGGAAGCTACTAGCCTATCCAGAACATTAAAAAACATGGAGGAAAAAGGACTTATAGAGCGAAAGCCCAATCCTGAAGACGGTCGTGGTGTTATTATTCACCTCACTGAGTTTGGTCGCGAAAAGCGCGAATACTCAAGAGATCGAGTTATCATCTTTAACGAAGCCATTAAGAGCAAACTCCCAGAAGAAAAGATTGAACATTTTTATGAAGTTGCTGAACTCATCAACAACATGATATCAAACAAAAAAATATATAACCAAAACGAACCCATCATTAAATAATGAGTAAACGTAGAATTAAAAAAGTAGCAGTCATCGGTTCCGGAATTATGGGAAGCGGTATTGCTTGTCATTTTGCAAATATTGGTGTTGAAGTTTTACTTCTAGATATTGTCCCAAGAGAATTGAACGATGCAGAAAAGGCAAAAGGCTTAACCTTAGAAGACAAAGTGGTAAGAAATAGAATTGTAAACGATTCTCTCAAAGCCTCTTTAAAATCTAAGCCATCTCCAATTTATTCTCAAAAATTTGCAGATAGAATTACTACAGGAAACATAGACGATGACCTTCCAAAAATCAAAGATGTAGATTGGGTCATGGAAGTTGTTGTAGAACGTCTAGACATCAAACAACAAGTATTTGAAAAAGTAGAACAATATAGAACTCCAGGAACCTTAATTACATCAAATACCTCTGGGATTCCTATTAAATTTATGAATGAAGGACGAAGTGAAGATTTTCAGCAACACTTTGCTGTGACACACTTCTTCAATCCTCCAAGATATTTAAGGCTTTTCGAAGTAGTTCCAGGACCAAACTGCAAACAAGACGTTACAGACTTCTTGATGATGTATGGTGAAAAATTCCTTGGAAAAACTTCAGTATTAGCAAAAGACACGCCAGCATTTATTGGTAACAGAATTGGAATCTTCGGAATTCAAAGTTTATTCCATCAAGTCAAAGAACTTGGGCTTACTATTGAAGAAGTCGATAAACTTACAGGACCAGTAATTGGTCGTCCAAAATCTGCTACCTTCAGAACTGTAGATGTTGTAGGTCTAGATACACTAGTGCATGTTGCTAACGGGATCTATGAAAACTGCCCAGATGATGAAGCGCATGAGTTGTTTAAGCTACCCGATTTCATCAGCACCATGATGGAAAACAAATGGCTTGGAAGCAAAACTGGTCAAGGGTTTTACAAAAAATCGGTTAATGCAGACGGTAAAAAGGAGATTCTTTCTCTCGATTTAGATACAATGGAATATCGTTCTAAAAAGCGTGCATCATTCGCAACTATAGAATTGACTAAAACCATTGACAAACCAATAGATAGATTTAAAGTATTAGTTGGTGGAAAAGACAAAGCAGGCGAATTCTACAGAAAGAATTTTGCAGCCATGTTTGCTTACGTTCAAAATAGAATTCCAGAAATTTCAGATGAATTGTATCGTATCGATGATGCAATGAAAGCTGGTTTTGGTTGGGAAAATGGTCCATTCGAAATTTGGGATGCAGTAGGTGTTAAAGAAGGCATCGAACTCATGAAAGCAGAAGGCAAAGAGCCTGCTGCTTGGGTTACGGAGATGGTAGATAAAGGCGAAACTTCATTCTATACTATTAAAGATGGCGCAACATATTATTATGATGTCGATGCCAAAGCGCAAGTGAAGAAGCCTGGACAAGATGCGTTCATCATTCTAGATAATATTAGAAAGTCTAATGAAGTATTCAAAAACTCAGGTGTTGTTGTAGAAGACTTAGGCGATGGTATTTTGAACTGTGAATTCCAATCCAAGATGAACACCATTGGAGGTGATGTTTTGGCTGGATTGAATAAAGCGGTGGATTTAGCTGAAAAAGATTTTGAAGGCCTAGTGATTGGTAATCAAGGTGCAAATTTCTCGGTTGGAGCAAACATTGGAATGATTTTCATGATGGCTGTAGAGCAAGAATATGACGAACTCAATATGGCGATCAAATACTTCCAAGACACAATGATGCGTATGCGCTACTCTTCTATTCCAACAGTAGCTGCACCACATGGCATGTGTTTAGGAGGTGGCTGTGAGTTATCCCTACATGCTGATAAAGTTGTAGCAGCAGCAGAAACTTATATTGGATTGGTTGAATTTGGTGTTGGTGTGATTCCTGGTGGTGGAGGTTCTAAGGAGATGGCGTTAAGAGCTTCAGACTTATTCCATAAAGGTGATGTTCAATTGAATGTTTTACAAGAACACTTCCTCACAATAGGAATGGCGAAAGTTGCCACATCCGCTTACGAAGCATTCGACACTAATATCCTTCAAAAAGGTAAAGATGTAGTCGTTGTGAATAAAGATCGTCAGATTGCAGAAGCTAAAAAACACGCTCAGCTCATGGCAGAAGCTGGATATTCACAAAAACCAAAACGCAAAGATGTATTAGTACTTGGTAAGCAAGCCTTAGGAATGTTCCTAGTAGGAACCGATTCTATGAATGCTTCAAACTACATCTCAGAACACGATCAAAAAATTGCAAATAAACTAGCCTATGTTATGGCTGGTGGTGATTTATCAGAACCAACTAAAGTATCAGAACAGTATTTACTGGACTTAGAGCGTGAAGCGTTTTTAAGTCTCTGTACTGAACGCAAAACTTTAGAACGTATCCAACACATGTTAAAAACTGGTAAACCATTGCGTAATTAGATTACTGGATTATTGGATCACTAGATTTCTAGAAATCCAACGATCAAAAAATCTAATAATCGAAAAATCGAAAAATTATGAAAACAGCATATATAGTAAAAGGATATAGAACAGCCGTTGGGAAATCCAAAAAAGGCGGTTTCAGGTTTAAAAGAGCAGATGAATTGGCAGCAGAAACCATTCAATACATGATGGGAAAACTACCAGAATTTGATGTCGCTCGTATCGATGATGTTATTGTTGGTAATGCAATGCCAGAAGGTTCACAAGGCCTCAATATGGCACGTATTATTTCTTTAATAGGATTGAATACTGTAGACGTTCCTGGAGTAACAGTAAATCGTTTCTGTTCATCAGGATTGGAAACTATAGGTATGGCAGTAGCTAAAATTCAATCTGGAATGGCAGATTGCATTATCGCTGGAGGAGCAGAAAGTATGAGTTCTGTACCAATGACAGGTTTTAAGCCCGAGCTTAATTACGATATCGTAAACTCGGGACACGAAGACTACTATTGGGGAATGGGGAATACAGCTGAAGCAGTAGCTCAAGAATATAAGATTTCTAGAGAAGATCAAGATGAGTTTGCATACAACTCTCACATGAAAGCTCTCAAGGCTTTAGATGAAGATCGTTTTCAAGATCAAATAGCACCAATAGAAGTTGAAGAAACCTATGTTGATGGTAATGGGAAAAAAGCGAATCGTAGGTTCACAGTAACCAAAGACGAAGGCCCTCGTAGAGGTACTAACAAAGAAGCCTTGGCAAAATTACGTCCAGTCTTTGCAGCCAATGGAAGTGTAACGGCAGGTAATTCATCACAAACCAGTGATGGTGCAGCATTTGTAATGGTGATGAGCGAAGACATGGTTAAAGAATTGAACCTCGAGCCAATTGCAAGAATGGTAAGCTATGCCGCTGCTGGTGTACCACCAAGAATCATGGGAATAGGTCCAGTAGCTGCAATTCCAAAAGCATTAAAACAAGCTGGATTACAACAAAACGACATTGAACTTATTGAATTGAATGAAGCATTTGCGTCTCAATCATTAGCAGTGATGCGTGAACTAAATCTAAATCAAGATTTAGTAAACGTAAATGGAGGTGCTATTGCGCTCGGACATCCTTTGGGTTGTACTGGAGCAAAGCTATCAGTTCAGTTATTTGATGAAATGCGCAAAAGAAATATGCAAGGTAAGCATGGTATGGTAACTATGTGTGTAGGAACAGGACAAGGGGCTGCTGGAATTTTTGAATTTTTAAACTAAAGCTATTTTAAATTCTAAATATTCAAATGTTGAATTCTAAATGAAGAAAGAAAATATTGTAGTTGAGAAAAGTTTTGAGTTTGCGCTTAAAATTATTGAACTCTATAAATTATTAAAAAACGAAAATGAATTCATCATCTCAAAACAGCTATTAAGAAGTGGAACAAGTATTGGAGCTAATGTTCAAGAAGCAACAGCAGGTTTCTCTAAAAAAGATTTTATCTATAAGATGTCAATTGCATCTAAAGAAGCTAGAGAAACTAAATATTGGCTACAATTATTAGATAAATCAAGTATAACAGGTATAAATGTTAGTATTTATTTGGAAGACGTAGAGCATTTGGTAAACATATTAACAAAAATTGTTAAAACAGCTCAACTACAGGCCAAGTAACAAATTCAACATTAAAAATTTATAATAATAAAATGGAAGCAATAGAAAAAGATATTTTAAGAGGTGGACAGTTCTTGGTAAAAGAAACGAGCTGTGACGATGTATTTACTCCTGAAGACTTTTCAGAAGAGCAAAAAATGATGCTCGAAACTGTAAAAGAATTTGTAGACAGAGAAATCTGGGCACACAAAGAACGTTTCGAGAAGAAAGATTATGCTTTCACGGAAGAGATTATGCGTAAGGCTGGTGAACTTGGCTTATTAGGTATTGCTGTTCCTGCTGAATATGATGGTCTAGAGATGGGGTTTGTATCAACCATGTTGGTATGTGACTATATCTCAGGTGCAACAGGTTCCATTGCAACAGCCTTTGGTGCGCACACAGGGATTGGCACTATGCCAATCACATTATATGGTACAGAAGAGCAAAAGAAAAAATATGTACCTGCTTTAGCAACAGGAGAAAAGTTTGGTGCGTATTGCTTAACTGAACCAGGCGCTGGGTCTGACGCAAATTCTGGTAAGACCAAAGCTGTTCTATCAGAAGATGGAACACACTATAAGATTTCTGGTCAAAAGATGTGGATTTCTAATGCTGGATTCGCTGAGACCTTCATCGTTTTTGCTCGTATCGAAGATGATAAAAACATTACTGGTTTTATTGTTGAATATGACAAAGACAATCCAAATGGAATCACCTTAGGTGAAGAAGAACACAAACTAGGAATTCACTCCTCTTCTACCCGTCAGGTATTCTTTAATGAGACAAAAGTGCCTGTAGAAAACATGTTGTCTGAGCGTGGTGGTGGTTTCAAAATCGCGATGAATGCTTTAAACGTTGGTCGTATCAAATTAGCCGCAGCATGTTTAGATGCGCAACGCCGCGTGATTACTGAAGCAGTTAAATATGCTAACGAGCGTGTTCAGTTTAAAACACCAATCGTAAAATTTGGTGCAATAAAGTCTAAGTTAGCTGAAATGGCGACCAATGCTTATGCAGGAGAATCTGCTTGCTATAGAGCCGCTAAAAATATTGAAGACAGAATAGCCATCAGACAAGAATCTGGAAACACACATCAAGAAGCCGAACTAAAAGGCGTAGAAGAATATGCAATCGAATGTTCAATCTTAAAAGTAGCCGTTTCAGAAGATATTCAGAACTGTACAGATGAAGGTATCCAGATATTTGGAGGTATGGGATTCTCTGCAGATACACCTATGGAATCTGCTTGGAGAGATGCTCGTATTTCGCGTATCTATGAAGGTACTAATGAAATCAATCGTATGTTAGCTGTTGGTATGCTCGTTAAAAAAGCTATGAAAGGACACGTAGATTTATTGGGTCCTGCAACAGCTGTCGCTGATGAGCTTATGGGAATTCCGTCGTTTGAAACTCCAGATTACTCTGAATTATTTTCAGAAGAAAAAGAAATCATCAATAAACTGAAAAAAGTATTCTTGATGGTGGCTGGAGCAGGTGTTCAAAAGTATGGACCACAATTAGAAGAACATCAACAACTATTGATGGCTGCCTCTAATATCCTGATTGAGATTTATATGGCAGAGTCTACAATTCTTAGAACTGAAAAGAATGCCAAGCGTTTTGGTGAAGATGCACAATCGCATCAAATAGCTATGGCAAAATTATACTTATACAATGCAATCGACACCGTAATCAAAAATGCTAAAGAAGGTATTGTAAGCTTTGCTGAAGGTGATGAACAACGCATGATGCTTATGGGCTTAAAACGCTTTACAAAGTATACCAACATGCCAAATGTCGTTGCATTAAGAACTCAAATTGCTGATAAATTATCCGCTGAGAACTCGTATTGTTTTTAGTACTAAAAACAATTACAAATAATTGCTTATAATTGAATGAAAGTAAGCCATGTGTCATCACGCATGGCTTTTTTTATTTCCTTATATTTAGTGAAAACAATTTCTTTCAAAATGAAACATCTATTATCATTACTGCTTTTAATTCCAATATGTTCCTTAGCACAACAAACCAATACAGAAGTCTTTTTATTTGACATGAAGGTAAATAATGGTGTTTATGAATTTTCTAACGGAAAAAACATCTCAAATAATGAAGGTTATGACAACCAACCTTCATTCGTAAATGATAATCAGATTTTATTTGCTTCAACCAGAAAAGGGCAAACAGATATCGTGTCCTATCGCGCAAACTACGATACTAAAACCTGGTTGAATTTTACTGATGGTGGCGAATACACGCCTTTAAAGATTCCTAATAAACGTGAAGTTTCTGCAGTTCGATTAGACCCGGATGGTAAACAACGCTTATATAGTTATAGCTTAAGCAATGGTGAATCTAAAGAACTTATAGCCGATTTGGTTGTTGCCTATTACACTTGGTTTAATGGATATATTGCTGTTTCTGCTGTAATAGAAGATAATGACCTTAATCTCTACGTGAGTAATTTAGAAGAAGGGTGGAATCGAAAATATGACACAAAGGTTGGTCGCTCTTTTCATAAAAGACCAAACACCAATGAAGTAAGTTTTATATCAAAAAAGGATGAAGCAAATTGGCAAATTAAGTCACTGAATATAGCCACTGCAAAAATAAAAACTCTAGCAAATACACTTCAAGGCAGCGAAGACATGTGCTGGGTAATTAATGGTGATATTTTAATGGGAAAAGGCAGTAAACTATACAAACTAACACTCAATAAAGACAACGATTGGAAAGAGATTGCAGACCTTTCCTCTTATGGTATTACTAAAATCTCACGAATCACCACTAATGCAATTTCAAACAAGTTTTTAGTTGCAGCCGAAATCGGAGGAAAAGTTGAAACTAAAGATCCTGAAACCAATTCCACAACCGAAACTACTGAAGTGAGTGACGTAGAAGCCATCGTACAGCGCAATCTAGATGCCTATAATGCTAGAGATATTGACGCTTTTATGAAAGATTATGCAGATGATGTAAAGCTGTATGCCTATCCTAATACTTTAAGAACTGAAGGGAAAGAAGCTATGAGAAGTAGCTATAAAGATTGGTTCGATCGTACACCAGATCTAAGAGCATTTATTAAAAAGCGTATTGTCATAGGCAACAAAGTGATTGATGAAGAGCAAGTAACGGCAAATGGGCAAGTCTTTAATGCTGTGGCGATTTACGAAGTTGAAAATGGTAAGATCAGCAAGGTCACTTTCATTCAGTGATGTAACAATTCATTATTTTTAGATACACATAATAAGCTAACCAAACTCTACATAACGGTCCTACTGCTTTAAACCAACCATCATGGGACTATTTTGGGATTTGTTACAACAAAGCCAACTCGAAGAACAAAAAGGCAAAGCCGAATCTTTAGAACAACGCGTATCCGATTTGGAATACGAACTCGATAAAACTAAGGATTTACTCTCTCGAACCTTACGATTGCTAGAGCAACGCTCAGGACAGGACATTGATAATGATGGCCAAATAGGATAGTTATGATCAAGTTCTTCCGTCGTATCCGTCAAAAACTATTGTCTGAAAACAAATTCAGTAAGTATCTCATTTATGCCATTGGTGAAATTATTTTAGTGGTTATTGGAATTTTAATTGCGTTGCAATTGAATGAGATGCGAGAAGAAAGAAAAGAAAGAGAAAAAGAGAGGGCTTATTTAAAAGAATTGAATCTAGATTTTCGATCAAATAAAGAACAATTAGACACCATTATCAGACATAACAAAGAAGCTCTAAAAGCTGGTAAACGATTAAAACACTTAATGTACAAAATGAAAAAAGAAGTGAAAGTTGAACACTATTCAACATATCATCTTAATGATAGCCTATTTATCTATCAAAGTAAGATGTTCACAAATAAATCTTTTAATCCCAAGAATGGTACTGTTAGAGCTTTAATAAACTCATCTTCATTTGATTTGATTCAAAATGACAGCTTACGAAGAATGTTGATTTCTTGGAACGATATGTTAGGTGATTATTTAGAAGAAGAAGATTTCGCGATGAAATTTTTATTCGACGAATATTATCCATGGGTAAGAGCAGCTTATAATTACGAAGATGAATTTAGTCAGCAAAATATGGAGACTTGGCTTAGCACGCGGGAATATAATTTTAGAGAAGAAAGAATTACTGAATTAGAATACTTAATTGAGGTTGTTGAAAGAGAAGGCATTGTAAAAATTATAGATAACATTATTAGGCTCACAGAAACTGATTACTATGATTAAATTCTTCCGTCGTGTCCGTCAAAAACTATTGTCTGAAAACAAATTCAGTAAGTATCTCATCTACGCCATTGGTGAAATCATACTTGTTGTGATTGGTATTTTGATTGCATTACAGATTAACAACTGGAATGAGAAAAGACAGAACAAACTAAAAGTCAATACCCTTTTGCAAAAAGTTCAAAACGACATAGAAATCGATATAGAACAAATTATAGCGCTGACAATTGATTGGGAAGAGAAGGATTCCTTGGCACGCTTGGTCCTTGATGATAAAATATCTCGAGAAGCATATGAAGATCCAAACTCGTGGCATTTGCATTATTTGATTTTTAACGAAACCATGATTAAACTCAAAAATAGCGGGTACACCAATCTAATTCGCCTCCAAGATGTCATCCCACCAGAGTACAATTCACTGCTCGAAGAGTTAGCAATCTTATATGATGATCATTACGCTAATGTAATAGACAGAGAATTGAGGTATAAAGAACGAACTGGGAAATTTGAGGATATCTTCTTTGAACACTATGATTGGTTTTCTTCACAGATCCCTCTCTATCAAAATACAGAGCGCATCGATTTCTTTATGGAAAATGTCAGATATAAAGGATTGGTTAATGATTATCAAAATCAAGGTGTAAACAACTATCTAAGAGCAAATCTTAATTATGCACTTGCGGCTATTGATGTTTATGGCAAAATCGAAGAGTTGTTAGAACCTGGAAATTCGAAAACAATGGTTGGTATACAAGTCGATTCGATATATATGGGAGCCTATCGTTCTCCATTTGATTATGACTTTCAACTCTATAGAAAGGGAAATGAAACCTATTTAATTCGTGGAGACTCTACAAGGTTATTTCCCTATGCTCCAAACAAATTTATGTTAGGGTCAAATTTTTTAGAATTTGGCAAAATAGGTGACAGTATAGTGTTTTATACACATGGTTATGAAAACGGTGCCATACCATTCGCCACTAAAATTGACTAAATGATAAAATTCTTTCGCCAAATTCGTCGCTCACTAATCAACCAAAACAAAGCGTTTTGTCATTCCGCACTTGATGCGGAATCCACAATGAAATTCAAAACAACAAAATGGATTCCTGCCTTCGCAGGAATGACAAAGACTATAAAATCATGATTAAATTCTTTAGACATATCCGCAAATCCTTATTAGAACAAAACAAAATGGGCAAATACTTTAAATATGCTATTGGTGAAATCATTCTCGTAGTTATTGGAATTTTGATCGCACTCCAGATTAACAATTGGAATGAGAACAGAAAGGAAAGGACAATAGAATTAAGTTATTTAAAAAGACTCACTGTAGATCTAGAAGAGAATAAAATACTATGGAAAGAAACCCTAAATCGTAAGAAAAAACAATTAGCAGCTGCTCATGTCTTTTTAAATTTTAGGTTCAGTAAAAATCAAGATACAGTTGCTAAAATTCTGCCTTATTTCCAAGCTCTTGGTAATTGGAAAGATATAAATATTAATCAAGTTACTTTTAATGAAATGGTGAGCAGTGGAAACTTAAATATTATATCTAATGATTCTATAAAAATCAAACTATTAGATTTAGATAAACTGTACAAAGCAATTTTAAATAATCAAGAAGCGCTAAAAGTTGAACACAGAAATCTTTTACATGAGCAAATAATGAAAATAATAAATACAAGTAATGCTTTTGTTACAGACCCGAATCAAAAAAGTGTTCTTAAACGAGAGTTTTCGAAAGAAGAAATGAGCATTTATTTTGATGAGTTTCAGAAAGACTTAATCACACTAATAAATGATAAAGAATTTATAAACGGAGTTGTAGGCATTCCTTATAATGCTCAATTGCAGTTTATTTCTTTTAGAGAAGCTTCAGATAAGGTCAATGAACTAATTTCATTGATAGAAAAAGAAATTAATTCAAATTAATTTTAAATCTATGATTAAATTCTTCCGTCGCATCCGCCAAAAATCGATAACTGAAAACAAATTCAGCAAGTACCTTATCTATGCTATTGGCGAAATTATACTTGTGGTTATTGGTATTTTGATTGCTTTACAGATCAATAATTACAGTGAATATAAAAAGGAACGCAAATTAGAAATCGCTCTGCTCACCAATTTATCCAATGAAATTGACCTAGATATTAAGCAAATAGAAAATAATTCAATTAAATCAAGAGAACGGCTCAATAGATTAGAACAGACATTGCAGTTGCTCAACAATCTAGATTCCATAAACAAAATAGATTTTATCCGAAGCTCTTATGAGTTTTTAATAGACAACTATTTTAAGAGTAACAGCGGCATTTTTGATGAAGCTGTGTCTTCTGGTAAGATGAGTTACGTCCAAAATGAGGAACTTCGCCAAAATATCTTTGACTACTATCGCATTACCAAGGATAGCTATACTGATGCAACAACACAAAAAGTCACTGATGACTTAATTACCCCATTAGTAGTAGAATCTCTATTACTTAACGTAGATGGATTTTCTTTCGCATCCATTGATGTGCAAGACATTTCTAGTCTAAAAAAATTAGATTTTGAAGCCCTCTCAAATAATAAGGACTTCTGGAAAATGGTACTTTTA
The DNA here is from genome assembly GCF_040493455.1 of Winogradskyella sp. 3972H.M.0a.05. Taxonomy (NCBI): domain Bacteria; kingdom Pseudomonadati; phylum Bacteroidota; class Flavobacteriia; order Flavobacteriales; family Flavobacteriaceae; genus Winogradskyella; species Winogradskyella sp. 3972H.M.0a.05. Next base: position 178,089 of record NZ_JANFDA010000005.1, on the reverse strand, counting down.
AAGTTTGGTAGTAATAGAGAACAAATGATTCGGTGGAAATCCATGAAACAAATAGCCGAAAATGTAAAAGCCGAGATCGATACTGAATTAAAGACCTTATTTAATGATTAAATTCTTTAGACATATCCGCAAATCTTTAATCGAAAAGAATCAAATGGGAAAATACTTTAAATACGCTGTTGGTGAAATTCTGCTTGTAGTAATAGGAATTTTGATTGCATTGCAGATCAATAACTGGAATGAGGACCGAAAGTTACAGGCTCAAGAAATAAAAATGCTTAAAGAGCTTAGAAAAGACGTGGCTTTCTCCGTCAAGGAATTAGATACAGTGGCGCATTACAACCAAATCACAGTCAACTATTTGAAACAAATCCAAAGACACCTTAACGAAGACTTGCCCTATTCACAGGTTTTAGATACTGCCTTTGCTCACCTCGATCTGTTTCACATCCCTTACCTTCCAAAAACATCCTATGAAACCCTTAAAGTGAAAGGCATGGATCGAATCAGCAATGATAGCCTGAAAGCCAAGATCATCCAGATATACGATTTCGAATTTCAACGCATCATTGACGATTATGGTGGATGGGAATGGAGTTTTAGCCAAAATACCACACAACGTATGATGATTGGTCATATTAGACGCGCCAATAATATGGACGATGAAACCGCCAGACCAAATGATTATGAGGCATTAAAGGAGAATCCTGAATTCAGAAATTTTCTCAATGTGCTCATCACACTCAGGTCCGATCATGTCCGAGCCCTGCAATGGGGACGTAAAAATGTGAATGACCTACTACAACTATTAGATAAAGAACTAGAACAGAAGTGATCCGAATCACTAAAGAAGCAATACGTTAAAAAGTGAACCTCCTCCAAAAACTATTTCAAATATTGCGTATCTTTTTAGTTTAAAATTCTAACGATGAAATCACTTTTCACTATTGTCTTTTGCCTACTCTCCTTATGCCTATTTTCACAAGACAAAACCCTAGAACCTAAACTCGAAAATATTAAGTGGATAGCCGGGACTTGGCATGGTGAAGCATTTGGAGGTATAACAGAAGAAATTTGGAGCGAACCCTCTGGAGGCTCCATGATGGCTAGTTTCAAACTTATTAATAATGGTAAAGTCTCATTCTATGAAATTGAGATCATTAGAGAAATAGAGAATTCGCTTGTACTACAACTAAAACATTTTGATAGTAAGCTTAGAGGTTGGGAAACTAAGGACGAAACAGTAGATTTTCCATTAAAATATATTACCGAAAGCAAAGTTGTTTTTGAAGGCATGGCCTTTGAGCGTGTTTCAGATGAAGAAATGAATGTCTTTGTAGACATCAAAGAAAACGGAAAAACTGAAACTGTAAAGTTCAACTACAAGAAACAATAAAATGAAGAAGTCCATTATTTTCTTTTTAGCCATTTCATTGTTTTTTTCCTGCAAGGATTCCAATTCTAATACGGCTAAAACCACCAATCAAAAAGAGACTAAGCAGCTCAGAAAAGTCCCTAAAGCCAAAGACGGAATAACTTTAGATGGCGTAGCCGATGAATCTATCTGGCAATCGAGTACTTGGTATCCTATTAATGAATTGTGGCTGGGCAAACCCTACACAGCAGAAGATTTTGAAGCAGAATACGCAATGTGTTGGACAGAAAAAGCATTATATGTCTTAGTAAAAGTGAAAGACGATGTCCTCTATAATCCCTATGAAGATCCGCTAACACGCTGGTGGGACGATGATTGTGTGGAAGTATTTATAGATGAAGACAATAGTGGTGGTGACCACCAATACAATCATAATGCATTTGCATATCATGTTGACTTAAATGGTGATGTGGTTGATGTCATTGCTGAAAACACACCCAAACTATTTAACGATCATGTCATCACAAAAAGAATATCTGAAGGCAATACCTCTGTTTGGGAATTGAAGATTTCTATCTTTGATGATTCGTACCAAAATGATAAAGAAAATGAGCCTGTAATGTTAAAAGCAGGCAAAAAAATAGGTTTTGCAATAGCATATTGCGATAACGACCAAAGCGAAGAACGTGAAAATTTTATAGGCTCCATAGCAGTTGAAGGCGACGACAAAAATCGTGGTTGGATAGATGCTAGCATTTTTGGAACTATAGAACTAACCAATTAAAGACCATGAAAAATACATTAGTAGCACTATGTCTTCTTTGTTTTCTAGTATCTGTTGCACAAACAGACACCAAACTATATGACATCATCGATGCAGTTTCTGAAGAACGCCTCAAACAAGATGTAAAAACACTTGCCGATTTTGGTACACGTCACACACTGAGCGACACCTTATCAGATACTAGAGGAATTGGCGCAGCACGACGTTGGATTAAAGCAGAATTCGACAACATCTCTAAAGACTGCAACAATTGCCTGGAAGTGTTTTACCAAAAAGACTTAGTAGAAGCAGGAGCCAATCAGCGCATTGCTAAAGACGTTTGGGTGGTCAATGTGGTTGCCATTCAGCGAGGAACAAAGTATCCGAATCGCTATGTGATAATGAGTGGTGACATAGACTCTCGTATAAGTGACCCAAATAATTATACAGACGATTCTCCAGGAGCCAACGATAATGCTACAGGTATGGCAGGTGCTATAGAAGCTGCAAGAGTATTATCTAAATATACGTTTGAAAGTAGTATTGTCTATGTAGGACTTTCAGGTGAAGAACAAGGGCTATTTGGAGGTAAAGGACTAGCAAACTATGCTAAGAAAAACAATTGGGACATTATTGGTATTTTAAATAATGATATGATAGGCAACATAAAAGGCGTAGATGGTGTCATTGATAATAGGACTTTCAGAATATTTTCTGAGCCTGTACCTCCAAACGAAACTGAAAATCAGCGAAGAGCCAGACGATTTTATGGTGGTGAAGTAGATGGGATATCTAGACAATTGGCACGCTATGTGCATAAAACCACTAAGACCTACATGCCTGAAATGAATCCTATGATGGTTTACCGATTAGACCGATTTGGTCGTGGTGGACATCATAGACCATTCTGTGACGAAGGTTTTGCAGGCATTAGAATAATGGAAGCACACGAAAACTATACACAACAACATCAAGACATCCGAACTGAAGATGGTATTGCTTATGGAGATACCTTTGAACATGTAAACTTCCCGTATTGTAAAAAGCTAACAGCAGTTAATGCTATAAATTTGGCAAGCCTAGCTTCTGCACCTCCCAGTCCAACAAAAGTTTCGATTGGTGGTATTGTAGAACCTTCTGTCAAACTAATATGGAGTGAAGTTGAAGGTGCCGTAGGATACAAAATTTATTGGAGAGATACGACCTCTCCTACTTGGGACCATAGCAAATATGTTGGTAATAAACTTGGAGGCACACTAGAAGGTATTGTGGTAGACAACTACTTTTTTGGTGTGGCAGCAGTTGGTAAAGATGGTCATGAAAGTTTAGTAGTTTTCCCAAATTCAATATTTAGAAATTAATATTTATGATTAAAAAAATAGCGCATTTAGCTTTAATACTACTTACAACAACTTCAACGCTCCTAGCCCAAGGTTTACTTGAAGAAAAGCAAAAATTCACTAAACAAGATACACTGCGAGGTTCAATAACACCAGAACGCGAATGGTGGGACCTCACCTATTACCATCTAGACATTGAAGTGAATCCTGAAGAAAAATTTATTTCAGGAAAAAACACGATTCAATACAAAGTCCTGAAACCGCATCAAGTGATGCAAATCGACTTACAGCAACCTATGGAGATTACTAAAGTAACCCAAGATGGAAAAACCTGTGCTGTCAAACGTGAAGGCAATGTATTTTATATAATGCTTGGCAAACAAAACAAAGGAGATGTCAATTCAATCGAAGTACATTATGAAGGGCACCCAAGAGAAGCAAGGCGAGCACCTTGGGATGGCGGTTTTTCTTGGAAAAAAGACAACAATGGTAAGCACTTTATCGCCACATCTTGTCAAGGTTTAGGCGCCAGCGTTTGGTGGCCTTGTAAAGACCATATGTATGACGAAGTAGATAGTATGGATATTAGCGTTACAGTACCAAAAGGCTTAATGAATGTATCAAACGGAAGATTGAAAAAGGTTGAAGAGCACGAAGATTCTAACACCTATCATTGGTATGTCAACAATCCAATAAACAACTATGGTGTCAATGTGAATATTGGTGATTACGTCAACTTTTCTGAAGTCTATAAAGGCGAAAATGGCGATTTAGATTTAGATTATTATGTCCTTAGAGACAATCTCGAAAAGGCCAAAGAACAATTCAAAGACGCTCCAAGAATGATTGAAGCATTTGAGCATTGGTTTGGTCCTTATCCGTTCTATGAAGATAGTTTCAAACTTGTTGAAGTACCATATCTAGGCATGGAGCATCAAAGCTCAGTTACTTATGGTAATGGGTACCAAAATGGATATCGTGGTACAGATTTATCAGGAACTGGATGGGGACTAAAATTCGACTTCATTATTGTACATGAAGGCGGTCACGAATGGTTTGCCAATAATATTACCAACAAGGACATAGCCGACATGTGGATCCACGAAGGGTTTACAGCCTATTCAGAAAATCTCTTCTTAGATTATTTCTACGGAAAAGAAGCCTCTGCCGATTATGTTATTGGTACACGAAAACGCATACAAAATGATCGTCCATTAATTGGTCCGTATGACGTTAATCAAGAAGGCTCTAGCGATATGTATTACAAAGGTGCAAACATACTACATACTATAAGACAACTTTTAGAAGATGATGATAAATGGAGACAAATCCTCAGAGGCTTAAACAAAGAATTTTACCATAAAACAGTAACCACCAAGCAGATTGAAGACTATATCAGCAAACAAAAAGGCGTTGATCTTACAGAGTTTTTTAATCAATATCTAAGAACTACGATGATTCCCACCTTAGAGTATTCCATTAAAGACGGAGAGCTAAAATACCGTTGGACAAATATTATCGACAAGTTTGATATGCCTGTCCAAGTTATTATTGATGGTAAGTCTGATTGGTTATTCCCTAATGCTGAATGGAAGACAAAATCAATTAAAACAGAATCATTTGAAGTTGATCGTGACTTCTATGTGAACTCAAAAAAGCTATAATGGGATATCCAGAACTTTATTTTGAACGCGATGTCGATTGGTACGACTGGTTACTACAAAACCATGATCAGCATAATGGTGTTTACCTCATCTTTTATAAGCTTGAAACGAAAATCCCTACAATGCGTTGGGAAGAAGCTGTAAAAGTTGCTTTATGCTTTGGTTGGATTGATTCTACTGTAAAAAGTTTAGGCAATGGTAAACGCAGGCAGTACTTCTGCCCAAGAAAACCAAAAAGTGTCTGGAGCGCTTTAAACAAGCGATATATAGTAGAGTTAACCGAAAAAAACCTGATTCAAGATGCTGGGCAAAAAAGTATAGATATTGCTAAAGCAAATGGTAGTTGGTCTGCTTTAGATGATGTTGAGAATGAAGTCATTCCAGAAGAACTCCAAAACGCATTTGACCAAAACCCTACAGCTTTTGAGAATTACAAAAACTTTTCAACCTCATACAGAAAAGGCTATTTATATTGGTTGAATTCTGCAAAGAGAGAAGCAACAAGACAAAAACGCATTGAGGAGATTATAAAGCTTTGCGAAGCAAACATAAAAACTCGCGGTACTTATTAGTACATCAGTTTTTTAATATTATCCATATACCCTCTACTTACTCTTACCACATCGCCATTTTGCATGGTAACATCGTAGCTTTTAGTATACTTATTAAGTTCTTTCACTCTATTAATATTGATGATCGAAGAACGGTGTACTCTGATAAAAATAGAAGCATTCAATTTTTCTTCGAGTGAAGAAATCCCGTAGTTGCTTAAATACGTTTTGTCTTCAGTAATAAGCTTGGAATAATCTCCATAAGCTTCTATTCGTACTACATCTTCCAAAGAAATGGTAACCAATTTATTTTGTGACTGAACAAGAATACGCTCAGGAATCTTTGGAGAGTCCATGAACAAGCTTTCAGCCAAAGGTCTAGCTTTGTTACCCCCAGAATTAAGTTCTAGACGCTCAACAGCTACTTTAAAACGTTCCTTTGTATAAGGCTTAAGGAGATAGTCCACGGCATGTACATCAAAAGCCTTGAGTGCATATTGGTCGTACGCTGTTGAGAATATAATCTGTGGCAATTCTTCTAGATGAGTTAAAACATCAAACCCTGTCATTCCTGGCATTTGAACATCCAGAAATACAAGATCTGGTTTGAACTCATTCACCATTTTCACGGCATCAACACCGTTATTTGCTTCTCCCAAGAGTACCAACTCAGGAAAATCTTCAAGATATTCCTTAATCAATTTCCTGCCAGCTGCTTCATCATCAACAATAATTACTTTCTTCATATAGCGAAATTAATTTTTAGACCTTTAGGTGTATTGTCAGACAACTGCAAGGTAGTTTTATACATTTTTTCTAAGCGAAGCCTAGTATTGGTAAGTCCTATACCTTTATCGAATGCATTGGTTTTGTCCTTAATACCAACTCCTGTATCTGCTATTTCAAATGCCAACTGGTCTCCTTTTTTCTGTATGCTAATTGAGATTTTCCCACCTTCAATCAATGAAGACAGACCATGTTTTACTGAATTTTCTACCAAAGGTTGAAGTAGCATCGGAGGCACTAGTTCATTGAGAATACTGTCATCCACATCAATATCAATCTCTAAGCGTTCTTGAAAGCGTTCTTTTTCTAAAGCAAGGTATTTATTGACGAACTCTAGTTCTTCTCTTAACGGAACTTTTTCTACCTGAGAAGCTTTTAGTTGATACCTAAACAAATCAGATAACTCAGCAATGAGATGGCGTGTACGTTCATTTTTTGCCGGAACCGAAGCACTTATCGTATTAAAAATATTATATAAAAAATGAGGATTGAGCTGAGCCTTTAGAGCAGATATTTCACTTTTTAATGCTGCTGTTCGTAATTCCCCTTCTAATCGTATTTTCCTCTGATTATCTAAGTAATAATTATAAGAATGAATAATCCCAAACTGAAGTGTATAAAACAAGGCTGGTATATAAATATCCCATACTCTAGCTACGCCGTTAAGATGTCCAAAACCAACGATTTCGCTTATCCAATAATAAAGCTGTTGCCAGATTAGCACAAAAGCTGGCAGGAAAATAAAATGCAAAGAGATCTTTTTTATGTTTTTCCATCCCTTCAAACGTCTTATAAGCAACCACCATATAGGAAAGGTAAGCAAAGCTTTAAGAATATAATCCAGCCCGACAGTATCCATAAACTCTCCAAAATCTAATAGAGAAACTTCGCCTTTGCTCCAGGCTCTACTATTAATAGTAATTGCAGTATGATAAGCAAATGCCCAAAAAAGATAAAATCCCAAAAAAGCAATCAATTCGCCTGATTGAATTCCCAATATTCGTTTCTTTAAAAATGGTTGTGCCTCCATACTTTTATTTTCAACAAATTTAAAGTTAGCATATTTTTTTCGCTTACTCTAATCGATGAGCTGACCTATTTCCAGTTGAGTTGTCCATTTCAATTCGTCGCTCTATAGGTCAACTTATCGGAATTGAAGTGCATACCATATAGGATACAATCATCTTTGTGTCATAAAATCATTCAATCATGAAAACGAACGTCATCATATTCTTAATCAGTTTATTTACTTCAACATCCTTCGCTCAATCTAGTGTAAAAGGTCGTGTGGTAGATGACAACTCTCAAGCAGTTCCAGCAGTAGTTGTTTCACTATTCAATGAAGATAAAAGCAAATTCATTAAAGCAGCTATTGCTGAGAATGATGGTAGTTTCATTATTAATAATGTTGCACAAGGAAAGTATGTTATTAATATTACTAGCCTAGGATTTAAAGATTATAATTCTGAAGTTTTTGAAGTTTTGGGCGGTGAAAAAAATCTTGGTAACATCACCTTGATTACAGATTCTGAAACCTTGGATGAAGTTGTTGTAAAAGCCGAGAAACCAATGGTGCAGGTCTTGGCAGACAAAACAGTGTTCAATGTTCAGAATACCATTAACGCCACTGGTGACTCTGGTTTCGAACTGCTTAGAAAGGCACCTGGAGTTATTATTGATAATAATGACAACCTCATCGTCGAAGGAAAAACAGGTGTACTGATCTACATTGATGATAAGCCATCAGTTCTTAGAGGACAGGATTTGGTGAATTACCTAAAAACAATCCAAGCTAGTGATATTGATGCCATAGAAATAATCACTCAACCATCATCAAAATATGATGCTGAAGGGAATGCTGGAATTATCAATATTCGTTTTAAACGCGATAAAAGCCTGGGCACAAATGGAAGTGCGACTTCTGGATTTACCTATGGAGAATTTGCTAGGCTGAATAACTCTGTATCGTTTAACACTCGTAGTAAAAAAGTGAGCATTTACGGCACATTTAGCAATCGTTTTGGTGAAAGCCTAAGTTTTATAAACCTCTTCAGAACACAGAACAACACAATTTTTGATGCACAAACTGAAACTATTTATGACAATGCGAGTAACAACATCAGAACTGGTTTTGATTGGTATGCGAGCAAAAAATCCACATTCGGAATTATCTTGTCTGGAAACTTTAGCCGAAGAGATTCCGATAGCGACTCCAGAACTCCAATAACTCCAATTGGTGCTAATATTCCTGATGAAATATTGGTTGCTGGCAGTGACACAGAATCAAAAACGTCGAATTTGTATACCAACATCAACTATAAATTTAAAGGCGACAATGGCTCTTCAATCAACATTGATGTCGATTATGGTATCTATGACAGTGATCGCAACAATCTACAGCCAAACCAGTATTTTGATGGTACTGAGACTAACTTGATTAGTGAAACTATTAACTATATGGTTACACCTATCGAAATTAATCTATTCACTTCAAAACTCGATTACGAGCAAGATCTCTTAAAGGGAAAACTGGGAGTAGGTGTTAAGTTTGCTCAGGTAGTCACTGATAACCAATTTGATTTCTTTGATCGCATTAACGGACAAGATATCATCAATGTAGAGCGTACCAACCAATTTGAATATGATGAGCAAGTAAATGCTGCTTATATCAACTATAACAAGAAATATAAAAAGTTTAATATCCAGTTAGGGTTACGTATGGAGCATACCAATTCTGATGGCACATTGACCGCGTTACAGGAAGAACAAAACGACCGTGTAAAACGTAATTATACAGATTGGTTCCCAAGTGGTGGTATTACCTATCAAATGAATCAAAAAAACTCTTTTGCATTAACGTATAGTCGTCGTATTCAAAGACCAAATTATGCTAGTTTAAATCCGTTTGAATACAAAATCGATGAGTTATCATTCAGTAAAGGAAATCCGTTTCTTCAACCGCAATACACAGATAATCTAAAGTTATCGCATACATTCAACTATCGTTTAACTACATCGATCAGCTATAGTTTTATTAAAGACTATTTTGCTAAAATAACTGAGGCGGTCGGGAATAATCAGAATTTCTTAACCACAAGAAATGTTGCAAACCAAAAGGTCATTAATCTAGGCGTCTCCTACCCTACAAGCTTCAATAAATGGTGGAGTATTTACTTTAGTTTGAATGCTTACAGAAGTATATTTGAAGCTACTAATGAAGATTTTAATCCTATTTCTCAGAATACACTAAGCCTTTATGCACAGAATACATTTAAACTTCCAAAAGGATTTAGAGCAGAAGTATCTGGATGGTACAGTTCTCCATCAATTTGGGGAGGTACCTATGAGACCAGAAGCTTAGGCTCTTTGAATATTGCGGTGCAAAAAAAGTTCTTTGATGATAGACTTACTGCTAGACTAGCTTTTAATGATATTCTTTACACATCGCCTTGGCAAGGTGACACCCAATTTGGTAGTCTTACCATTAATGGCGATGGCGGTAACGATAGTAGACAAGTACGCTTTAACCTTACATACAATTTTGGACGAAACGAAATCAAAAAAGCGAGACAAAGGAAAACAGGTCTTGAAGATGAGAAAAACAGAATAGGTGGTTAAACCCAGTTGTTAATTTTTCTGGCTTATTATTGGAATCAATAAAAAAAATGTACTTTTAAGGATACGAATACGCTTACACTATTCGTATCCTCTTTTTTATTAGCTATTTTTCTTTCTGAAACCACAAAACCAAACTGTATGAGAGTACTCTTTTTTATTGTGGTCTTCTGTGCTGTCAATACTTATGCCCAAGTAGATACAACATCTATTCAGCAAACTTTAAAACACGCTGAGGAAATTTTTAATGGTGATGTCAATAAAGCGTTGGAACTATATTTACAAGTAAGAGCAGAATCAGAATCTTTAGATTACACTAAAGGTATTATTGATGCCAACAGTAAGATAGCATTTGCATATATCGCTCGAGTAAATAAAATTGATCTTGGTGATTCAATTGCAAGTACTGCATTAAATTTGGCTACTAAGATCAATTACCAAAAAGGTATCGCAGAAAATAATTTTAACCTTGGTATTCTCCATAGTTTTAAGTCCAATCATGAAAGTGCATCTAAACACTACCTTATTGCCTTAGATTTATATGAAAAACTTAAAGACACAAGTAAAATTATAAAGATTAACAGGAATATGGGATTTATTCATACCGAACTAAAAGAGCTTGAAGAATCCAAAAAATATTTAAAAAAAGCAGTCGGCTTAGCGCAAAAAACCAATGATGACATTGCTTACACAATGGCTAGTACTGGATTAGTTCAAATTCATTTGGATACTAATAATCTAAATGAATGTTTTGAGCTACTAAATGAGCTAGAGATTAAAGCAAAAAAGCTCGATAAAAATTTCACATCAAAATACCACATTAATTATTGGTTAAATTATTATTACACACAATATTATTATAAAGTAAACAAAACAAATAAAGCCTTAGATCATGCTATAAAAGCTAAATCTGAAATAAAGAATGATAATGATTATGAGGTTGCTGCTATTCATACTTTAATAGGAGATATTTATAGAAAAATGCATGATTATAAAAATGCTGAAAAAAGCTACAGAAACGCAAAAAAAAGAGCTAAAGAATCCAAACTATTGCAAAGCGAGTTATTAGTTTCCGAAAAATTATTTCAGCTACTAAAAGAATCAAATAATAATGATAAAGAGAAAATAATTTTAGCTGAAAGATGTCTCCTATTAAAAGATAGTTTGTATAATGAAAACATCCTCAAAAAGATAGCCGAAGGCACTGAAAAATACGAGCTAGAAAAAAAAGATAAAGAAATTGCTCAATACCAAGCAACAATAAAAGAACAAGAAAACTCCATTTTGCGACAAAAAGTATCTAACACAAATACAATCGCTATAATCTGTGTTTCTAGCCTATTGCTTATCAGTTTTATTCAATATCAGAGAAACAAATCCAAAACGAAATATTCGGCACAACTAAAACAAAGCAATGAAGAGTTATATCAAGCCAAGATTGGTGCCGAAAAGGCTTATAAGGATAAGTCTTTATTTTTAAATTCAATAACTCATGAATTAAAAACCCCTCTCAATGCCATTATTGGTATTTCTCAATTGTTGTCCGAAACAAGAAAGGTCAAAGCCTCTGAAAGGGAATCATTACTGGAAACTTTATCTTTTTCAGGGAAATACCTTTTGGGCTTAGTAAACAATGTACTTACCATAAACCTCTTCTCCGAGAAAAAAGATATTAGTATCGCTGAATCACCTTTCAATATAGAAATGCTCTTGAATAATGTGATAGAACTAACCAATTCCAACAACAATAATAAAATCAATTACACCATAGGCAAAAGAGTCCCAAAGGAAGTTATTGGAGACGAAATAAAGCTGGTACAAATACTCTTTAATCTAATCTCTAATGCTAATAAATTTACAGAGAATGGCAATATCAATATTACTATTCTACTAGTTGAACAAATCAACAACACCATAGAATTAAATTTTAGTGTAAAAGATACCGGGATTGGTATTTCGCAATCCAATCAACAAAAAATCTTTGACACCTTCTTTAGAGTACATTCAGAATTAAACTCAAAGTACGAAGGCTCTGGTTTAGGGCTATCTATCATCCAAAAACTATTGAAGCTTTATAATAGGGAATTATATTTAATTTCTGCTGAAGGTAAAGGTTCTACATTTTCATTCTCACTTCCTTTTAAAAAAATAAAGGATAACAAAAAAGAGCTTCCTACATCAGAAATGACGTACCCAAAGCATATCAATATTCTAGCAGCGGATGACAATCTTATCAATCAAATGTTGCTCAAAAAGACTTTGGATCATGAAAATATCTCCTTCAAAATCGCCAGTAATGGTAAAGAAGTACTAGATCTGCTAGAAAAAAACGACAATTTTGATCTTATACTCATTGATATGATGATGCCAGTGATGGATGGTTTTGAAGCTTCAGAAAAAATACGAGAATTTAACGAGCAAATTCCTATTGTCGCATTTACCTCTATCGAAAAAGAATCTAACCTAAAGAACTTTGAAAAAGTTGGCATAAAAACCATCTTGAACAAGCCAATAGATAAAAAGCTACTTCACGAAACGATTTTTAATGAAATCTTTTTAAAAGCTAGCTAATTATAGACCACTAATAAAACTTCCGTAAGGATCTTTAAATTGTAATCCTTCGGTAAATCTATATTTACTTAGCTGTTTATATTCTACCAAAGCCCAAAGAATAAATTCTTTCACAAAATAGCTATCCGCTTTTTCCAAATTAGGCTGATATTCCCCAACTAAATCATCGAGCGGAGATACAGCGTCTAAAACAGCTTTATACTCTTTATCTCTGAGATCATCTAGCAGTTCGAATCCTTCTTTTTGATGAAAAAACCATGATACTAAATCATCATAAGGCGTCTCTTCATCTTGCTTCTGAAGCTTTTCAATCTTTGGGAAATATTTTGGGAACAACGTCTTTATGGCCTCTTCAATCAATGAATTTGCAACAAAATCTGCACCTTCTTGCTCACCTTCGTACACCAATTCCACTTTCCCTGTAATAGCAGGAATAACGCCAATAAAATCACTTAATCTTACTGATGTCATCTTATCATCAGAAAGTAATGCTCTACGCTCTGCTGTACTCAATAAGTTTTCAAAAGCAGTAATACTCATCCTTGCACTCACACCGCTTTTTACATCGACGTATTCGCTTTCTCTAGCCTCAAAACTGATTTGTTCCAACAACTCTTTTGCAAGTTCAGGTACATAGACAAGTTCCGATTGCCTAGCATCCAACTTGGCTTCCTGCTCAGTAATCGTTTTAGCAATTTCTATAGTATCTGGATAGTGCGTCAGTATCTGAGATCCAATTCTGTCCTTCAAAGGTGTAACAATACTTCCTCTATTGGTATAATCTTCAGGATTGGCAGTAAATAAAAACTGCATATCAAGTGGTAACCTTAACTTAAATCCTCTAATTTGAATATCACCTTCTTGTAGAATATTAAACAATGCTACCTGAATTCTAGCCTGCAAATCTGGAAGTTCGTTAATAACAAAAATGCAGCGATTCGCACGAGGAATCATCCCGTAATGAATCACACGATCGTCTGCATAACTCAACTTTAAATTTGCAGCTTTTATAGGATCTACATCACCAATAATATCAGCTACAGTAACATCTGGTGTAGCAAGCTTTTCGGCAAATCGCTCATCTCTATGCAACCAACTTATTGGTGTATCATCGCCCTTTTCTTTAATCAATTCAGTAGCATATCTTGAAATCGGCTGAAGAGGATCATCATTAATTTCTGAACCTTCAATTACTGGGATGTATTCATCCAGTAAACCAATCATCAGTCGTGCTAAACGAGTTTTGGCTTGTCCTCTGAGTCCTAGTAAATTTATATTGTGTTTAGACAAAATTGCACGTTCCAGTTCTGGGATTACCGTATGCTCGTAACCATGGATTCCAGTAAAAGACGTAATGCCTTCTTTAATATTTTTAATTAGATTATCTCTTAACTCATCCTTTATAGACTTGCATTGATAACCTGCTTGCTTTAGTGCTCCTAGTGTTCTTACTTGTTCTATATTCATTAACCTTTTATTCTTCTTTTTCTATTGTTTTCGTAATCTTCAAAAATCATTTCACCGAGACCTTTCAATCCAGTATAGAAGGCTTTACCTCTATTAGCTTTGGTAAACTCCTGTACAAATCGCATCAAATAACTGTCATCGGTGATCATAAATGTTGTGATGGGTATATGTAACCGTCTTGCCTGCTGAGCCATAGCATAACACTTATTCACAATATAGGGATCTAACCCAACACTATTCTTATAATATTGCCCATCTGGCATTCTAAGACAACTCGGCTTACCATCAGTAATCATAAATATCTGCTTATTGGTATTGCGTTTTCGTCTCAACATGTCCATGGCCAATTGTAAACCAGCAACAGTATTGGTATGGTAAGGACCAACCTTAAGATAGGGTAAATCTTTAATTGCTATTGGCCAGGCATCATTTCCAAAAACCAAAATATCGAGTGTATCCTTTGGATATCGTGTAGTGATAAGTTCTGCCAATGCCATGGCAACTTTCTTAGCAGGAGTAATTCGGTCTTCACCATACAAAATCATACTGTGGCTAATATCAATCATTAACACAGTACTCATCTGCGATTTATGCAAAGTCTCTTCTACTACCAGATCATCTTCAGTAATATTGAAGTCATTGATACCGTGGTTAATCTGTGCATTTCGCAAGGTTTCAGTCATCGACACCTTATCCAAAGCATCTCCAAATTGATATGCTCTAAAATCCCCTGTGTGCTCATCGCCTATCCCTGGAGATTTGCTTTTGTGATTTCCAGAACCAGATCGCTTTATCTTGCCAAAGATTTGGTCTAAGGCTTGCTGTCTGATGGCACGCTCTGTTTTAGAGGTGATTTTTAATCCATTGCCGTTTCCATCAGGGTCAATTTCTTCTCGTATATAGCCTTTCTTTTTAAGGTCTTCAATAAAATCTTCAATAGTATAATCCTCTGTGGTAAGATTGTATTCTTCATCCAATTGTCGTAACCAATCTATAGCTTCATCAAAATCACCAGAAGTATACGTGATTAACTCCTTAAAAACTTCAAACAGTTTTTCGAAGGGTGATTGCTCAGGAGCTTCATAAAATTTAAAAACAAAACCTTTTCTATTTGGAGATACATTCATAGCAGTATAAAAATACGGCTTTTTAAAATTGTAATAACAGCATTAACATCTATTTTAGAAATGACAATTTTGTTTTCGTTACCTTTAGTGTCTTCTTAACTAACCTTATAATAAATAATGAGAAAATACCTTTCTGTGATTGCCTTTATAGGCTTCACACTTCTGTCTGCACAAGAGTTTTCGATGGACTTAGTTAAAAACATGGCACCAAGGAATATTGGACCTGGTGGTATGTCTGGCCGTGTAACAGCAATTGACGTTGTTCTTAATAATCCCGATATAATGTATGTTGGAACTGCTTCTGGAGGTTTATGGAAATCTAACTCTGGTGGCATCACTTGGGATCCTATATTCGATAAGGAAGTTACTGCATCCATCGGAGCAGTGGCCATTCAACAGTCAAACCCAAGTGTAATTTGGGTAGGCACAGGTGAAGGCAATCCAAGGAATAGTCTCAATGGTGGTTATGGTGTATATCGCTCATTAGATGGTGGTCGCTCCTGGCAATCTATGGGATTAGAAAAAACACGACACATACATAGAATTATTATCGACCCTACAAACCCAGATGTTGTGTATGTTGGTGCTATTGGGTCACCTTGGGGAGTTCATCCAGAACGTGGTGTGTTTAAAACTACAGATGGCGGAAAAACATGGAACAAGATATTATTCGCTAATAATAAAACTGGAGTTGGTGACCTTATTATGGATCCAACCAATCCCAATAAACTTATAGCTGCCCTTTGGGAACATAAGCGCGATCCTTGGTTCTTTAAATCTGGTGGTGAAGGCTCAGGATTACATATTACACATGATGGTGGAAAAACATGGAAGAAACTCACTGAAAAGGATGGTTTGCCAAAAGGTGAACTTGGTCGTATAGGAGTAGCCATAGCTGCGAATAATCCAAATATTGTCTATGCTATTATTGAAGCCAAAAAGAATGCTCTATATAAAAGTGAAGATGGTGGCTTTAAGTGGAAAAAAGTTAATGATAAGAGTGGTACTTCAGGAATTGGAAATAGACCTTTTTATTATTCTGAAATATATGTAGATCCCGAAAACGAGAACAGACTTTACAGTATCTACACGTATGTAAATGTGTCTGAAGACGGAGGAAAAAGTTTCAAACAACTAATGCCTGCCTATGGTGTGAGCAATGGTGTGCATCCAGACCATCATGCTTGGTGGATTCATCCTGAAAATGGGCAATTTATGATTGATGGTAACGATGGTGGTTTGAATATTACCAAAGATGGTGGCAAAACATGGCGTTTTATCGGAAACTTGCCTGTAGCCCAATTTTATCACATTGCTGTAGATAATGAGTTTCCGTATAATGTTTATGGAGGTATGCAAGATAATGGATCCTGGAGAGGTCCAGCTTATGTATGGCGTGCTCAAGGGATAAGAAATAGTTACTGGCAAGAAATAAGCTTTGGTGATGGTTTCGATGTGGTACCAGATAGAGACGACTCACGTTATGGTTGGTCTATGAGTCAACAAGGTTTTGTAAGTCGTTATGATTGGCAAACTGGTAATAATTATAGTGTGCGCCCTACGCATCCAGACCCTGATGTGAGATTACGTTTCAATTGGAATGCTGCTATCAACATTGATCCTTTTGATAATAATACCATTTACTTCGGAAGTCAATTTGTACACAAGTCTACAGATAAAGGAGAAACTTGGACAGTCATCTCACCAGACCTAACTACAAATGATCCTGAAAAGTTAAAACAACACGAAAGTGGTGGTTTAACGATGGACGCTACAGGAGCAGAAAATCACTGTACGATTCTGGTTATAGAACCTTCTACACTAGAGAAAGATATGTTTTGGGTAAGTACAGATGATGGTCGTGTACATTATACTCAGGATGGAGGTAATACCTATACAGAAGTCACAGAAAATATTAAAGGGCTTCCTGCTGGAAGTTGGATTCCTCAGATAAAGGCTTCAAACAAAAATAAAGGCGAAGCGCTTTTAATTGCGAATGATTACAGACGATTCAATTATACACCTTATGCCTATAGAACTAAGGATTACGGAAAAACATGGGAACGTATCGTCGATGCTAATGACACCGAAAGCTATACGCTTGCAATCGTTGAGGATCTTATTGAACCGAATCTACTATTTCTGGGCACAGATGATGGTTTGTACATCTCGATAGATGCAGGGAATAAGTGGACTAAATGGACAGCTGGTTTCCCTACTACATCAGTAAAAGATTTAGTAATCCAACCTAGAGAGCACGATCTAGTAATAGGCACGTTTGGTAGAGCTGCCTGGGTTTTGGACGACATTAGACCTTTAAGAGCTTTAGCAAAAAACAAATCTTTATTGAATAAAAAACTTCAATTATTTAAACCTGCAACAGCGTATCAAGCCGCTTATCAGCAACCTACTGGAAGTCGTTTTGGAGGTGATGCTCTTTATAATGGTGAAAATAGAGCATCTGGTGCGCACTTAGCTTATTATGTTCAGGTTGAACCTAAAAATGATAAGAAAAAGGAAGAGGAAAAAGGTAAAAAAGAAGACAATACCGAAAAAATTGAAAACAAAGTCAAGTGGGATTCTTTGACCATGAATATCTATGATGGTGACAGGCTTATAAGAACTCTAAAACGTAAAGCTCCAGATAGTACTCGAATCTATAAATGGCGCTGGTTTATGAATGAAAAAGGCGGCGACAGACCATCGAGAACCATCAGAAAACGCACAAGAGAACCCGGCGGTGTTTCCGTAAAGCCTGGAACTTACAAAGTGGTATTGCATTTTGGTGATCAAACCTCAGAGCAGATGATTACTGTAGAATCAGATCCTAGGTTAAATGTGTCTCAGGCTAGTATCAATCAAGTATATAATGGTTTAAAAGACATAGAACGCATGCGCCAAACTGCAGCAGATGCAGTGAAACAACTCGTAGAAAGCAAACAGATTGCCGAGAAGTATCAGAAAGCACTCAAGAAGTTAGATAAAGAAGCTTATAAAGAAGAGATAAAATCTTCAAAAGACATCATAAAGCAAATTAATGAAACCATTGCAATTTACTTAGGAAAAGAGGACAAGCGCCAAGGTATTACACGAAATCCAGAGATGAACGTAAACAGACGTTTGGGAACGGCTGCTTCTTATGTTGGTTCTCGCAAGAATGGTTTAACTTCGACTGAGCACAGACTTATAAAACAGGCTAAAGATGCGCTTCAAGATGCTCTAAATAAAACTAATACATTCTTTAACGATGTTTGGAAACCATATGAAAATAAGGTCAAAACCATTAATCTTTCAGAATTCAAAGACATTAAAACATTTTCAATAGACTAAGTGAAAGAAAGCAACATATTTGAAACTACAATAAAAGGCATACACAGTTTACCTATTCCAGAGGATATAGGTAAATTGTTCTATTCTGGAGGTAAAACCAGAGTAAAAATTAAAGCCACTTTTGAAGGGAACACGATTGAATTTCATGCTGCTCTAAACAGACGAAAAGACGGTTCGTTTTCTATTATGTTTGGGAAAGACAATCAGAAAAAACTGGGTGTGTTTCCTAACGATTATTTTCAACTTCAACTATTTGAAGACCAAAGTAAATATGGCGTAGAAATGCCTGAAGAATTGGAAGCTGTTCTCATGAGTGATTATGAAGGCTATCAGATTTTCGAAAACCTAACTCCTGGTAAACAACGCACCATTATATATGCTATTCTAAGATACAAAACTCCACAAACGAGAGTAGACAAAGCATTATTAGTTATTGAAAATCTTAAGAGAGGTGTTACAAATACGATGGATTTTTTCAAATCTTTTTGAAGATTAAACTACCTGTCGCAATCCTCTGACATCTTCAATCTTTATCTGTTTGCCAGACGTAGAAATAAAACCTTCTTTTTTGAATTGGGATAAGATACGTATCGCAGATTCCGTAGCTGTTCCAACGATATTCGCATAGTCTTCCCTAGACAGTGTCAGACTCAAATACCCATTATCATCAACATCAAAGTTATCATTCAGATACAACAATGTTTCTGCTAATCTTTGTTTTACAGATTTCTGTGCCATATCTACTATGAAATCATCTGCTTCTTTTAGATCTTTAGCCATATCCTTAAGGACTTCCATAGTAAAATTTGGGTTCTTCTTAAGATCAGAGATAATTTCATGTTTGGGAATAAAACATACTTCCATTTGGTCCAAAGCTACAGCGGTAAGATTGGCTGATTCATCACTAACTAAAGAGCGTTGACCCAGTAAATCACCTTTAGTAATCAATTTCACAATCTGATCACGACCATTTTCGCTCAATTTGGACACTTTACAAATACCATCTTTAATACAAAAGACACCATTGATAGTCTCTCCTTCTCTAAATAAAACTTCACCTTTCTTTACAATGCGGTCAGTTTTGCATCCAGAAATTCTAATAAGTTCCTCTTTGGTTAATGCTCTTAGAGTGTTAAACTGCCTAATAATGCACTGTTCGCACTTGCCCATGTCCTTGATAAATTAGCTAATGTAAAAATACTCAAAGTATGACAAATATCATATTTTAAAATTGCTCAAAATATAACCTTTGTCACAGGTATTAATGAGCAAATTATTATGGAACAACTAGATTGTTTCCACTGTGGCGATTCTTGTGGCAAGCATCCAATTTTTTTGGATGACAAAGCATTTTGCTGTAATGGTTGTAAAACCGTTTATGAGATTTTTTCTGAAAACGAACTAACCTGTTATTACGATTTACAATCTTCTCCTGGTGCAGTTCCAAAGGAGATTTCAGGTAAATACGATTTTCTTGAAGATGATGCTATTGTTGAAAAACTGATAGAGTTTGATGATGGCAATCTGCAAATCGCAACACTTTATATTCCACATATTCACTGTAGTTCCTGCATTTGGATACTAGAAAACTTAAACAAGCTCAACCCCCATATAACAGATTCCCAGGTCAACTTTGGGAAGAAAACTGTGAGAGTTTCATACCATTCAAATGAAATTAACTTAAAAGCAATAGTAACGCTACTCAGTAGTATTGGTTACGAGCCTTATATCAGTTTGGAAGATTATGGGTCTAGTCAGAAGCATATCAACAGAAGCCTAATCTACAAACTTGGTATAGCAGGATTTGCCTTTGGGAATATTATGTTCTTATCGTTCCCAGAGTATTTTGAAGTTGGCGAATTCTGGCTAGAGCAGTACAAACATTTATTCAGGTGGTTAATGTTTACGTTTTCTCTACCTGTTGTGTTTTATGCAGCCAAAGATTATTTCATATCTGCCTACAAAGGTTTGAAATCAGGATTACTCAATATAGATGTTCCCATAGCCTTGGGCATAGCTGTATTATTCATAAGGAGTACGGTTGAGATTATTTTCGATCTAGGCACTGGTTTTTTCGATAGCCTTTCAGGACTGGTATTCTTTTTATTGCTAGGGAAATTCTTTCAGCAAAAAACCTACAATTTTTTGTCTTTTGAACGCGATTACAAAAGCTACTTCCCTATTGCTGTTACTAAAATCAATACAGATGGTTCTGAAACTCCGCTTCAGGTTTATGACATCAAAAAAGGAGATCGATTACTCATCAGGAATGAAGAACTCATCCCGGTAGATGCTATTTTAATTAAGGGTAATGCGTCTATAGATTATAGTTTTGTCACAGGTGAATTTAATGCCATTAGCAAAACCTCTGGAGACAAATTATTTGCTGGCGGAAAACAAACCAGAGGTAGTATAGAAATTGAAGCCTTACAATCTGTAGAGCAAAGTTATTTGACCCAACTTTGGAGCAATGACATATTCAAAAAAAATAAAGAAGAACGCTTTACAACTCTTACCAATTCAATAAGTAAACACTTTACCATTACTGTGCTAAGCATTGCAGTAATCGCTACAGTCTTTTGGTTGTTTTACGATGCTAGCAAAGCCATGAATGTGTTTACAGCTGTACTAATTATCGCCTGTCCATGCGCTATTGCTTTGGCTGCTCCATTCACCTTTGGAAACATGTTGCGCATCTTTGGCAAGCTTAAGTTTTATGCAAAAAATGCTTCGGTAATAGAGCAATTGGCTCATGTCAATACAGTAATATTTGATAAAACAGGAACACTAACGTCCAGTAATTCCAGTAAAGCAACATACTATGGAGAGCCACTTACTAATTCAGAAGAAGAATTATTAAAGAATACGCTTCGTGGCTCTAACCATCCATTGAGTAGAACATTATATGATATTCTAGATGAACATAATATCATTTCACTCGATCGCTTCGAAGAACACTTAGGAAAAGGGCTTGAAGGTGCTTCGGGTTCCAATATAATGAGGATTGGATCGGCGAATTTTGTTGGACAAACTGAAAATGACAATGTACTTACAACTGCAGTTCATGTCAACAGTAATAACACTTACAAAGGGAAATTTACATTTAGCAATAGCTATAGAAAAGGAGTTTCAAAATTGTTCAATAGCCTAAAGTCTAATTTCGATTTGGCTATTCTTTCAGGTGATAATGAAAGTGAAAAGGAAAACCTTCAAAAGTTATTGCCTTCAAAAACCAAATTGCTTTTCAATCAAAAACCAGAAGACAAATTAGAATACATAAAACATCATCAACATGAAGGTTCAAAAGTCCTCATGATTGGTGATGGACTCAATGATGCTGGAGCTTTAGCGCAGAGTGATGTTGGTATCGCCATTTCGGAAAATGTCAATGTGTTTTCTCCGGCTTGTGATGCGATTCTCGATGCCACAAAGTTCAATGAGATTTACAACTATATCAAAGCTTCAAAATCTGCAATAAACATTATTCGATGGAGTTTTTTACTCTCCTTTTTTTACAACGCAATAGGCTTATACTTTGCAGTAACAGGACAGTTATCCCCCGTCATTGCAGCTATACTGATGCCTTTGAGTTCGATCAGTATTGTAGTGTTCACAACGATTACTACAAATTGGATAGGAAGAAAATTGAAATAATTAACCAAACATGACAAATGTCATTTTTTATCAATAGGCGTCAAGGTAATTTTGACCCATAACTTCAATAGGTATGAGCGTTATATATATTTTACTAGGTGCCAGTATCGTGGTTGCCATAATCTTTTTCATAGCCTTTATATATGCGGTTAAGCGAGGACAGTATGACGATAGTTATACACCTTCGGTGCGCATGCTTTTTGAGGATGAAATCATTAAAGACAAACAGAAACCAACAATAAACGAATAATCATTCGAAACAGCTATTATGGAAGTACAACAATTCTATTATGATAATAAAATCGTAAAAAAATTCCTTTATGCCACAGTAGTCTTTGGTATTGTAGGAATGACTGTAGGACTGCTCCTGGCGTTTATGTTCCTATTCCCTAACCTCACTGATGGTATTTCTTGGTTAAGTTTTGGTCGATTGCGACCATTACATACCAATGCTGTCATTTTTGCCTTTGTGGGTAATGCAATGTTTGCTGGTATTTATTACTCGCTACAGCGATTACTCAAAACACGTATGGCCAGTGACTTATTGAGTAACATTAACTTTTGGGGTTGGCAATTAATTATTGTAGCCGCAGCCATCACCTTACCTCTAGGATATACAACCTCAAAGGAATATGCCGAACTCGAATGGCCTATAGACATTGCTATAGCTGTAGTATGGGTCGTTTTTGGTATCAACATGATTTGGACCATATTAAAACGTCGCCAACGTCACATGTATGTTGCTGTTTGGTTTTATTTGGCAACGTTTATAACTGTCGCTGTACTTCATATTTTCAATAGCTTAGAATTACCGGTCAATGGTCTTAAGAGTTACTCAGTATATGCAGGTGTTCAAGATGCCTTGGTACAATGGTGGTACGGACATAATGCGGTGGCATTCTTCTTAACTACACCTTTCTTAGGATTGATGTATTACTTTGTACCCAAAGCTGCTAATAGACCAATTTATTCATATAGGCTCTCAATTGTTCACTTCTGGTCATTGATATTCATTTATATCTGGGCTGGTCCTCATCACCTATTATATACTGCTTTACCAGAATGGGCACAAAACTTAGGTGTAGCATTCTCTGTCATGCTTATCGCTCCATCTTGGGGAGGTATGATAAATGGGTTATTGACCTTAAGAGGTGCCTGGGACAAAGTTCGTACAAGTCCAGTTTTAAAGTTTATGGTTGTTGCGATTACTGGTTATGGTATGGCAACTTTCGAAGGCCCTATGCTATCCATAAAGACCGTCAATGCTATGGCTCATTACACGGATTGGATTATAGCCCACGTTCATGTTGGTGCCTTAGCATGGAATGGCTTCTTAACCTTCGGGATGGCGTATTGGTTAATTCCGAAGCTATTTAAGACAGATCTCTTTTCTAAAGGTTTGGCAAACTTCCATTTCTGGATAGGTACTTTAGGTATTATACTATATGCACTACCAATGTATGTTGCTGGGTTCACTCAATGGGCTATGTGGAAACAGTTTAATCCTGATGGAACCTTAGTTTATGGGAATTTCTTAGAAACTGTTACAGAAATCATTCCGATGTACTGGATGCGTGCTATTGGTGGTTCACTTTACATCCTTGGTATGTTTGTTATGGTCTACAACATTTATAAGACTATAAGATCTGGAAGCAAAGTGACAGACGAATTGGCTGAAGCTCCTGCGCTTCAACGTGTCTCAAAAAGACGTATTGCTGGTGAAACATTCCACAATTGGTTAGAACGTAAACCTGTTCAGTTAACCATCTTAGCTACTGTAACTGTACTAATTGGTGGTATCATTCAGATTGTACCAACAATAATGGTAAAATCGAATGTACCAACCATAGAAAATGTGAAACCGTATACCGCTTTAGAGCTAGAAGGAAGAGACCTCTACATACGTGAGGGCTGTGTGTCTTGTCACTCTCAAATGATTAGACCTTTTAGAGACGAAGTAGAACGCTATGGTGAATATTCCAAAGCTGGAGAATTTGTATATGATCATCCATTCCTTTGGGGAAGTAAACGTACAGGACCAGACCTTCATCGAATCGGCGGAAAATATTCAGATAATTGGCACCTCAACCACATGTACGATCCACAAAGTACCTCATCTGGTTCTATAATGCCTGCATACCAATGGTTGATTAGAGATGAACTTGATAAGTCTCAGACCGAAGCCAAAATGAGAACCATGGTAAAACTTGGTGTGCCTTATACTGAAGAAGATATTACCAATGCTCAGCAAAGTATGTTAGAGCAAGGGACTCAAATTGAAGAAAACCTGTATACAGATCCAGATTTTGCTAAAACTTATGAAGCAGATAAAAAAGCTGGAGGTGCAGAGTTTGTTGAGATGAGAAATCGTGAAATCGTTGCCCTGATTGCGTATCTACAACGATTGGGAACAGATATTAAGGTTAAAGACCTTGGAGAAGCAGTAACACCAGAAAACTAATTTGTCATGCTAAAATTTGTAAAAAACCATATGGAAAGTATCACTGGGATAGAAATCTACCCTATGATCTCATTGCTTATATTTTTCATCTTCTTCGTCGCTTTATTCTGGTGGGTTTTCACTGCCAAAAAAGACTATATCAAGTTGATGAGCAACATGCCTTTAGACAACCAAAATCAAACTAAACTATGAGACACAAAATCCCATCTTGGATACGAGTTCCTGTAGTATTCTTTACCATTGCA
Source organism: Winogradskyella sp. 3972H.M.0a.05 (assembly GCF_040493455.1). NCBI lineage: Bacteria > Pseudomonadati > Bacteroidota > Flavobacteriia > Flavobacteriales > Flavobacteriaceae > Winogradskyella > Winogradskyella sp. 3972H.M.0a.05. The sequence goes on along the minus strand of NZ_JANFDA010000005.1, from coordinate 153,140 downwards.
GGGCTTACAGAATATTTTATCGATTCTGGCGAGAAGCTAGCATTTATAGAACAGCCAACAGTATTGCTATTCTTAATCTTAGTACTATGTATTCTCATAGCTATTGAAGCGATAGTTAGCGGTATGGAAAATGTACTGTTTCAGAGTTTAGACGAAGATGCAAAAGCACGTTTTATTGCAGAACGAGAAAAACCTTTAAAACTCTGGCTTTGGGTAAAAAGCACCTACAAAAAGCTTTTAAAAGCTAAGCCTATTGAAGAAGAGCATGAAATTATTCTAGACCATAACTACGATGGCATTAGAGAATTGGATAATGCGCTTCCTCCTTGGTGGTTATATGGTTTCTATGCCACTATAATTTTTGGTTTTGTGTACATGGCAAAGTATCACATTTTTAATGGCGAAAATCAATATGAAGAACTGGAAATCGAATATGCTGAAGCCAAGATTGCTATAGAAGAATACAAGAAAACGGCTAAAGATTTGGTGGATTTTAACACTGTTGAACTATTAACAGATGCTGGAGATTTGAGTGCCGGAAAAAAGATATTTGACATTAACTGTATTGCTTGCCATAAAGCTGATGGTGGCGGAGGAATTGGCCCTAACCTAACTGATGAGTATTGGATTTTGGGTGGTGGAATTAAGAACATTTTCAAAACCATTTCTGAAGGTGGTAGAGATGGTAAGGGTATGATTGCCTGGAAACAGAATCTTAAACCCTCAGAAATTGCTCAAGTAGCAAGTTATCTGTTACAATTTCAGGGTACTACTCCTGCTGAGCCAAAAGCTCCTGAAGGTGATATTATCTGGACGCCAGAAAGTGATAAAGACACAGAAGGCGAGGTAACTGAAGAACAGGTTACCGAAGACGATGTAAATACAATCGAAACTGATTCTACTTCAGTAAATAACTAAAAAGGATATACACAGAATCCTAAGCTATGGAGACACCAGAAAATGAAATATTTCGCGACTCTATTGGCACTATTGACAATAAAGGCAAACGTGCTTGGGTGTTTCCTAAAAAGCCTAAAGGGAAGTATTATGACAAACGAAAATTGGTCAGCTACTTTTTATTAGCGTTTTTATTTGCTTCCCCTTTTATCAAAATTAATGGCAATCAGTTTTTACTATTCAATGTCTTAGAAAGACGATTCAATATTTTTGGATTCCCTTTTTGGCCACAAGATTTTCATCTGGTCGTAATCTCCATGATCATTGGTGTCATTTTCGTGACATTATTTACAGTTGGGTTTGGTCGTATTTTTTGCGGTTGGATTTGTCCACAAACCATATTTATGGAAATGGTTTTTAGGAGAATAGAATATTGGATCGATGGCGATAGAAATAAACAGAGAAAGCTAGACAGACAAAAATGGGATGGCGAGAAGATAAGGAAACGCCTCTTAAAGTGGTTTATATTTCTAATCATCTCGTTTTTAATCGCTAATGTATTTCTAGCCTATTTAATAGGCAGCGATAAGCTACTGCAATACATTATTGATGGCCCTTTTAAGCATTTGGGTACTCTTATACCGCTCATCATTTTTACAGCTGTATTCTATTTTGTATTTGCATGGTTTCGTGAGCAAGTATGTATTATAGCTTGTCCTTACGGAAGGTTACAAGGCGTTTTGCTAGACAATCAATCTATTGTTGTGGCATATGACCATAAACGTGGTGAAGGCGATAATGGTCGCAAAAAGTTTAGAAAAAATGAAGACCGTCAGGCACTTGGTCATGGCGACTGTATAGATTGTTTGCAATGCGTTCATGTTTGCCCTACGGGAATCGACATTAGAAACGGCACGCAACTAGAATGCGTCAATTGTACCGCTTGTATTGATGAATGCGACCATATTATGGAAAGTATAAATCTACCGAAGGGATTGATACGCTATGCAAGTGAGGCCAATATTGAGAAGAAACAAAAGTTTAAGCTCACCGCTAGAATGAAGGGTTACATTGCTGTGCTTATTATTCTTACAGGAGTATTATCGGGAATGCTTGCATTACGAAACGATGTTGAGGCCAGAATACTAAGACTCCCTGGGCAATTGTATGAACACAAGGATGATAACATTATTAGTAATGTGTTTACCTACAAACTCATTAATAAAACCACTAACGAGATCGATGATGTAACGTTTAGGCTTAGAAAATATAAAGGAACAATAAAGATTGTTTCTACAGAAAACAAGATTAACGTCCCAGCTCAAGACTTAGCAGAAGGCACATTGTTTATTGAAATTCCGCAGAGTGAGCTTAGTGGAGACAAGAATAAATTAATGATTGAAGTCATTAGCAATAACAACATTATTGAAACGACTACGGTTCGCTTTTTAGGACCTAGAAGCTATCGATGATATGCAATGTGTAGTTGGATTATATAACAATTGTCATTCAGAAGGAGTATAACGACTGAAGAATCTTCTGTCTATAAAAATTTAGATTCTTCGCTACGCTCTGAATGACAGAAAAAATAAAACATTATGAAACTAAATTGGGGAACAGGAATCGTACTAGCTTTTATAGGGTTTATAGCCTTTATTATGTACTTCGTCATAAACATGAATACCAATGATAAATATGATCATGACTTGGTTAATGAAAACTACTATAAAGCTGAGCTCGAATACCAACAAAGTATTGACAAAGAAAAAAATGCCAAGGCATTGACCGAACAGGTTACCTGGGAAAAAACAGAAAACGGGATCCTGATTACATTTCCTAAAACGCTTCAACCTAATTTAATTAAAGGAAATGTGTTCCTATACAGGCCATCTAATAAGCAGTTTGACTTTGAAACTCCCATTTCACTGTCTGACCACAATTTGCTCATACCTGACAAACGCTTATTGGGTGGTCGATGGAACATTTCTGTTGACTGGGAATATCAAGGCAAATCCTATCTGTTTAAAAAAGAAATTATCTACTAAAATGATTTGGGCAGGTTTCATACTCGGTTTATTAGGTAGTCTACACTGCATTGGTATGTGTGGCCCAATAGCCTTTATGCTTCCTGTAGATAGAAACAACTCTGGAAAACGAGCTTCTCAGATTTCCACATACCATCTAGGTAGACTGTTAGCATATTCTGGTATAGGTGTCTTATTTGGATTAATTGGCAGAAGCCTGACGCTTTTTGGTTTTCAGCAACAACTGTCCATTGCCATTGGTGTTTTAATGATTGTTATAGTTATTCTCCCTTACAGTCGCTTTAGACATAATACGTTATCTAAACCTTTATATCTTTTTGTATCTCGAATAAAATCCGCATTGGGTAGCACATTAAAGAAGCGAACTTTATCTGCTTTCTTCTCCATTGGTTTTTTAAATGGATTATTGCCTTGTGGTTTGGTTTACATGGCAGTCTTTGGAGCTATAGGAACTGCAGATATATTGCATGGTGCTGTGTTTATGTTCTTATTCGGATTAGGAACTGTTCCTTTGATGACTGCAGCGATTTTTATCGGTAAGCTTTTCACACCAAAGAGAAAAAAGCAAATACAGAAGCTTATCCCTGTTATGGTTATTATTATTGGAGTTTTATTTATTGTTCGTGGTTTAGGGCTTGGAATTCCTTACCTCTCTCCTACTGAAATTAACGATGTGGTTTCTTCTCAAATGAATTGTCATTAACAAGCTTTAAAAACCTTGTGAACACTGACATTTATCATAGTTTCTGAGTGTATACTGAACTAACTTTAAGTATCATTTTAAAACTAAACATCATGAAAAAAAGAATGCCAGTTTCAACAATTATGACCAAGAATATTATCGCTATTAACCGTACTGATGATCTTGATACAGCAGAACGATTGTTTAAACAACACCATATAAGACATATCCCTGTAGTATCTGGAGATGTTATTATTGGTATGCTAAGCTATACGGATTTGCTTAGAATAAGCTTTGCTGATGCGGTCAACGAAGATACCAATGAAGTCGATACTGTGGTCTACAATATGTTTACAATAGACCAAGTAATGACTAAAAATGTGACCACTGTATCGTCGGATACTACAATAAAAGAAGTTGCAGAAATTTTGGCCAAAGAAGAGTTTCATGCATTGCCTGTGGTAGACAATGGTACACTAACAGGTATTGTGACGACAACAGATCTTATCAACTATTTACTAGACCAGTTTTAAACAAAAATCCAGGAGCTGTTTAATGTTTTAAGCAGCTCCTTTAAAATACTGAAATCATGAAACAAATTCTATTATTAACCGATTTCTCAGACAATTCAAGAAATGCTATTAATTATGCTCTTGAATTCTTTAAAGGCGAGCCTTGCCAATTTCATGTAATGCATGTCCATAAAATGGGAACTTTCACTTCGGATGATCTTATGATGTCTTCTGAAAGTAATATATACGACTCAATTGTTAAAGCTCCTAAAGAGAAGTTAGTAAGATTAGTAAATAGCCTGAAAAACTCATTCAAAAACTCTAATTACACCTTTGAAACCATTGTAGATTTTGATGATTTTACTGATGCTGTAAATCAAGTTGTAACATCGAAAAGCATAGAGTTAGTCATTATGGGAACTAATGGCAAAACTGGCGCTAAAGAAGTAATTTTTGGAAGTAACACGCTAAATGTAGTTAGAAATGTACATTGTAATACTTTGGTTATTCCTGAAAACTACAAATACAAAGCTCCAAAAACGGCATTGCTTCCCTTGAACACTAAAGATACTGTTCATGGTAGTTCTATAAATCGTCTTAAGCAATTCTTACAAGCTTATAACCTAGATTTTAAAGTACTTAGGGTTAATCCTGATGGCAAAGAACATCCAGAATTCAAGCTCTTCGACAGATCTAATTTAGAGGATTTAAAGTATGATTATTTTATCATCAACGATGTTCCGTTGCACTATGCTGTTAATAGTTTTATACAACTCAAAAACATCGACGTAGCTGTTATATTAGTAAAGGATGAAGGGTTCTTCGATCGCCTGTTCTCTGGTTCTGCAGTTACCAAACTTAGTAATTCATTAAAATTGCCAATGCTTGTATTGCACAATGATTAATTATGATTGTAAAAATCTCTTACCCAAGCTCGCATTTGGTTGTCCGTCATGCTATCTGTTTTATGAACTCCGAGCAAGCGTTTAAATAAATCTCTATAATTTTCTTCTAAGGTTTTTGAAAACTTATTTACAGTATCCGCAGGTCCAAATAAGACAAGTTTATCGCAATCAATCAGTTCTGGAATTAAAGATTTAAAATAATTTCTGAATTGATGCTTCTCTCGCTCCAAATATTTACTATCCTGGACTACATCTTGTGGCCCTCCTTTAAATTTTGTGCCAGATCCTCCATGAACATTAAAGTGTTCAATCCCTGAAGAAAACGTTTTCACAATCTCTTTATCGTTAATAAGACTTACTATAAAAGCCCTATCCTGATCCATCCAAATTCCTGTTTTTTTCATGATACTACATTTTATAAAAGGCTTTAATCTATAGCCATATACCTAAAATCAATACACTTACAAAGTCATCGATACTTTACCTATATCATAAAGCCTTTTGGTAATTACTTATCCTAAATTACCTCAACGCTTCAACAAATACTATGACATATATCATGGGAATTTCATTAATAAGGCTATAACTTTATTACTCGTTTTTCATAAAAACTAATGAAGGAGAATAATCAACAAATACATGCTTTGCACAGTCATATAGGCAAACTATTTTATGCTATTACAGCTGCCGATGGCATCATTAGACCAGAAGAGTACAACACCTTTAAAAACATTATTAAAAAAGAGGTTTTTGGGGAGAATATTAATCATGAATTAATACTAGATTCATACAACAAGCTGTATCTAGATGACGCAAATGCTGAAGCATCTTTTGATAGTTTTATCACATTTATAGAGAAAAATAAACCTTTATTCACGGAAGAACTCAAATCTTTAATCTTGAAAGTTTCTGGCATCTTAGCACGCTCAGTAAATAATGTCAACAAATCTGAGTTAGTCCTTATTGCTAAGCTAAGTTTAGCTTTCAAAAATTAAAAAAGAGCTAAACAATGTCTAGCTCTTTTCTTCTTGACCATAAAATGTAACTAACTAAAAAATCAAGAACTTGAATTTATATTTTGAATGTCATCACTGGCAATGTCGAATGGTTAGCAATATCTTCTGAAATGCTCCCTTCAAAGAAATGTGCCAATCCTTTTCTACCATGAGTTGCTACCGCGATTAAATCTGCACCGATCACATTAGCATAATTGAGAATTCCTTTTTCTATCGAATAATCACAGACATACGATACATCCTTCATTTTGTCTAGGTTTCCATTTGCTGACTTAAAGAAATTAGCCACGCGTTGTTCCATTTCTGAAGAACTCAAGAATCTATTATCTGGTAAGTTGACATAGACAATATTCAATGTAGCTCCAAACTTGTCGAATAAAGCATTGGCTTTTTGATATGACGCAATAGAATCTTCAGAAAAATCACAAGCAAATACAACGGTTTCAAAATCGGTAAGTATTGGACTGTGTTTTACGATTAGCACTGGAATTTCTGAATGTCGTACTACTTTCTCTGTATTAGACCCAATGAACATTTCTTTCAGTCCACTTGCTCCATGCGACCCCATTACCACCAAATCAGCATCATGCTCTTCTGCAATATCATTAACTTCACTAAATACTCTAAAGTGCTTAATGATTGGAGTTATGGTAATTCCCTCTAAAAATGGCTTGCTTAGTGCTTCATCAAATTTTTGTTCGGCACGTTTCAAAAAGAAAGCTGTTTCAGCATTAAGGTCCAGATGACCTTTTGTGAGATAGGTTTCAGAAATTTCGAGCATGTGCAATGCCAAGATTTGCGCATTATGCTTTTTAGCAATATTTGCTGCTGTTTCTAAGGCATATTCAGAATGTTCCGAAAAATCTATGGGTACGATTATTTTTTTCATTGGTCAAAAAATTAAACTAATACTTTTCAAAACTACAATAGCTCCAAATCATAAAATATGATATATGTCATATCTCTAATTTGTTTATGGAAAAATATCTACTTAACTTTCATAAAAATTAAAAACCGACATCATGAAAAAAATTTCTACACTAATAATGGTGCTTTGCCTTATCTCCTTTTACAGTTGTAAAAAAGATAAAAAAGAAGACGCTACAGATGTTAAGACTGAAGAAGTTGTTGACGTAAAAGAGGAAGATACCAACAAGACCTCTCAACCAGCCACCTATAGTGATGAAGTAAAAAAACTAAGAATAGCATTGGACTCTAAAAGTGGAAGTACTGCAACTGGCAATGTCGTTATCAAACAAGATAAAGGTGTTGTGAGTATGATTGCTGTAATGAGTGGATTGTCTGAAGGTGAACATGCTATCCACATACATGAAAAAGCAGATTGCTCTTCGGATGATGGAAAATCTACAGGAGGCCATTGGAATCCAACTGGTCAGCCTCATGGTAAATGGGGAGATGCAAAGGGTTACCATAAAGGTGATATTGGAAATTTTGTCGCTGATGCCAATGGTAATGGCACCATAGATTTCAAAACTCAAGAATGGTGTATTGGCTGTGGCGATCCTGCAAAGGATATATTAGGTAAAGCCATTATTGTACACCAAGGCGCAGATGATTTTACTTCACAACCTTCTGGAGCAGCGGGTAGTAGAGTAAGCTGCGGTGGAATTATAGAATAACTTTTAATTAAAATAACATTCAAAGAAGCTACTTTTTGAGTAGCTTTTTTATTTTTATATCAAATTAATTGCATGAATCCTTCGGCGTCAGGTTGGGTAAAAAAATTGATGAAGCATATCAATGATAATCACAATTATCTTGATAATGATAATGCTACATTTTATCATTCTTTAAAAGAATCTGGATTCATCTACGGCAGTAATGTAGCGACTATAGAATCTTCAATAAGTATTAATGATCTTACCGACGAAGAACTTTGCAAAGTCAATTTAGTTTTGGCACATTATTATGTCTTCAGCAGACAGAATTCTAAAACTAATTTCATCTATTCTCTTATAGACTTTTATAGAGCAATTAATGAAACCAAAACCTCTTTTATTGAAGAGTTAATTGGACAGCGAAAATCATCTGGGTTGCTAGAAAAAATCATTCATAAGCGTGTTCATATTGATGATAATCTTCTGACAAAAAGCTTTAATCATTTTATAATTAATGCCTTACTTTTTGTAGATGTTCTGGCCTATAACAAGTTTTTGAAAACTGGTAATATCACAAAAGATTATATCCAAGATGTTGAAACTGCTATTGAGGTTATTGTTTTTAAAGTTTTTGAATCTAAGCCTACTAAGACCGAGTATGACCAAAGCCTCTTAAAACTTTTTGAGTCTTCGCTACGTTTCCACAATAATGACCTTTTGGAATATGATGATGTTATTGGCTACATAAATTCTAATCTCGAAAAACAATACATCATTGATATTGTTTGCATGGCTTCTTGGAGTGATAAAGTGATTGATAAAAAAGAACTAGAGTTTTTGAATCAAATAAAAACTGATTTGAGTCTCGACGACAATATCATTACCAGTTCTGTTGATGACATCAATTGGTTTTATAACAATAATAAAGACAAGATTGCATTTTTGAATTCTAAGAATCTTGTGCAAAGTTTTTATGATAATTCCAGTAAACTGGTAAACAAACTCATAAAGCGAAATAGTAAGCGTTTGCTCAAGGAGCTCAAAGAAAGTAAAGAAGTAATGGTGCTTTTAACGCAGTCAACAACACGTAAGCTCACTGACGAAGAACAAAAGCAGATCCAAAATCAATTGCTCGATATTTTTAAATCCATACCGAGTTTGGCGATTTTCATGTTACCTGGAGGTATGATATTATTGCCTTTGTTTATTAAGTTTATCCCTAAGCTATTACCTTCAGCTTTTGACGATAATAGAATTGAAGACGATTAAATTATCGCTTGATAAATTTTTCTGTAAGCACTCCTCTATCTGATACTATTCTGATAAAATATAATCCTGAATTGAGATGGGATACATTCAGGCTTAAACTAGTATCGTTGAATACTGATTCACTAACTACTCTACCTTCAATATCAAAAATCTGATATTCTCCATTAGCAACTGCATCTGACAGCAAAAGATTTAATTTTTCATCAACAGGATTCGGATGTAGTTGAATTTGAAAAACTTCAGAATTAGAAACAGACAGAGTAGCTGATGAAGCAGAATCGCTAGTAATGGTTGATGTCAAAGTCCCATCGATAGAATGGGCTGTAATCCTAAACCAAACCTCATCATTATTAGATATTGGTGGATTGCTCCATAAATAATTAGTATCTGTGATATCTGACACTATTGGCAAAAAGTTTGCCTGGTTATCTATACTATATTCCAAATCATAATAAACTGGTCGTCCTTCATCTGGGTTATTCAATTGCCAACTAATAGGAACAGATGTATCATAAACTCCTCCTGCTGGACTTGTTATCTCAATGTCTGGGTCTTCGTAAGCATGCAACAGCTCAGCAAAACCAATTCCAGTAACTGGCTGACCATCTATGGTTCCTGAAATAGTAGTTGCGCCTTCAAAAAATCTGAAAGGTAATTGTACTTCTGTTGTGGTATGCAATGTGCTTATCGTAAGATCGATGCTATGATTCGTCGTAGACGTTAATCGCCACTGTTTGGAATAACACATAACTTCGTCTGGTGTACAGAAAAATTGTAAGCGTTCTATCTGCAAATCATCTGTAGTATATTGGGTGCTTTCATCTACGTAAGCTGATAAAATTCTATATTCTTCTTCATCTGGTATGGTTCTATCTGCAGTAAAGATGTTCCATAGATTAATATCCATACCATTAGATAATTGCATACTAAACCACTCGTACTTTTCTCCCGTAAGTGGATTAAAGTCACCATATTGTCTATCAATCCAACCGGTTCCGACCACATTTTCAGTTACACCTTGAAATGTAAGCGTACCAGTAATATCGTTCTTAGTTTGAGAAAAGTAATATGTGTAGTTTGCTAATCCTTGATTCAAAAAACCATCATCACCTAAGATTAACGGTCGCTTGGTAGTTACAATATCTAAAGACAATCCTCCAGTGCCATTGGCTGCAAACAATTCATACTCAAAAGGTATTGGTTGATTGCTACCATCTAGTTTATTCTTCCAATATTCTGTTCCGGCTAAAAAAACTGAGGCTTCTACGTCAAAGCCTGTTGTAGAGAGTGTCGTATAGTTTAATGGTAATACATCCTGGAAGAATTCTCCTGTATCATCATTGGTAATGTTCAAAATTCTAAATCCATCAAAACCTGCTTGAGGATAATGGAAGAAGGTATACATATAACTATAGTTAGTTCCGGATGTTTGTCCTAACAAATGCCCAGCAGTATACCACCATTCTATAGGCTCTGAAGTATGCCTACCTTCATCAACAGGAAAAGCAACTTGCCCAGCTGGTTCATAAGGGTAAACTTTCCAGTCTTGAGAGAATATCGGACATGAAAATATACCTATTAAGAGTATTAAAAGTAACCGATTCATGATTAATAGCTTTACACCTGAAAACTAAACGATTATGCTTGTTTTGGCAAAAAATCAAGACAAATCACATGATTATAATGTTAAAATGGCTAATCAAATGTTAAAAAGTGTAACATATAGAGATTTATTCCGTCTATTTGAATAGTTAGTTGCTAGCTAACGATCATCAATATTAATCAATCAAAAAATGAAATATCTTACAAAGGCTAACTTGCTTGTACTATTTACGTTAATGGTAAAAATCGTTTTGATAGCTGCTTGTTTATTAGTTGCGTATCAAATCTATGCAGATAAAGGAATCTCCTCGTCTGCTGGATTACTTTTAATGTAGAGTATATCCATAGTCAATGATAAAGGACTATTATTCTATATTCAATATAGATCAAAACAGTGATCTCAATGCTATAAAAAAAGCATTCAGAAGAGAGATTGCTATATATCACCCTGATAATAACCCTAACGAAGAAGCCAAAGACCGATTCAATGACTTGGTCGAAGGCTTCAATGTATTATCCGACCCAAAAAAGCGAAGCGCTTATGACGAAATGCTCCGAGCATCTATGACCAATAAACCAATGGTTATTGAACAACAAGAGCAGTATGAAGAATGGCAAGAAGAATCTAAAACCTCTTCGAAAAAATATCGAACTACTGCGCTTGAAGAATTATTATTACTAGATATTTTCTTGGACGTAAGTATTCCTGGAATGTTTGGTGCTGGAGATCTCTTTGATGATGTTGGCGATGCTATTGGTGATCTATTCGATTTATTCTAACCACGCTTTAAAATCTTTTACACGCTCCCTTGCTACGATAACATCTTGTTCTTTATAGGAATTGAGTTTTATCTGTAGCCTAGAATTTGTATAGCTAATGATATCCCTAATCGCATTGATGTTGATAAAGAATTTGCGATTAATCCTGAAGAATGTATGCGGTTCTAACTCATCTTCTAATTGCTCTAAAGTTGTATCTAACAGATAGTTTCTACCTTCGTTTGTATGTAGGTAAGTTCCTTTATTCTCACTAAAGAAACACTCTATGTCATCTATATTGATAAGCTTAAGGTGCTGACCCACTTTAACTGAAAATCGTTTTTTGTATTCGCGTTCAATAGGGTTGACCAATAGTTTCTTTATATCATTAAAATCCAATGTCACAGATTGTTCTTTGGGTAATCGTTCTTGGTATTTAGAGACTGCTTTAGCCAAATCGTCTTCATCGATTGGTTTCAATAAATAATCAATACTATTTAGTTTGAAGGCCTGAAGCGCATATTCGTCATAGGCCGTTGTAAAAATAATTGCTGATTTTACTTCGACATGCTCAAAAATCTCAAACGACAAACCATCACTCAACTGAATATCCAAGAATATCAAATCTGGATGTTCATTATTTTGAAACCATTCTAAAGATTCTTCAACTGAATGCAGCATGACTTCAGTATTAATTTCTAATCTTTGAAGCATACGCTGTAAGCGTCTTGCAGATGGTTTTTCGTCTTCTATGATGATAACGTTCATGTATTATGCTTTTTGATGGTTATTTACAAACTAATTATTATTCCCAAAGTGTCACTTCTTCTTCTCCTTCTTGGTCCTCTTTAATGATTTCGTCAATCTTTCTATCTTCCCAACTTTCTTTGAAAAGCAACCTCCCTTTGAAAACATTCCAGGCATGGACAGCTATAAAGATCGTCCAGCCAACCATAACGCAGCTATCTAACCAGATAATAGCCGTTTTATATTCGCCCTGTACAATAAACAAATTGTAGGTAAGAAGCCCCATTAAAATAATATAGCCTAGTAGGTGTATATAGAATAATTGTAAGGCTTTGACTTTTTCTTTAGCCTTTATATAATCCTGCTTATTTTCGCTCTTTTGCTCCATGCTATTCATAACGTTGCCTGTCTCGCATATCTTTATCCATATATTCCTGAATTTTGCGTTCCTCCCAATTCTTGCCAAACATGAAGTTTGGTCCAAATACTCCTAAAAAGTGGAAAATTAACCCTATACCCCAAAATGTAGCTGTTGCATAAGGCCCAAAGCCAGTGAAGCCTTCGCCAGAGTTTAAACCTATAAGTATGATTAAAAATATATTGATGACAATATACACGGCCAAGTGCCAATAAAAGCCAACTATTTTGTCTAGCTTTTTCTTTGCACGCATATAAGCTTCTTCGCGCTCATAATGCGATCTTGCGTCTCTATCTTTATATGGTTCTATATCGTAGTTTTCCATAGTTATATATTTTGTTTCCAATCTTTAGATTGGTCTTCGTCCATAAATTGTTTTAATTTTCTTTCTTCCCAGTTCTTTCCCAATATTAAAGGAAACCCAAATACTGCAATGGTATGTATAATTATGATGAGCCCCCAAACTATCCACACTGAAAAGGTATTGAAGTCAAAAAATGCTTCTTCAAAAGTTTCTCCATTATTCAGATTTCTAATGACTTTACCAGTAGAAATAATAATATTCACCACTAGGAAAATAATAAGATGTGTATAGTATTTCCTAACGCGCTCAACACGATGTCTGGCTCTAAAGTAAATACCTTCGTCTCTGTATGATTCTTTAGTATTCATCATTAGTTCCATTTGTTGCGTTGTTCTTCTTCACGCATATATTGTTCTATCTTTTTCTCTTCCCAATTTCTACCCAAAACACCGTCATTGACATAGACTTTATAGGCATGGAAAGCGATTCCTATTCCCCATCCAAACAATGGAAACCAAAACCATTGAAAGTGCCATGATGTATACCAATTGATAAAGATCAGAAATGGCATTACGACGATGTATGATAATATACTGTAGTAGAATTCTTTGACTTCCTCTACATGTTTTCGAGCTCTGACATATCTATCGTCAAACTCGGATTTTGATTCTATTTTTCTCATTACTGTTACTTGTTTTGTAAGCATCGGTATTGCTACTGCAAAACTGCTTGCTCCTTGATTGATTAGTACTTTCCTATTAGTTAATAGGCTATAGCGTTGTTTTATATTTCCTAAGCCTACTCCACTACTCTTTTTTACGATCTGCTTAGGTTGAAGGTTGTTCATCACAACCAGATTGGTGCCCTCTTCATAGATTTTTATATGAAGTGGTTTACTTGTTGTAACCATATTGTGCTTTACTGCGTTTTCCAACAACAACTGAAGCGATAATGGCACTACTTTACTCTCTGGATTTGAAGCGCTCTCTGGTATTTCAAAAGTGAGACTGTCTTCGAATCGCATTTTTAATAGGGACATATACGTCCTGGCAAAATCTAACTCTTCGTCTACCGTTACTAAGTCTTTATTTTTTTGCTCTAAAACGTAGCGATAGACTTTAGACAGAGATGTGGTAAAGCGTTGTGCGTTATCTGGGTTCTCCTCAATAAGACTGGTCAATACGTTAAGGCTATTGAACAAAAAGTGAGGATCGAGTTGATTTTTTAATGCATCGAACTTAGCGCTAGCTGTCCCTGCAATTACCTTTTGCTCTTTTATTTTGGTCTGTTGGTAACGATTGTAGAAGTATACAACATGAAAAATAATAACAATCGTCAACGTAATCCAAAGTCCAAATATGTAATTCCCCCAACTTTGGTTATCTAAATAGTCTGAGAACGTTATACCTGCATTGGTATAAAAGAACATTACTAAATATCTCAGAAAGAATAAACAAACCAGAGTAATCATTAACGACCCAAAGATTCCAATGACAATACGTTTTACACCTATGTTCCTTTTCCAACTGAATTTTTCTAGATAATCAAAAAAATACATGTTAGCATAGCCAAGCACAAAACTATATAGCTGATAAAACCCTAACTCTATCCAAAACTCTTTAGCATTTTCAAAATCGAAACCACCTTCTAAGAAGTTGCCAAGTACGAATACTAGGATTCCAATTATGATTACTATTATGATATTTTTAGAAGACTTAGTCATTGTTTCCTTTTAAAGGTTTGGAATTTATTAGTTACACGAAGCTAATACTTGTTCAGCTCTTTTTTGTCCCCAATTTGGGTGCAATTCGCTTTCTGGTTTAAAGTTAGCAAAAAGTTCTATGGATTTTTCGATGTCCTTACAAAACGGCTTAGTGTCTTGCCCAAAGTATCGAGCGCTACCCATTCCCCATTCTGCCTTATTGTAAACTACTCTAGGATTGTCTGGAGCTAGTTCATAAGCCTTGTTATAAATTTCAGTAACTGTCTGTCCGTATTTCATTCCGTAAGTGGCACCATCAAAAGCAACCCAATTGGTATATAAATGTGCTTGTAATACCATAATCTCTGGATTGTTTTCACTAATGTTCTTGGCTAGATCCAAGTGCTGTTGTGCTTTATCTAACTGTGATTTTAAAACGGTTTCGTCCTTTTCGTTCCAACTTTTTAGACTATTCATTTGTGCAATGTAATAGTGCGGTAACCATTGATCTGGTTCAGCTTTAGCAATACGCTCAAATAAGTTTTCGGCTTCGCCCCATTTGTCGTTTTCCCAAAGTTCAAAGGCCTTTTGCATACCTTTTTCAAAATTTCCTTGTGCTCCACAAATTGCAGAACTTATCATAAAAGCGAGGATAATTAAATGTTTCATTATTGTTGATTTTAATTTGGAACAAATATCCTTCAACCTTAAAGCTCAATAAAGAATGAATTACCGAATTGTAGATATTTTGTGATGAAATGTAGAAGTGACAATAATTAGTGATAAATACTATATTTGAGACTAATTATTTATTTATGAAAAAATTAGAAATAGCACTCTCTTTTTTAATAGGTATTGCTTTTATAATGAAGCTTATGAACTGGCCATATAATTCATTGATATTGGCACTTAGTGCTACGCTATTAGGTATGTTATATTTTGGCTTAGGGTTTATTTTGCTGAATGGAATTCGTTTAAGAGATATTGCCAAAAAATCTAGTTACCAACATATTTCGGCTCTAGGTATAATTGGTGCTATTTGCCTAGGGTTTGTATTTTCCTTTATTGTAATCTATATGCTTTTCAAAATTCAATTTTGGCCATATGGACAAATGGGCTTAAAACTCTCGTTAGGAATGTTATTAGTTTCGATTGTTGTCTTTTTCATCTTCTACGTAATGAAAAGAAGAAGACTGTTAAAAGAAAATATCATTAGAATTATTATAATTGGAGGTCTCGGAACTTTATTATACTTTACTGACAGTATGAGTTTAGTTGAGCTTTTTTATAGAAATGATCCTGATCGTTTAGAACACTTTAGGCAAGAAATTCAGAATCTTGAGGTTTACGAGACTAGACGCAAAGATTCCACATCAAGTGCGGAGTAACAAAATAATTATACAAGTTTACGACTACATCACCATACACTTATTGAAAGTGTCCTTATAAATTGCTTCGTATTTAGGTACTATTTGATGGATATCAAACTTATTGGATTGCAGCTTAGCATTAGCTTTAAACTGCTGTAATCTGAGGTCATCACTTAGAATATGGATGGCATTTTTGGACATGTCTTCTACATCATTGACATTACTCAAAAAGCCTGTAACACCTTGTACATTCACCTCTGGGATTCCTCCTGTATTACTTGAAATTACAGGGACACCAGACGCCATAGCTTCTAAAGCTGCTAAACCAAAACTCTCGGTCAATGATGGTAATAAGAACAAGTCGCTGAAGCATAAAATCTTATCGATCTCGTTACTGTTTCCAAAGAATACCACTTTATCAGAAATACCAAGTTTTCTGCAAAGTCGCTCAGCCGGTTCCTTTTCAGGGCCTTCACCAACCATCATTAATTTGGCAGGCATTTCTTTCTGGATATTGTAGAATATTTTGATAACATCTGGAATTTGCTTCACTTCCCTGAAATTACTGATGTGTGTAATAATACGTTCATTGTCTTCCGCCATCATGCCTCGCTGACAATCGGTATAATCGTGCTTGTATTTAGAAATATCAATAAAATTCGGGATGACATGTATTCCATTATCAACATCAAATAAGCGCAGTGTATCTTCTTTCAAACTCTGAGATACTGAGGTTACGGCATCAGATTTATTGATACTAAATGTTACTGCAGGCTTATAGAACGGATGGCTCCCAACAAGTGTGATGTCTGTACCATGAAGTGTAGTTACTATGGGTACATATATGTCGTTTTCTTCCAACATCTTTTGAGCCATATAGGCTGCATAAGCATGAGGAATAGCATAGTGTACGTGTAATACTTCAATCCCATGTAACTTAACCATATCTACCAACTTACTAGATAATGCTAATTCGTAAGGTTGATAGTGAAATAAAGGGTATTCTGGCACGTTTACTTCATGAAAATGTACGTTTTGACTCAGGAGGTCTAAGCGAACTGGTTGTCTGTAAGTAATAAAGTGTATTTCATGACCTCTTTTGGACAGCTCTAAGCCTAGTTCTGTTGCAACGACGCCACTACCTCCAAATGTTGGATAACATACGATTCCTATCTTCATATTAAAGTATAAATGCCTTTTGTGTGGTTAAAGTTATGTGTTTTTATTCTATTTCAATGATAAGAAGAAGTTAATTCGGTATTGAATATTTTCAATCTCAATTATCAATGGCATTATAGATTGCCTCTTGAATATTTGTTCTTATATTTTCTCTCAGCAATAGATTTTTCCCTGCTTTAGGATAGGTTCTATTTGCTAAAAAGATGTAGACAATTTCTTCTTCAGGATCAGCCCAAGCGTAAGTGCCTGTAAAACCTGAATGTCCAAAACTAGTCATGGATAAACATCCACAGGTTGGTCCTTCTTCGCCTAGTTGTGGCTTATCGAACCCTACGCCTCTTCGATTATCTCTATGACAATAATAGCACTTGTTAAACTTGTCTATAGTTTGGGTTTTTAAATAGCGCTTGCCGCCATAATAGCCTTTCTGAAGGTACATTTGCATAATCTTGGCGATATCATTGGCATTGCTAAAAATACCTGCATGTCCTCCTACACCATCTTGCATTGCTGCACCCATATCGTGAACATAACCTTGTATTTTTTGATACCTGTAATAATCATCAACTTCTGTTGGTACTATATTTTTATTACTGAATGTATTGCGCGGATTATAAGTTGTATAGTTTGCGCCTAAGGAACGGTAAAAATGATCTTGAACCAGTTCCGCTAATGACTTATCGTAATGTTTTTCGATATACTTCTTCAAAATATAATATGGTAAGTCACTGTATCTGTACCTCAACCTAGATAAGAGTTCGCTTTCTTTTATGATTTCTTGAATAGAATCTTTATAATCATTTCTTAGATATAGTTCGTTGGCAACTTTTATTTTGAATCCTTTCTGTGATGACTTTCGATAATATTCTTTCAGAGGTCTTTTGCTTACTGAATCTAACGTGGCATAATAAAATGGAATCCAAGGACGTAATTGCGCATAGTGCGACAACATTTTCTTTATGGTGACATCTTCTTTGTTTGAATCCTTATACTCTGGAAGTATCTGTGATAGCTTAGTATTCAAACTAACTATCCCTTTTTCTTCAAGTTCCATCAACAGTGGTAAGGTTGCGACGATTTTAGTCAAAGAAGCAACATCATAGATGTCATCGAACTTTACTTTTTCAGAGCCTTCATAAGTGTGCTTACCAAAATTCTTATTATAAATGACTTTCCCTTTTCTGGCAACAAGTAGTTGAATACCTGGAGTCATTTTATTATTTACAGCATGGTTAGCAATGGAGTCCAATGCTTTAAGACGTTCTGTACTCATTCCTACACGTTCAGGAATACCATAACTTAGTGACTGCAGTCCATTATAGGTAATACCATCACCTACTTTGAAAAATTCACCTGTAGTTACTGGGAGTTTGCCTTTTACTGGAACTGCGCCAAATAATGCTTGTGCTGACTTTTGCTGTCCAATCTCACTATTTTGATAGCTCATTACAATGCCCTCAAAGTTTGTTTCGCTCTTTAGATCGATTAATGCATAAGGTCTTGCAAATATGTTGAGTACAACTGTATTGGTTCTGGCAATTTCGTACATCCAGTTTATTTCCTCTAGGGTAAACTTATAACCCTTCCAAGGATTGGCATTAGACTTATGAAAACCAATAATAACAGTGTTGTAATTTTTTAGCTTGGTTAACAATTCATCAAGGTTGTCTGCATTGACTTTATCAACTTTAGCATACTTTCTCAATTCGTTATAAAAGGCTGAACCATCATCATCTCCAAACTTTACATAAGCAATCTTCTTGGTATCCAAATGTCGCAATGGCAACAGATCATTCTTATTTTTTAGAACTGTAATAGCATTCTCCATCAATTCACCATAAAGTGCATCATCAATCGGTCTGTTCAAGTCTTTGGCTAGATTGTACATACCAATCGGTTTGTAATCGTTGAGCCCGACTTTGTACTTAGCCATTAATATTTTCTTCACCGAATGTGCTAATCGTTCTTCCGTAATAATACCTTCATTATATGCGGCTACAAATTTTGCTACACCATTTTGAGGATTTTCAGACATGAGCATGACGTCGTTTCCTGCTAAAAAGGCCATTAAATCTATTTCGCCTCCTGTTGTAAAGGTTTTTGTTGTAATACCATCTACACCTTGTTGCACGTAATCTGCAGCGCCTTTCATGGTCAAGGCATCTGTAAAGATTAGTCCTTTAAATCCTAACCTTTCCTTGAGAATATCTGTGACAATGTACTTAGATAATGACGATGGAAAACCAGATCTCGATTCTAAACTTGGCACATTAAGATGCGCCACCATAACACTCGATAAACCTTCTTTAATCAACCGCCTGTAAGGGTATAACTCTACAGAATCGATACGTTGCTCACTAAAGTTTATGGTTGGTAGGGTTTTGTGTGAATCTTGCTCAGTATCGCCATGTCCTGGAAAATGTTTGGCATTGGCTAACACGCCTGCACTTTGCATCCCTTTCATAAAGGCTGAAGCTTTTTCGGTAACATTATCTCTATCCTCTCCAAAAGAACGATTCCCTATAATTGGGTTATTAGGATTAGTGTTGATGTCTGTTACAGGTGCAAAATTGAAATGCACACCTACACGCTTGCAATGTTTTCCTATTTGGTATCCTGCTTTTTCGACAAGCTTATTGTCTTCAATAGCACCTAAAGTCATATTCCATGGAAAAGCGTATGTAGAATCTAATCGCATACTCAATCCCCATTCTGCATCCATACCAACCAATAGAGGAACTTTAGCTGCGGCTTGTAATTCATTGTTCAATCTAGCTTGTCTGTAAGGCCCTCCTTTGGAATAAATAACACCGCCTATATGTTGTTTTTTGATAAGGTTGACGATATCGTTCTTATGCTTATTGTCTTTGTTGGAAAACACCTGAACCATAAACAATTGCCCAACTTTTTCTTCTAAAGTCATGCTATTGTATAGACTATCGACCCACTGCTGTTGTTGTTCGACATCTTCGGATGCCAAAGGGTGCGATTGGCTAAAGCCATTAATTATTGAAAGTGCTAAAATGGTAATGAGGGACAAGGTATGCTTCATAGTGGCGTATTTAGAAAAATACATTTAAAAACTATGCCAAAATAGTATTTTAAAGTACAAGTTTGAAAACTTTATGATAGATTTATCACAAGGTAATTAACTAAAAATGATATACTTTTTCATAGCTTTGATGTATTAGGATTTTAATCAAAATGAGAACTATAGGCTACATTGCGATACTACTCTTACTGATTTCGTGTAACGGCACTGAAAGTTCAAAAGATTTGAACAAAAGTCTTGTCTCCGAAGAAGTTTCCAAAATGCTGCATGTCTACCATAAAGACATCAATGAAAAAGGTCTTACGGCTGAGTTTGAATATCTAGATATTTCAGATGAATTTTTTTGGGTTCCACCAGGATATAAAACTGCTCTTTCTTATGATTCGGTAAAGACTATCTTGGAAATTAACTCCAAAGCGTTACGCTCTATCGAATTGCAATGGGATACATTGCAAATATTTCCTTTGTCAAATGATATTGCAAACTATTCTGGAATAGTTCGGAGCATTACGATTGATACTTCTGGAACGAAATCTACTGTATCTATAATAGAATCTGGAACACTAATAAAACGAAAAGATCATTGGAAGTTACTAAGTGGGCAATCGAGGTTATTAGATAATTAACTGAAACCCTGCAGTATGTTACTTTTAAATGTTATAGTTTTATTTAAAGCATTTAATAATGAATAAAACAAAATATAGTTTATTTTTTTTCGGAGTCTTATGTTTTCTATTTTCTTTTCAGAATTGTAGTGATTCTTTAAATAAAAATATAAAAACCATATCCATTCCTAATGATGATATAAAAGGGAAAGCTTTTATAGGCGAAAGCAGGCAATCTGTGTATTACTCACCTCAAGGAAATTTCATTCAAGTATATATTCCACATTCAGGAATTTGGACAGAATTGGTTATTGAAAAATCTCATCAAATAATCATTCCAAAATTATTTATCCAAGATGACAAAATCAATACCAGTCTAATTTTTGATAGCCTAAGTATTGGTCAATATCACTTAAAATATATATCTGAATTAAAAGACACCATTCAAGAAAAACTACGTTTTGAAAAAAATATCGAGTTAACATTTCCAGAAATGGTAAGTGATTATTATGATAAAAAAGATATTAAACACCTGAATATTGAAAATTTAACAAGAAAAGATACACTGCAAATTCTTTATAAAAATTATGGATGTTTTGGGGGTTTTAGGAATCTGATAGAGTTCATATCGAATGAAGAAGATGAGCTTTTTCTTAGAAAAAAAATATATGGTCTTAGATATGAAGACGAACCTGAAGATCAATGGATTTATTCAAAAGGCAAAGACATAAAGGAAAAACTTTTGGAGTTTGTATCTGACGTAAAAAAACTGCAAAAGATTGACCTAGATCTTTGTTCTTCTCAAATAGAATATATATTCCGAATTAAAGGTGAAAATAGCATTTATTGGGTAGAGGACAAATCTTGCAAATTATTAGATGAAATTGCTGAATTAATAAATACTAGATAATTGAAATTAAAATATTCGATTAATCAAAAAATCTACTCAATCAAATCGATATGTCTGTCGTGATAACCCAGTAGATACAGGACACCATCCAAGCCTATGCTAGAAATTGAGTTTTGTGCATTGTCCTTTACAGTTGGCTTAGCATGGAACGCAATCCCTAAACCAGCCAAATTGAGCATTTGCAGATCGTTAGCACCATCGCCAACAGCTATGGTTTGGCTAATATCAATACCTTCTTTTTCTGCAATCTCTTTGAGGTATTCTGCTTTCTTTTCACCATTAACAATATCGCCAATATAGTTTCCTGTAAGAACACCATCTTTGATTTCTAACTGATTTGCATAAACATAATCGATACCTAACTTTTCCTGAAGGTAATGTCCAAAATAGGTAAACCCACCAGACAAGATAGCGGTTTTGAAACCGTAATTGTTCAAGGTATCAATAAGACGTTTCGCACCTTTGGTAATCGGTAAATTAACAGCGACATTATGAAGCACATCTTCACTCAACCCTTTTAAGAGTTTCATGCGTCTTTCAAAGCTTTCATTAAAGTCGATTTCGCCTTGCATCGCAGACTCTGTAATGGCTTTAACCTCCTCACCTACACCAGCCAATTCTGCCAATTCATCAATAACTTCGGTCTGTATCAAAGTAGAATCCATATCGAAACACACCAAGCGTCTGTTGCGCCTAAAGATATTGTCTTCTTGGAATGCGATATCGACATCTAAGTCTCTGGAAATATCCATAAACTTCTTGGTGATTTCTTCTTTATCATCGATACGCCCTCTTATTGACAACTGAATTGATGCTCTTGGATATTCTTCTTTTTCAACCAAAGACAAACGTCCTGTTAATCGTTTTATCGCATCAATATTGAGGTTCTTTTCAGAAATGACTTTGGTGACTTGTGAGATTTGTTCAGCAGCTAATTTCTCACCAAGTATTGTTATAATATAACGGTCTTTTCCTTGGAGCTTTACCCATTTTTCATAGTCTTCAAGCGAGATTGGATTGAATTTAGCTGTAATGCCAAGTTCATAGGCTTTAAATAACAAATCCTTAAGTACTGCTGCGGACTTTTTCCCAGATTCAATTTCAAACATCATACCCAATGATAAGGTATCGTGAATGTTTGCTTGACCAATGTCCAAAACTTTAGCACCATACTCTGCTAATACTTCAGTCAATGCTGCCGTTAAACCTGGTTTATCTTGTCCAGAAATGTTTAGTAAGAAAATCTCTTTAGCCATAAGAACTTCATTCTCAATAAGGAAGATGCAAAAATGGGTATTCTATTTAAAATATGAAAGTGTTTGTGGTTAATTGAATGTAAATTATTTACTTAATAAACCGACTATGCCAACTGTCTTTTGCAGGCACTTCCCAATTTTCTAAGTACTCTGCTTTGTTGGTCACCAAATTATTGAACACAATAGTGCTGAGTGAAACGGATCTGTTCTTTGCCATCTTCCTGAAGTCTGACAATGGCTTATAAGCAATGAATTCTCCTTGTTTGTAGGACACATTCATCTTATCCATAAGATCAACATTATAGTCTTTTTCTAACTGTTGAATAAAATGCACAGAAGCATCAATGGAGCAGCCCGTTGCAGTATTTAAATCCTGATCTAAGGCTATCGTGATAAAGCGTTTATATTTGATGTCATATCCAGCCTTAAGATCGCTACCATGAGCGGTCCATTGTTCTATAAACTGATCTAACTTAGCTTTTATCTCTTCTATTTCAGCGTCAGTAAATGAACGACTGGCTTGGTATATCCAAACTCTTGAAGTATCTGGTAATGAATTAAAATCTACTAACATTTATTCTTCCTTTCTTTTTTCTCTGTAATAAAATTTAATTGCACCCAATGCAGAAAATACTACGAAGATTAGTGCAAAAATTTCAATTGTGATAGGTTTATTGGTAAAGTAAAACAACCCAAACATTAATGCTGTCCAAATGATGCCATTTGTCAATGCAGCTTTAAGCATTTGGATTCGGTTTTGGCTTCACTATAATTGCGAAAATAACCGCAACAACAGCGGCTACTATAAGTATGGTATTATTGGTAAACGACGCATCTAGAAACGTTTTACCGAGATACATTATTCCACCACAAACAACACCACCTACGATGCCTGCTATAATTCTAAACTTAATGAATGAAGGTTTATTACTCATAATTAAGAATTTGCGATTAGTTCTGCGATATCCAAAACAGTAACACTGTCTTCTTTTTCGTGTGCCTTAATGCCATCCGTCATCATAGTATTGCAATATGGACAACCGGTTGCAATGATATTAGGACTAGTTTCTAAAGCATCTTTTGTACGCAATACATTAATGTCCATGTCTCCTTTTTCTGGTTCTTTGAACATTTGTGCTCCTCCTGCTCCACAACACAATGCAGTGCGCTTATGACGTTTCATCTCAACGATATTTGCATTGGTCTTTTTGAGCACTTCTCTAGGCGCATCGTACACCTCGTTAGCACGACCTAAATAGCAAGGATCGTGGAAGGTAATACGTTTGCCTTTATAGGTTTCACCTTCTAGAGATAAACGACCTTTATCTACAAGCTCTTTAATAAACTGGGTATGATGTACCACATCGTAATTTCCACCTAAGCTCGGGTATTCATTTTTAAGTGTATTGAATGAATGTGGGTCACAAGTCACAATACGTTTTACTTCGTAAGCATTGAGGACTTCGATATTCATCATGGCTTGCATCTGGAATAAGAACTCATTTCCGGCACGTTTTGCGACATCTCCTGTACAACTTTCTTCAGCACCAAGCACAGCAAAATCAACATTTGCCTTATTGAGAATCTTCACAAAGGCTCTGGTAATTTTTTTAGCTCTATCATCATAACTCCCAGCAGAACCAACCCAAAACAGAATCTCTGGTTGTCTACCTTCTGCCATTAATTGTTCCATTGTAGGGACTATAAGTTGCTCGCTCATACTTCTCTTGTTTATGCTTCTTTATAAATCAGTATTGAATTCATAATGTTTACGATTCACCTGCTTGATTCTTATATAGTAGTACGCTATTGCTATGATATGAATTAAAATGAAAACCTGAACACTATTGTTTCTCAATAAAACATCTACACTAGATGTCATCAATAAAGACATAACATAGCAATACATCATTACAATGCATAGCAATACTGTCTTAAATAGTATTAGGCCTTTCATAATTACTCGTCCTTCCAGTTTAGGCGATCCATTTGGTTATAAGGCCAAGGCGCACCATTATTTTCTATATTGGTCATCATGTTGTTCAGCTCCATTGGTGCTGCACTTTGTTCCATGACTAAATAACGTCTCATATCTAAGATAATAGACAGTGGATTAATGCTCACAGGACATTCTTCTACACAAGCATTACAGGTTGTACATGCCCAAAGTTCTTCGTGTGTGATATAATCGCCTAAAAGCTGCTTACCATCGTCTTTGAACTCACCTCCATTAGCATCGATATTCTTACCAACCTCCTCTAAACGGTCACGAGTATCCATCATAATCTTACGAGGTGATAGCTTCTTTCCTGTGAGGTTTGCCGGACACGACGATGTACAACGTCCACACTCAGTACACGTATATGCATTGAGCAATTGTACCCAATTAAGGTCTTGCACATCGCTAGCACCAAATTTTGCAGGTGTTTCATCTTCTGCCCCTTCAGTTGGAGCTGCAAATGGATCTGCATTTGGATCCATCATTAGTTTCACTTCGTTGGTAACCGATTCTAGATTATTCACCTTTCCTTTTGGCGTAAGGCTACCATAATATGTGTTTGGGAATGCTAATAGGATATGTAAATGCTTCGAGAAATATAAATAGTTCAAGAATACTAAAATACCAAGTATATGCATCCACCATGCTCCGCGTTCAATAAGGTGTAATGTTCCTTCTGACAATCCTGAAAACCAAGGTGCTATATATTGACTGATAATATTCCCATTATCCATAGCTTGAAATGGTGCATCTGTTGCATTCATGACTAAGAATAAGGTCATCAAAACCATTTCAAAATACAGGATGAAATTCCCATCGTTCTTTGGCCAGCCTGTCATTTCAGCACTTAGGAAACGTTTTAGCTTTATCACATTTCTACGAATCCAGAATACGATTACCGAGATAAATACTAGTACAGCTAATATTTCGAAAGACCCTATTAGAAATCCGTAAAAACTTCCCATTCCTGAAAACACACGATGAGTTCCAAGCAGACCGTCAATAATAATTTCTAGAACTTCAATATTGATGATGATAAAACCTAGATATACAATAACGTGTAGCACTCCTGAAATTGGTCTACGCACCATTTTACTCTGACCAAGCGCTATATTGATCATATTTTTCCAGCGTTGCGACTTGTTATCGCTTACATCAACATCTTGCCCTAGTTTAATGTTTCTAATAAGTTTCTTTACATTACGAACAAAGTATCCTACACCCAGAATGAGCGCAATTGCAAAAACTATATTTGGTAAGTATTCCATGTTGTGGTTGGTCTAATTCTTCTGCTCTTCAGTAGGCGGTTCGTAAGGGATCTCTTTTTTAGAAAGTATACGTCTGTATCGTGCTGGATGAAGTTTGATATCTAGCAACAGTAGTTCTAATTCCTTGGAAGCACCTTCTAGGTTATTGTACAGTTTATCATCCTTGAGCAATTTCCCCATCGTTCCATCTCCATTTTCCAAGCCTCTTAATACGGCATTTACTGAACCTAAAGTATTATCAAGTTTAGTTATTGTTTTACTTATTTCAACATCTTTGAGATCGTCTGAAAGTGTCGCTAAATTTTCACTTGTCTTATTTACATTTTCTAATACTAAAGATATTTTACCATCATTTTCCTTGATCGCTTTATCTATTGTATAAGAGAGCGTCTTAAAAGATTTCAAAGTTGAATTAAGTTCAGCTATAGTGGCTTTAATACCTGCGTCGGAATCGTCTATAACTAATTTATTCAGATTAGTCAATAAGGTATCTGTTGAACGTAATGTGGCATCTAAATTCGCACTCAATCCTGAAAAATTCTTACTAAGGCTAGACACTAATCCTGGCTGAACTTCAGACTTAAGAAAGTCTCCTGTTTTGGCCATTTCGCCATCATTTGCCTTAATAATCGCTAAAGCATTTCCTCCCATGATACCTGTTTCATACAAGCGGATGATACTATTTTTGGAAAATTTTAATTGTGGATCAACTGAAAAAGAGACTCTGGTTTTCCCAGTTTTGAAATCGTATTTAATGTCTTCAACCTTTCCAACAGCATTACCTTTAATGGTTACAGGAGACGACGTGCTCAATGCATTATAATCGAATTCGGTGTAATACGTATCTTCTGCTGTAAAAATATCTTCTCCTTTGAGGTATGAGAATAAATATATAAAAAGAGCAATACCTGATAAAACCAGTAACGCTACCTTAATTTCTTTTGAAATCTTCAATGTTTATCGTATTTGGTTGCTAGCAAAATTAGGAATAAATTTATTAAGAATGCGTTTAATTAGCAGTGCTTTTAATAACCTCACTTACTGAGACTTTTTCACCAGCTTTATACGCAACAACGAAACAAGAACTGTAACCTTTTTCGGAAGCTTCTTCCTTTAATCTTTGAATTTCATTATAGTCCGAAGTTTCTCCATAATAGTACTTATAGAGATTTCCATCCTTTTCTCGGGAGACCTCCTTAAGGCCTTTGAAATTATATGATCTGGTGGCTAATCGACTTTTTCCAGCAGCTATTTGCACTTTGAACGTAACACCTTCATAAATCATTGGTTTTTCTGGCTCTGCAATTTCTGTACTATCATTAGCAACCTCATCTTCAATAATAACTTCGTCATCGTCAATAAAAATATCTGATCCGACGTTGTTATCCAGTTCTTTCTTATAGTCCAAAATTGCATCTTCTAAAGCTGATGCCATTTTTAACTGTCCTTTTCTAGAATTTAAGAATGGTCCTTCTTTATTGTTTGTTAAAAACCCTAGTTCTACAAGTATACCAGGCATATACGTATTGTGGATTACCCAAAGGCTAGCTTGTTTAATTCCTCTACTTTTTCGACCTACACTTTTTGAAAAATTATCTTCAATCTTTCTGGCCAAAACTATGCTCTGGTCTACATATTGCTCTTGAATAAGTGATAAACTATGAAGTGACTCCGGTGAATTTGGGTCAAAACCTTCATAGTGCTTTTCATAGTTATCCTCCATAAAAATCACTTCATTCTCTTTTTTTGCAATCTCCAAGTTTCGTCTATCATTAGTAAACCCCATCACGAAAGTCTCTGTACCATAGGCTTGACTATTGTGTGAGTTACAATGTACAGATACAAACAAATCTGCATCTGCTTTATTAGCTATTGCAGATCTCTCGTACAATTCTAAAAACACATCGGTCTTTCGTGTATAGATGACTTTGATATCCTTATTCTTTTCTAAAGCTTTACCAACTTCTAATACCACTTTAAGCGCTATATCCTTTTCTCTGTAACCATTACCCAAGTTACCAGGATCTCCACCTCCATGACCAGCATCCAATACGACAATAAATTTTTCTTTTTCCTGAGCTGTTAAATCAGAAGATGTTAAAGAAACTGTAAATATGAACAGAAGAAATACGAATATGTTATGTATGTACGTTTTCATAGATATCTAACGGCTAATAAACTCGGTTTAGTGCCCAAAAACAAAGGGCTTTACTATTTTTTAATTTTAATGACTGTATTATCCTAATCACAAAAAAATATATGTAATTTTGGCAGTTCAAAAACCGAGCCATACTTTTACAAAAATACATCTAAAAGGATTGCGTACAAATAGCCTTCACATACTTTTTCTTCTAAGTTTTACAGTGCTTATCAACAGTTTTGGCTTTGCTCAGGAGCTTCCAAAAAATAAGGAGCCTATTAAGCCAAAAACAGAACGCGATAGTTTGGTTGTGGTTAAAACAGATTCTTTATTAACTCAGCCACTTAATCTTAGGGAAAATGATTCGGTAAAGACCGATTCGATTCCTAAGAAGAAAGGCTTACTAGAGGATATTGTAAAGTACAAGGCTAAAGATTACGTCTCTATCAATCAACGCGAGAAAAAGATTTATCTCTACAACGAAGCTGAAGTGTATTATCAGGATATGGAGATTAAGTCTGGAGTTATTGTTATAGACTACAGCAAAAACCTTGTCTATGCTGGACGACTCAAAGATTCAACTGGTTATTCTCAAGCACCTGTATTTAAACAAGGCAATAATGTTATAGAACCCGACTCTATTATTTTTAATACTGAAAATCAAAAAGCACTTATTTTTAATTCTAGGACTGAACAACAAGGCTTTAATGTTTTTGCTCCAAAAACCAAGAAAGAAAACGACTCAGTTTACTTTATGGAGAAGGCTAGATTTACCACTGCTGAAGATCTTGATGACCCAGAATACGAATTTGTAACCTCAAAAATTAAGGTAGTTCCTGGAAAAAAAATAGTTACTGGTCCTACGAATATGGAAATCTATAAAGTGAAGACTCCAATTTTTCTTCCGTTTGCATATTTTCCATTAACTCAAACACAGACTTCTGGTGTTATCTTCCCTTCTTTCGGTGAAGATACAGGTAACGATCGTGGCTATTTTTTACAAAATGGTGGTTATTATTTTGCAATTAGCGATTATGTAGATTTAGCTGTTCTTGGAGATTATTATACCAATGGTAGTTATGGTCTCAGGATTGAATCGAATTACGCCTTGCGATATAGATTTAGAGGTAATTTTAGTTTTAGGTATGAAAACTTATTGAATAGTGAGCGTGGTTTCCCTGACTTTAGCAAAAGCACCATTTATAATATCAGGTGGTCGCATAGCCAAGATGCAAAGGCAAATCCGAACTCTAGATTCTCCGCGTCAGTAAACCTTGGTAGTAGCCGTTATTTTCAGCAATCGATTAATCAGTTGAATGCTTCAAACTTTTTGAATAATACCTTATCCTCTTCAGTATCTTACTCAAAAACATTTCAAGGTGAACCGCAAGTAAACCTTAATCTTACAGCAACACATCAACAGAATACACAAACTGAACAAGTCAACCTTACGTTACCAACACTTCAGGCTAGTGTAAGTCGTATATTTCCATTTGAACCTAAAACTGGAACAAAGAAAGGTATCATTCAGAATATAAACTTGCAGTACAATGTTAGAGGTGAAAATCGTATTCAGACTACAGATTCTTTATTCTTCAAAAAAGAAATGTTTGATGATGCCAGAATCGGAATGCAGCACTCCATACCTTTGAGTACCAACTTTAAGTTATTCAAGTATTTCAGTATGAGTGCCAGTGCTAATTTTCAAGAAACCTGGACACTAAATACTATAGATCGTTTCCAAGATCCTAATAGCTTAGAGATTGTTACTGTAGATAGAAACGGATTTGACTCATTCCGAACATATAACTTTAGTGCAAGCTTAGGTACTACAATCTATGGAATGTTCGACTTTAAAAAAGAAGGTAAAGACCCTAAGATACAAGCGATAAGGCATGTGATGCGACCTTCCATAAGCTATAACATCAATCCTGCTTTTGATCGCTATTATGAAACTTATGAAGTTGTAGATGCAGACGGCATGACTTCTGATCAGGTGTTTAGCCGTTTTGAAGGCTCGCTGTTTGGCGCGCCAAATAGAAACTTCTCAAGTTCAGTCGGCTTATCTCTAGGAAATAATTTTGAAGCCAAAGTAAGAGACAAGGATAGCACAAAAACAGAGCCTAAAAAGATTGTGTTATTAAACAACCTTAACTTCTCTACAGCTTATAATATTTCGGGAGATTCCTTGCAATGGAGCCCACTTAGAGTGACTGGTGGAACGCAGATTCTTAATAAGAAAATGAGCATCAACTTTGGAGCTACTTTAGACCCTTATGCACTCGATAATAACAACAATAAAATCGACAGATTTAATATCGATAATGGAGGAAGCTTATTCCGATTAACTTCTGCCAACATGAACATTAGTTATTCATTATCTAGCGATAATTTTGAATCTGGTGGACGTGAAGATGCTGCCATAGCAGAATCTCTGCGTAGTGGTGGTCGGGCTGATGATCTCTTTGGAAAACCGCAGGATTTTGCCGATCAAAGATTGACTGACGATGATAAAGATGAAAATAAAAAGGAGAAAGAATCTGAGTTATTCAATTACAAAATCCCCTGGTCTCTCAGGCTTGCTTATGCGGTAAATTATGCCAATACACGACGGCAGAATGAAATATCTTCGCATTCCTTAATGTTCTCTGGTGATATAGATATCTCACCGCGATGGACTGTTGGTGCTTCATCTGGTTATGACTTTAAGAATAAAGGATTTACATATACACAA
The DNA here is from genome assembly GCF_040493455.1 of Winogradskyella sp. 3972H.M.0a.05. NCBI lineage: Bacteria > Pseudomonadati > Bacteroidota > Flavobacteriia > Flavobacteriales > Flavobacteriaceae > Winogradskyella > Winogradskyella sp. 3972H.M.0a.05. The sequence continues at coordinate 122,150 of NZ_JANFDA010000005.1, read as the reverse complement.
TTACGGTTTGAAAGAGATCTATTGAGTTGGCGTATGAACTTTAGCTGGATTCCTTTTAGCGACCGTAGTTCATGGAACTTCTTCATCGGTATTAAGTCTAGCTTATTGAAAGACTTGAAGTACGACAAGCGTAGACAACCAGATCGACAGCTATAGCATAACTTCGTAACTATTAATCTAGAATAGATTGAATAGAATAAAAAACATCAAAGAACTTCTAGATATTAATCTTGAATTACTGTATGGCAAATCAGTCTTTCTAACCGATTTAATTTCTAAGGAAGGTGATAGTAGATCATTTTTATTGTTTGGTTTAGACCCAACTTATAAAGGTATTTTTAGCGAATTTCAAGTTTCAATATTTAATGGAGTTGCCCATCATTTAGAACTACATGTAGCAAAGCACAACTTTGACGAGTTTAAGAGTATATTAGAACAAATCATTTCTGAATATGGTGATGATGAAAACGAACAAGGCATAAATGATATTGAAAGCTTTGAATACATGTCTTGGTGGTTCAAAAATGACAAGCACGAAAAAACATATGATGACCCATTCAATGACGAAGAAACATACTATGGAATTATGATTAATAAGGATGCAAATAAAATTACCCTTGGATTAATCGATTATTCTAATATTGATATTAAATTGAATTCTTTAAATTGGTCGAGAAAGCAAAGAGAGGTCAATTAAATTCTAAATTATCCTTACCCATGAAAACAATCATTAACACACCAAATGCACCAGCTCCAATAGGACCATATAATCAAGCAGTATTAATTAACAATACACTTTACACTTCTGGGCAAATTGCTATTGATCCTAAAACTAGTCAGCTTGCTCTAGGCGATAGTGTAGAAAGTGAAACAAAGCTTGTTATGGAAAACCTTAAGGCTGTTTTAGCTGCTGCGGATATGACATTTGACCATGTGATAAAGACATCTATCTTTATTTCTGATATGAATAATTTTTCAAAAATAAATAGTGTTTACGGACAATATTTTGATGAAGATACAGCTCCAGCTCGCGAAACTGTTGAAGTTGCCAACTTACCAAAGTTTGTTAATGTTGAAATAAGTATGATTGCTGTTAAAGCTTAGTAACCGCTTTCTTAGCGTCTTCAAACTCTTGAAGCATATCGTCTACAATCTCTTGTACAGACTTGACATCGTGAATCAATCCTGAAACTTGGCCAATCTCTAATTCGCCATCTTCCAAGTCGCCTTCAAACATTCCTCTTTTGGCTCTGGCTCTGCCTAAAAGCTCTTTTAGCTCCTCAACTGTTGGACCAGTTTTGTAGAGTTCCTGTACTTCGTTGTAGAACTTGTTCTTTATTAATCGTACAGGCGCTAACTCTTTTAGTGTCAAATGCGTATCACCTTCTTTAGCATCTACGACAACCCGTTTAAAGGCATCGTGAGCAGAAGATTCGTGACTTGCTACAAAGCGACTTCCTACCTGTACACCGTCAGCTCCTAGTACCATAGCAGCTAACATTGCTTGTCCTGTAGCGATACCTCCTGCGGCTATTAATGGTATGCGTAATTGCTCCCTAACCATTGGAATCAAAGTCAATGTAGTAGTTTCATCACGTCCGTTGTGGCCACCAGCTTCAAAGCCTTCAGCAACAATAGCATCTACTCCAGCCTCTTGGGCTTTTAAAGCAAACTTTACACTACTAACCACATGCACAACAGTTATCCCTTTATCCTTTAACCATTTTGTCCAGGTTTTAGGATTTCCTGCTGAAGTGAAGACAATTTTCACACCTTCGTCGACGATGATGTTCATGATTTCCTCAATGTTTGGGTACAACATCGGCACATTAACACCAAAAGGTTTGTCTGTAGCTTGTTTACATTTTTGAATGTGTTCTCGCAAGACTTCAGGATACATAGATCCAGCTCCTAAAAGCCCTAAGATTCCAGCATTACTTGCAGCAGAAGCTAAGCGCCATCCACTGTTCCATATCATTCCAGCTTGAACAATTGGATGTTCTATTTTAAAAAGGTCAACAATTTTATTTGACATCTAAGATTTGATCAGTTTAATAGTTTTTGAAATGGTTGGAGATTTAATATTCAACAAATACACTCCTGAAGCCATTTCTGAAGTATCAATACGGTTAGTAGTATTCGTGATTGGTTGGTTAAAGATTTGCTTTCCAAGTACATCATAAATCCTCAACTCTGCTTGTTCTATTCCGAATGGAAATCTAATATTGAGTACTGTATCAACAGGGTTTGGAAATAATTCAAAGTCTTGACGCTCTTGTTCTAAAATCGATAAACCAATATCTAAAGCTAATTGTAAATCTGGAATCCCATGACCCAATAAATTATCAGGGCTACTGAATTGGGACGCAGACTCTCTTACAAATTGTTTTATTTGCTCAGTGGAAGCTTCTGGTAAGGCTTGCATTAAACAAGCAATACCTCCAGCCATAACTGGTGCACTAAACGATGTTCCGTTGTTTTGCACAATGACATTATTGGCGCCTATAACATAAGTGGCTGCTCCTCTAGCAACAACATCAGGCTTCTGTGTTGGTTGTGCACTAGATCCTTGGGAACTGAACGATGCATAGTTTTCATCTGCATCAACCGCTCCTATCGATAGCACATCTGGAGAATCGGCAGGTGCACCAACAGTTTGCCAAGCAGTAGCTCCAGAATTTCCTGCAGAGACTACAACAAGAATTCCTTTTTCAGCAGCAATAGAAGCACCTCTTGTTATAAAAGCGGTCTGCCCATCCATATTAGCTGGTGTATAATCGTAAGCAGAATTATCAAAAACTCTGTATCCCAATGATGTATTAATCATATCAACACCAAGACTATCTGCTCTTTCCGCTGCTTCTACCCAATAGCTTTCTTCTACTGGAGTTTCTGAAAGCACATCTTCTGTTCTGAATAAATAATATGAAGCGTCTGGCGCTGTTCCTACAAATTCATCTTGTACAAAACCAGCCATATCACTAAGTACTTTTGTACCGTGATCGCTTCCTCCAAAAGCATAAACATCTGCTGTACGATCTACAAAATCGTATCCTCCTAATAAATCATTATTGTCTCTAAGCCTTTGAAAACCTCCCATAGTGTTCACATTAGGAAAACCAGAATCCATAACCGCTACAGTAATGCCTTCTCCTGTATAATCTTGAAGGTGCAGTTCGTCCGCACTTATCATCTCCACCTGATTTTGAGAATTTCCATAAGTAAAGCTTACTTGAGTATCTTCAATTTCAAACTTGTTTGAAGGTTGTGAGACTCTGGAAGAAGAGTCTAAACTATTATCTGCAAAGTCAATACTATCAACAAACGATAGATTCAGTAATGCATTGATGTCGGCTTCTGTTCCTCTAACGTGTACGGCATTAAACCATTTGGATTTTGCCATTACAGAAATTCCCGATTGATTTTTTAGCTGTGTAATGTAAGATTCATTAACAGGAACGTCACGCTCGTCTATAGCAACACCCTTATCGAGTTTTCTGTCTATAGCTTTCTGAGTTAGAATAGAAATAGGATTAGCTATTGAAGCCGAAACATTCTCTTTATCAGTAAGAAATACCCAAGCATCTTGCTGTGAATACCCAAGAATTCCTAATAAAGAAAAGGTTAATAAAAGTAATTTCTTCTTCATATCTTACAGATTTGGTATCTGCAATTTACGAAATAACTCCCGAACCTACCAACTCTTCATTGATATACCAAGCTGCAAACTGTCCTTCGGTTATAGCAGATTGGGCGTTTTCGAACTCTATGAACAAGCCACCTTCAACCTTATATAGTGTAGCTTTTTGTAAGGGTTGACGATATCGAATACGGACTTCTGCCTGCATAGTTTCATCAATATCTAAGGCTAAATCTTCTCTTACCCAATGTAATTCTTGTTCTTTGATAAACAATGCTTTTTTGAAGAGTCCAGGATGAGATTTGCCTTGTCCTGTATAGATAACATTGTCCTCTACATTTGTATCAATGACAAATAGTGGTTCTGGAGTACCTCCAACTGCTAGGCCTTTACGCTGTCCTTTGGTATAGTAGTGTGCGCCTTGATGTTTCCCAACAATTTTTCCAAAATCTACAGAATAGTCTAGTTTTTGAGATAAATACTGAAGTTCATCATATTTTGAATCGAAATCTGGCACTTCTTCACCATAGACCTTATGATCTTTTGGCACTTCTACAATGACACCTTCTTTTGGTTGTAGTTGCTGTTGAAGAAATTCCGGAAGTCTTACCTTTCCAATAAAACAAAGTCCTTGAGAATCTTTCTTCTCAGCAGTAACCAAATTGAGTTCTGTGGCAATCTTACGAACTTCTGGTTTTGTTAATTCTCCTATCGGAAATAATGCTTTGCTCAGTTGTTCTTGTGACAATTGACACAAAAAATAAGATTGGTCTTTGTTATTGTCTACACCTGCCAGTAATTGGTATACCTTTTCACCATCCTTTTCAATGACGCCTTTTCGACAATAATGACCTGTAGCAACAAAATCAGCTCCTAGCTCCATAGCAATCTTCATAAAGACATCAAACTTTATTTCGCGATTACATAGTACATCTGGGTTTGGCGTTCTACCTTGCTCGTACTCATTGAACATATAATCCACAATACGCTCTTTGTACTGCTCGCTAAGATCTACTGTTTGAAACGGAATGCCTAACTTATCTGCTACAAGCATGGCATCATTGCTATCATCTAACCATGGACATTCGTTAGAAATAGTCACGGAATCATCGTGCCAATTCTTCATGAATAGACCAATCACTTCATAGCCTTGCTCTTTTAACAAATAAGCTGCAACGCTAGAATCTACACCTCCAGATAATCCTACTATTACTCGTTTCATGCTGCAAAATTAATTATAAAAAAAGCAACGCAAAAGCGTTGCCATTATTTATTGTTATGGAGTGAATAAGCTAAATCTATTGCTTCTTTTGAAGTTTTGGATTTTTGCTCCTTCTGGTAAAATCTTTTTCTTCTTTTAGTTTTCCATTTTGATAAAACTTCCAAATACCATGCTTTCTATCTTTTTGAAAAACACCCTCAGAAGCTATTAGCCCAGAAGCATCATAAAATTTTGATGGTCCATGAAGCTCTCCGTTAACGTAATTGGATTCTCTAAGTAGTATGCCTTCTTCAGAATACCATACAGACTTCCCTTCTCTTTTACCATCTTTATAGGTAACCTTTTCTGCTACCTTTCCATCTTTAAAGTAAATGATTTTTTCACCATCAAGCTTTCCAGCATTATTGTAATGTTCAACCGTCATCACGGAAGCAAATTTGTTATGGTAATACAGCCATTTGCCAACAAATGCTTTACCTTTCATCTGCCCTTCACTAATTACTTTTCCTTTTGAAGACATGAACTTCACATCGACTATATCGGAATCTTTTTTAAAATCCTTTGTTGCACTAAGAATACTTTTCCCCTTAACTAGCTTATAGAACTTAAACAAGCCCACTTCTTTTCCATGAACAAAATTACCCTCATATCTCACCTGATCGGTATTCTTGTAATTCTTAGTCCAAAGCCCGTGGCGCTTACCATTGCTGTCGTATCTATTAACCTCTTTTTGCGCATAACATAAGGACACAAAAAGTGTTAACAAAATCATAAAATTGATTTTTTGTTTAATCATTTTTAAAAATCGTTAAACAAATTAATTATATTTGTTACCGTTGAACACTTTAAAACTCAAAAAAATGAAAATTATTTCAAAGACACTGAGATTCATTCCTATTTTTTTTCTGGTAATTGGATTGAGCTCATGTAGCAATGATGATGATGCTAATCCACCTGGAAACAATCAACCAGAAACTATTGTAGAAATTGCTTCTGCAAACCCGATCTTTAGCACTTTAGTAGCTGCACTTCAAGCTGCTGATGGCGATTTAGTTACAGTTTTAAATGGCGCTGGTCCATTTACTGTATTAGCACCTACAAATGATGCATTTGATGCTTTCCTAACTGCCAACAACTTTAATTCTTTAGAAGAAGTTCCTACTGATGTTTTGGCACAGATTTTATTAAATCATGTTATCGCTGCAGATGTTAGCTCAACTGATTTAGTAAATTTAGGAAGCGGTTACACTAGCACTCAAGCAACTGGAGCTGGAGGACAAAACATGAGTTTATATTTTGACACTACAACTGGTGTACGCTTCAATAATGTTGCTTCTGTAACTACTGGAGGTGCAGATGTGGATGCATCTAATGGTACTATCCATATTATTGATGCAGTTATAGGCTTACCAAGTGTCGTAAACCATGCGTTGGCAAACCCAGCTTTCTCTAACTTAGTTAGTGCGCTTGGCTTAGCTGATGGTGGTCTAGTAGATGTTCTAAGCGGAGATGGTCCATTTACAGTTTTGGCACCAGATAACGATGCTTTTAATGCATTTTTAGATGGAGCTGCATTAACTGATGTTCCAACTGATGCTTTAGCACAAGTACTCTTAAATCATGTTCTTGCAGGAACAACTCTATCTACGGATTTAGTTAATGCTGGTGCTGGTTACACAAGCACAAGTGCCTCTGGACCAAATTCTAGTAATCTAAGTTTATATTTCAACACTAGTGATGGTGTTTCCTTTAATGGTGTTTCTACTGTAGCTCAAGCAGATGTAATCGGTACTAATGGTGTTATCCATGCCGTAGATGCTGTTATAGGCATACCAACCGTTGTGACATTTGCTTTGGCAGATCCTAACTTCTCTACTTTAGTTACTGCGTTGACGGAGTTGACTCCAGGAACTGATTTTGCTGGAATCTTATCTAGAACTGAAGGTATGAATATGGATGGTATTAATCCAGAGTTTACTGTTTTTGCGCCTACTAATGATGCATTTGCAGCTTTATCATCAATTCCTGAAGAAGCTGTTCTTACTCAAGTTTTATTACATCATGTTATTAGTGAAGCTAATGTACGCTCAGGAGATTTAACAGATGGTATTTCACCTGCAATGTTGAATGGTCAAACCATAACTATTAATTTACCTGGAACTGGTGATAATATTGCTGATGTTACTGATGGTGCTGGTAATTCTGATGTTGGAATTGTCGCTGTTGATGTTCAAGCAGGCAATGGTGTTATTCACGTGTTAAATAAAGTAATGCTCCCTGGAGAGTAAAAAATATTAGGGAAACTCTATAATCCCTAAATTTTGGTTGATAGCGAAAAGCCTCTAAGAAAATATTCTTAGAGGCTTTTTATATATACTTTGTATTAGTTTACTTTTTTCTTCGTTGCTGATTTTGCTTTTGCTGTTCAGCTTGCTCCATCATTTCCTGCATCTTTTTCTGGAAACGGTTTTGCTTCTTTGGTTTGCTCTTGCTTACCTCAATCTTAGCAAGTACCTTCTCTTCATCAATGATGTAGTTCTTAATCACTAACATGATACCAATACTAATCAAGTTAGAGATGAAATAATATAAACTCAATCCAGATGCATAGTTATTAAAGAAGAACAACATTAGTAACGGAGAGAAGTAAATCATATACTTCATCATTTTACCCATATCTGGCATTCCTTCTTGAGTTGGCTGTGATGCCATTTGTTGTCCAGTTGTCATCTTCATATAAATAAAGATAGCTATGGCCGCCAAGATTGGGAACAAACTTACATGGTCACCATAAAACGGAATACTAAAAGGTAGATTCGCTATGGTATCATAAGAACTTAAATCGTCCGCCCAGAGGAAACTCTTCTGTCTTAAATCGAATGCTGTCGGGAAGAACATAAATAATGCATAGAATACTGGTATTTGCATCAATCCTGGTAAACAACCACTCAATGGACTAGCTCCTGCTTTGCTTTGCAATGCCATAGTTTCTTGCTGAGCTTTCATCTTATTGTCCTTATACTTCTCTCTAATTGCATCCAATTCTGGTTTTAGAATCTTCATCTTAGCTTGAGATAAGAACTGCTTGTATTGTACAAATGACAATAGAAGTTTCACCAAAATGGTCATTACTATAATGGCAATACCATATGGTAAGAATGAGCTCAACCATCCAAATAGAGGAATAAATAGTGCTTTATTAATCCATCCAAAAATTCCCCATCCAAATGGAATACTTTCTTCTAGGTTTTTATTGTATGCTTTTAGAATCTTACTATCTGTAGGTCCGTAATACAAGCCGAAAGACTCATTAAGTCCTCCTCCTTTAAATTCTAGTGGTAATTTAGAAGCATATAGTTTTGTATACAGCGTATCAACTTCTTCATCCTCAACTAAATCCTTTGAACTTAAACTAACTGATGCAAACGGCTTTTCAGGCACTAGAATAGTACTGAAGAAGTGTTGTCTGTAAGACAACCAAGATACATCTTGTTCTACCTCATCATCATCTCCCATTTGTGATAACTTATCGATCTTATCACCATCGTGCTGATAGGTTAATCGTGTATAACGATTTTCGTAGGTTATACTTTTTGCTTGACGTAAACTTCTTTGTTTCCAATCTAGATTAATCTCTTGAGAACCATTAATTACATTATCTAAACCTTGAGATTTGATCGTAAAATCGATCATGTAATCGTCTGGTTTCAGTTCGTATCTATATTCTAAATATTTGCTTTCAGAAAACTTAAGCTTCATAGAAACTACAGTATTGTCTCCATTTTTAGTGACTGAAGGCTGGAAAGGTTGATCTTGAGTATTAAGAGTTCTATTATCTGTTGTTCCTAAATTAATATTGAAACCAACATTGTTATCTTTAAGAATGTATACTGGTACTGAATCGTAGTCTACAAACTTGTTTAGTTTTACTTCTGAAAGAAATCCACCTTTGTTTTTGAATTTCAAATCAAAAACGTCAGTACTAACATGAGTTTCTCCTTCCATGTCAATCCCTATTGTGTAAGCATAAGCTAATGCTCCTAACCTATTATTTAATTCGGCTACTTTAGTAGAATCTGTTGGAGAAACAGTGGAAAAGTTTTCTGCAGCAGTTTCAATACTAACTTGTTGCGAAGCTTCCTTGGCTTCTTTCTCTTTTTCAACTTGCTCTTGCTTAGCTTTTTCTTGTGCCTCTAATTCTTCTGGTGTTGGCTGGTTTTGATACAACATCCATAATAAGATTCCGAAGATGAGTATAAACCCTATTATCGAATTGACATCTAATTTTCTTTCTTCCATATATGTATATCTTATGACGAAAAATTCCTGTATGTAGCAGGAATTTTACAGTTAGCTCTAATCAAAAAGCTATCCAATATTTAGTTTTGTGCCATTGTGACACTTTCTTGTTGTTCTTTATGGTTGAGGGCAGCTTTTACAAAAGCAACAAATAATGGATGCGGATTTGCTACAGTACTTTTGTATTCTGGATGATACTGCACACCAACAAACCATTGATGATCTGGGAGTTCTATAATTTCAACTAAGTTAGTTTCAGGATTAAAACCAGTGGCTTTCATTCCTGCTGCTTCTATTTGTTGTTTGTAATCATTATTGAATTCATAACGATGTCTATGACGCTCTTGTATAGAACTCATTCCGTAAACTTCGCTAGAAATACTATCAGCAATAATATCGCAATCCCACGCACCCAAACGCATTGTTCCGCCTTTATCTGTTACTGCCTTTTGAGATTCCATAAGGTCAATCACAGGATGCGATGTTGATTCATTCATTTCGGTAGAATTAGCATCTTCTAATCCGAGAATATTTCTGGCGTATTCAATAACTGCCATTTGCATTCCTAAGCAAATTCCTAAAAACGGAATGTTTTGCTCTCTAACATATTTTATAGCATCAATCTTTCCTTCAATACCTCGCTCTCCAAAACCTGGTGCTACTAAAACACCATTGAGATGTGATAATTTAGAGACCACGTTACTCTTATCTAAGTGCTCGGAATGAATCGATTCAACTTTTACCTTCACTTCATTTGCTGCTCCTGCATGGATAAAAGCTTCTAGAATAGATTTATACGAATCTTGTAATTCGACATATTTCCCTATCAATCCTATAGTAACCTCATTATTCGGGTTTTTGTGGCGCGTCAAAAACTCATTCCAACGTTCTAAGTTTGGCTTACTACTTTCCAAACCAAGACGCTCAAGCACAACACTATCTAATCCTTCATCAAGCATCATATTCGGCACATCATATATTGTTGATGCATCTATAGATTGGATAACTGCTTCTTTCTTTACATTACAGAATCTGGCAAGTTTAGTTCGTAATCCATCGCTTAGTTGATGTTCTGTTCTACATACTAAAACGTCTGCCTGTACTCCACTCTCCATTAAAGTTTTTACGCTGTGTTGTGTAGGCTTGGTTTTTAATTCTCCAGCAGCAGATAAGTAAGGTACCAGAGTAAGATGCACTACAATTGCATTCTCTTCACCTAGTTCCCATTTTAGCTGACGTACAGCTTCAATGTATGGTAAAGACTCTATATCACCTACTGTTCCTCCTATTTCAGTAATCACAATATCGTAGTCTCCAGACTTACCCAATATCTGAATACGATGTTTTATTTCATCTGTAATATGAGGAATTACTTGAACTGTTTTACCTAAAAACTCACCACGTCTTTCTTTTTCAATAACACTTTGGTAAATGCGTCCTGTAGTTACATTATTGGCTTGACTGGTAGGTACGTTCAAAAAACGCTCGTAATGTCCAAGGTCTAAATCTGTTTCTGCACCATCATCGGTTACGTAACATTCTCCATGTTCATAAGGATTCAATGTTCCTGGGTCTACATTGATATAAGGGTCTAGCTTCTGAATCGTTGTACGATATCCTTGCGCCTGAAGTAATTTGGCTAAAGATGCTGCTATGATACCTTTTCCTAGTGAAGAAGTAACACCTCCTGTAACGAAGACGTATTTAGTTGTGACTGCCATGATGCGTTTTTAAACGCAGGCAAATTTACGATTTTATGTTTAAAAAACTTGAATGAATTGAACGTTTATTTGGATTAAAATTGTGAAGCTACAGTTCATCTCGCAAAAACTACAACTGGGTCAACTTTATTACTTGGTTTTTTAGAATCAAACAATATTTGTACTGTAAAACAAAGCAAACACTAAAATCATTAATCATGAAAACATTAGCACTAACACTAGCATTCGCATTAACTAGTATCCTTGGATACGCACAAGATACAGAAGGCACCACGATTACTGTAACGATTGAAAACATTAAAAGTAATGACGGGAAGGTTTTACTTTCGCTTCATACGAAAGACACCTTTATGAAAGGCCCAGGCGTTAAGAATGCAGAAAGCAAAATAGAAGACGGTAAGGTGGTTATCACTTTTGAAAATGTTACTCCGGGAGAGTACGCTATTATGGCTTTGCATGATAAAAATGAAAATAACAAAATGGATTTTCAAGATAGCGGAATGCCTGCTGAAGATTATGGAACTTCAAATAACGTAATGACTTTTGGACCTCCACAATATGATAATTCAAAATTCAATGTCGCAGATAAACCTGTAGAGCTTAACATTAAATTTTAAGAGTTAGTTTAGTATTGAACAAACCCATTGTAAGTAATACAGTGGGTTTTTCTGTTTACCAAAACACTCTAAACAACAAGTTTGGGGTAAAGCCTAAAGAAAACTTGTCAATAGTACGAATTGGATCGTCTAAACTGTTATTTCCAAAATACTCTCTACTAAGCTGATTATTTCTATTGTAAATATTTCTGATAGACAACCCTATTCTGGCTTTAAGGTCTTTGTCTTTTGAAAGATCAAAATCATAAGTTGACGAAAAATCCAACCTGTGATACACTGGTAATCGACCTGTATTAATTCCTTGAAAAACAACACCATTATCAGTATTCATAGATTCCGTAAATGGCTTTCCAGATTGCCATCTCCAACCTAGAGCCATTTGTAATTTCTTGTACTTATAGGTCACTGAACTATTGAATACATGTCTCACATTAGTACTCGAAGTAAAATATTGGTTTCCGTTGAGACCTTCATATTTGTTATCCATTTTATTGAATGAATAGCTCAACCATGCTTTGAATCGTTTAATGTCCTTTTCTAGCAACACATCTACTCCGACAATCCTTTGCTTCCCTATAGTAAAGCTACTATTTTCAGGGTTTAAAAACCCTAGCGATAATGCTGTTACATTTTTAATGTTTTTATAGTAATGGTCAACATCTAAACGCCAACCATTTCTGCTGTACACAAATCCTAGCGACCATTGATTACTATTAATTATAGGGAATTCTGTTCCGTTTGACAACCTCCAAAGTCTATTCTCCAAAGTAAGATCACTCAAGACAGTTTCATCAATTTCACTAATAATTTGATTCTTGATTTCTCCTGAAGCTTGGATTTTAAACCCTTTAAAAACTGGCACATACACTAAAGCTCTAGGCTCAATTCTTATGGCATCTAATTGAGCGTAATAACTTCCTCTAAGCCCAACATTTATGGTATATCTATTTGGCTTTCTAAGTATGTAATTTGTATAAGCACTATGTGTCTCTACAACGGTTTGATCTGAATCTAAAATGAAGGATAATTCATCTGTGCTTATGAAAGCATAATTCACGTCTTTTAGTCCATACTGATATCCGAAAGTAAGATCATTATTCTCGTTTACAGCAAAATTTAGTTCAGACGACACTCCAGAATCAAAGATGATATTCCGTTTATCAAAATCGTAGACTTGTGTACCATCTTCATTGATTATAAAATTGTAATTGAACTTGTAATCAGAGAAAAAAGCTGAAGTAGTTTGTGTAAGCCTATCATTCCAAATACGATTCCATTTTGCACTATAACCAGTATTTCTAATGGTCATAATGTCATTAAAGTTTTCATCAGTGGTAATATCTCTTGTTCTGTAATCCAGATTATTATCAGCATGAATAACACTAAGGTGAATGTTATCCTTATCGCTTGGTTTGTAATTGAGCTTCACATTAAAATCCAAAAAGCTAAAATCGTTGTCTGCATTTTCCTGTTCTTCAATTTTGGTACTTTGAAAAACCTTATCTGCCAATTGATCGAACGTGTAGGATTGATATAGCTCGGTATAACTTCTTCTGAAAGATCCTTGTATACTCAACTTATCTTCTATAATCGGAATCTCTAAATATGCATCTGCATTAATTGCATTAAAACCAGCACTTCCTTTAAATTTGTTAGTGACCTCATCTGTTGAAGTTATATCAATAACACTCGATACGCGATCTCCAAATCTAGGGTGCGTTCCTTTATTTATAAATGTTACTTTATCTGCTGCATAGGGATTAAATGGTGATATCATGCCAAACAAATGGCCCTTGTGATACATATTAATCCCATCCCAAATTAGTCTATTCTGATCTGCTACACCTCCTCTTACTACCAAACCTGAAGCTGTTTCATTTGGACTTATAACACTTGGTAGCTGTTGCAAGCTTTCCAGAATATCTGGTTCGGTTAATCCTGGCAGAATTTCCAGTTCGTTCGGAACTATTGTAAACGAGGCATCTTTTGCCTTTGAGATTCCTTTTGCCAGATAACCATAAATTACAATATCGTTGAGCTGCTGAAGGGATAGCTCGGTATTTTCACCTTTGAGTACAATGATGTATCTGCTATCAATGACATTAAAAATTAATCCTGTACTTGAAGAAATTGCACCTAAAACTTCAGAAAGTGTAGCTTCTGTTCTCGTTAATGAAAAGCGTTGCCCTTCAAGATCTTTGTCTTTGTATGAGAATCTTACATCGTACGTATACTCTATTTCGATAAGAACTTCGTATATCGATTGATCCTGAAACTCCACATAAAAACTGGCCTCTTCTTGCGAAAAGGCCATTAGTGGTAACATAAAAATAATAACGCTTTTAATAAATCTCATCAATCAAAAAACAGCTTTATTACATTGCTTTCTTTTTCATTATAGGTTACCTGAAGTGCATCAAAAACAGTTTTTAATGCGACTTCTAAATTGTTATGTGTAAAACTTCCTGTATATACTACAGAGTCATCAATATCACTAGAATCGAACTCAATTTGGTACTGTGCTTCAAGGGCTGTAAGCACATAGCGTAATGGCACACTTCTAAATGTGCTTTCGCCTCGTATCCAAGTTGGTGTTATAGCACTTGTTTGCCATGTTTCTGTTGCATGACCATTAATCTTTCGTACATTATTATTTGGCAACAGTACAGACTCATAGTCTTGGGTGCTGACGCTTACTTTTCCTTCGTAACACACCACTTCAAAATAATCGCCTTTTGAGTTCACATTGAATTGGGTACCAAGTACTTTAACGTATCCATTATCTGTATTGACTGTAAACGTACTACCCGACTTTACTTTGAAATATGCCTCTCCATCTAAGTTCAGTGTACGATTGTTTTTCCAGTCATCTTCATTATAAGAAAGGGTAGATTTGGAGTTTAAGATAACTTCTGAGCCATCGAGCAGGGCTAAGACTTTTTGTTCGCCAAAACCAGTTTCAAAAGTTGTGGTATCATTCTTTAAAATGGTAAATAGTCCAAAACAAAGAATTACAGAAGCGGCTATTCCTATGAACCAAGTTTTTGAGTTTACTCCAGACTCTGATTTTGAGTCTTCAATATTATTTTTAATAACTTCAAAAGAATCATCTAAAGAGGTATCCAATTGTCCCAACACATCAATTCCCTTCCTCATTTTTTGATACACCAAAATGTCTTCATCAGTAACAAATTGCTTCAATTCATCATTTGATAAACGACCTTCAATCCACTCGGATAGATAAAATTCTTTATTTTTTTTCTCGTCTTGCATGGCTTTCTATTAAGTAAGACAACTTGTTCGCAAAAAACCCTACCTTAAAATATGGATTTTTTTTAAACTATATATTTCCAATTTTTTCTCGCATAGTTTTTAACGCTAAATGCATGCGCTTTTCTACTGCTTTCACTGATATTTCCAGAGATTCAGCAATCTCTTTATATTTCTTTTTTTCAATTCTATTTAGCAAAAATACTTCGCGCTGTTTTTCTGGTAAACTTTCTATCGCTGCTTCTAATTTTTCCAGAAACTCCTGCTCTATCATTATAAATTCTGGCGACTGGTTATCACTCACAAATGAGACACTGTCTTTATGCTTTTGTATTATTTTATCTTTCTTGATCTTATTCAAAAACAAATTCGTGGCCACACTGTATAGATAGGGTTTTACTTTACCATAATTTACATTGGCACAATTGTCCCAAAGCTTTATGAATGTATCTTGTAGAATATCTTCAGCGAGCTGAATATCTTGAGTCTTAAAAAAGATAAACCGCCTTAAATCTTTTGCATAAGTTTTGAAAATTGATTCAAATGTATCTTGGTCGCATATCTTCTTGATATCCTTAATCATATAGGGAAATATTCAATGGCTCAAAACTAATTAAAAAAAAATCTTAAAAAAAAGTAGGGTATTTTTGTTTTGGATTGTCTTAGGGGTAATTGATCAAGAAAAATTGTTTAAATCATAACTTTTACCAATGAAAAATTTTAAAATTGCTTTACTAAGTCTGGCTGTGATTTTAGCCTGTTTTACTTCGTGTACTAACAATGAACCTGTGGTACAGCCACAACAAACCGAAGAAAGTGAGTCCATAACTACGGCTCTTAACCAACTTGCTTCTCGTATTGGAGAAGACGGAAATATAGCTTATGCATCTACTGCAGACAATCCAACAGGAAACATTGTTTTTGATTTCTGTTTCGATTTTGTATACCCAATAGACCTATCTTATAACAACGGTACAACTGTATCTGTTAACAGTTTTGAGGAATTGATTGAAGTATTAATCGGTTCTAACAATGATCTTTATGTTAACGGTATCGCATTTCCTTTTGATGTAGAAACATATAACGAAGATAGTGACGCTATTGAAGTTGTGACCATTAATAATGAAGAAGAATTCATTTCACTTCTTGAAGATTGTGATTTTGATGCTCCAGACTGTGCATGTACAGAAGAATATGATCCTGTTTGTGTAGAAGTGTCTGACCCAAGTGGTGTTGCCTTTACGATTACATATCCTAATGCTTGTTGGGCAGAGTGTGATGGCTTTACAGAAGCAGATTTTGTAGACGATTGTGAGAATGATTATAATGGAAATGGTGGCGAAGAGTGCTTTACATTCAACTTCCCGTTGACTATCATTACTGATGATGGAGAGACTATTACAGTTGATTCTGAAGAAGAATTAGGTACTGTATTGTATGATGTTTACTACTTCGATTTTGTATATCCATTTACAGTAACTACAGACGATAATGAAGTTGTTACTATCAATAGTGAAGAAGACTGGTTAGACGTATTAGAAGATTGCTACGATGATTATAACAATGGATGTGAATGCTACGAAGATTTTAACCCTGTATGTGTTGAAGTACAAACTGGTTCTGGACAAGTTGAAATAATTGTATTCCCTAATGCATGTTATGCTGAGTGCGAAGGATTTACTCCAAACGATTTTGTAGAGTGTGAAGACAATGGTGGTAATGGATGTGATTCTTGTACTACTGATTTTGATCCGGTTTGTGTTCTTATAGAAACTCCAGTTGGTACAGAAATTTACACGTTCCCTAATGCATGTTATGCAGAATGTGAAGGATTCACAGAAGCAGACTTTGTAGACTGTGAGACTAATACAGGTAACTGTACAGATGAAGATTATATAGCAATCCTTACTGAATGTCAGTGGTTTGTTACTTCAATAAACAGTAATCAATCTTACTTCTACGAATTCAATGAAGATGGTTCGTTAACTATTGTTAGTGAAGATGGTACTTACACGACTGTCGGAACTTGGGAACTAGGTCAGGAAGCAGGTACAAATCTTACTACTGTAGTAATTACTGAAGAGTTACAAGACTTTAACGACACATGGGCATTTGTAAGCTGTGAAGAAGATTACGTATTCTCAACAACACAGACATCATTTATAGAAAGAACTTGTGATTAATAGACCACAATACATTTGAAAATTGGTTGAATTAATTGGTTAATAGCCTACTATTAACTAGACAAAAACCTTCAGGGTTAGGGCCTGAAGGTTTTTTTGTGCAATATAGTTTTCTTCAATATTAGATTAACGCTTATCTATGCTTTACTATAGATATTTTGAATGGTTTTTTGTAATTTTATAGCCTAAACAAATACAAATGACAATTACCCAACTTCAATATGTATTAGCAATTGCAGAGCACAAAAACTTTACAAAAGCGGCTGAGCACTGTTTTGTTACACAACCCACACTTAGTACGCAAGTTCAAAAACTAGAAGATCAACTAGACGTACTCATCTTTGATCGTTCAAAAAAACCAATCGAGCTTACAGATGTAGGTAAAAAGATCGTGAATCAGGCTAGAAACATTGTCAATGAAGCGGATCGCATTCAAGACATTGTAGATCAACAAAAGGGGTTTATTGGTGGTGAATTCAAACTAGGAATCATTCCAACGATAATGCCAACATTGTTACCAATGTTCCTCAAAAACTTTATCAAAAAGTATCCTAAGGTAAAGCTTAAAATTGAAGAGCTAACGACTGAAGAAATCATAGATCGTATTAACGAAGGACATCTCGATGCAGCTATTGCTGCCACACCTTTAGAAAATGAATCTATAAAAGAGCGTGTGCTATACTATGAACCTTTTGTGGCTTATGTACCAAATAATCATCGTTTGAAAGACAAAAAGATTATTGAAACTAGTGACCTAGACATAGAAGACATGCTTCTTCTTGAAGATGGTCACTGTTTTAGAGATGGTGTCATCAACTTATGCAAAGTCTTTAAAGACCAAATGGATGACCATTTTCAATTAGAAAGTGGTAGTATAGAGACTTTAATAAAGCTATCTAACGAAGGGCTTGGTATGACCTTGCTGCCTTACTTACACACTTTGGATATTAAAGAAAAACTGAATCCTAACCTGAGACACTTCAAAGAGCCTTCACCAGCTAGAGAAGTGAGCATCATTCATCACAAAAGTGAATTAAAGATGCACATCATCGATGCGATGTACAATGAAATCTCAGGAATAATAAGAGGAGCGATTGCGTTCTCTAATGTGGAAATTATTAGTCCTTTGGCTAAATAATCAAGGCTTTTTATAAGCCTTTACGCCAGCTTCAACTGAAGTTTTTACATAATTAACTCGAGGTACAATTGGACACGAATAACGATCACTATAAGCACAGTAAGGGTTATAAGCTTCGTTAAAATTGATAACCAAAATATCTCCTTCGGGTAAGCTGCCTTCCACATAGCGACCTCCTCCATAGGTGGTTTCACCATTGGTATCGTCTAAAAATGGAATAAACAAGTAGTCCTTATATTCCTCTTGTTGCATCAATCCTAAGTTTTGATAAACATTAAGCTGATGTGTGTCGCCATTGAGTTCAAAAGTAGCTATGGCATAAACTCTATAGATTGGCTCTCGGCCCGTAGTGGTTTTCATATTGAATGGTTTTGCATCTGGAGTTAATTTCAGCTTTGCTTTAACCACATAAGACGAATCAAATTTGAAAAACGCTAACCCCTTAAACTTTCTCAGCCCCTTCTCTGTTAAAGGCGATGTCGAAGCATCTTTAAAGTTGGCATTCATTTCGCGTTGCCATTCAGTTTCGCCAAGTAAAGCTGTCTTTTCCTGAGCACAGCTCAGCGTAGTTATTGACAAGAAAAGTATAAGAAATCGTTTCATTTTGAAAAATTTGGTCGTTCAAAAATACAACTTAAAGAAATTTTACATAGTTTTGGTGTGAAATAAAAACAAAAATGCAAAACATCGTAAGATATACACAATGCTCTACCGTTAAACATAGCGGCTGGACTTGTTATATGTTATGATGATATAGATATAGAATCAAACAATATTAAAAGTCCGGCTTTGCAGCCGGACTTTTTTATTTTAAATCAGTAATCAACAACAATTTAATCAATCAACCAATGAAACGATTATTTAATATTTATATAGATACTTTTAGAGGGCTATCTAAAGAGGTATGGTG
Source organism: Winogradskyella sp. 3972H.M.0a.05 (assembly GCF_040493455.1). Taxonomy (NCBI): domain Bacteria; kingdom Pseudomonadati; phylum Bacteroidota; class Flavobacteriia; order Flavobacteriales; family Flavobacteriaceae; genus Winogradskyella; species Winogradskyella sp. 3972H.M.0a.05. The sequence goes on along the minus strand of NZ_JANFDA010000005.1, from coordinate 103,150 downwards.
GCTTGCGCTGATTACACTTATCAATAGAGCAGGCACAATGGTTATACCTTTTTTGTCGCTTTACCTCACAAAAGATTTAGACTTTACGTTAACAGATGTAGGATGGGTCATGAGTGCCTTTGGTTTAGGGTCTGTAGCTGGGTCGTGGCTTGGAGGCAAACTGACTGACAAAATCGGTTATTACAAAGTTATGGTACGTAGCTTATTGACCACCGGATTTTTGTTCATAGGACTTCAGTTTCTAGACACTTTTGAGCTGATGTGTATCGGCATCTTTGTGGTAATGCTCGTAGCAGATATGTTTAGACCTGCAATCTTTGTGGCGATGAGCGCTTATAGCAAACCCGAAAACAAAACGCGTTCTGTAACACTGATACGACTCGCGATAAACCTTGGGTTTTCGGCTGGACCTGCTGTTGGTGGATTAATCATTACTACACTAAGCTATAGTGGCTTATTTTGGGTAGATGGTATCACCTGTATTCTAGCTACTCTTGTATTGATTAGAGTACTACATCCTAAGAAAGCCAAAGTACAAGATTCGGTAGTTAATGAAAATCCGCAATCGATATTCAAAGACAAAGCGTTTTGGATATTCTTTTTCTCAATGATATTGTTTGGTATTGCATTCTTGCAGTATTTCTCAACAATGCCTTTGTATTATAAAGATGTGCATGCTTTAAATGAATTAGAAATTGGGTTGCTCCTAGGCTTAAATGGATTCATAATTTTTGCTCTGGAAATGCCTTTAATTAGTTGGTTAGAGAATAAGACCTACTCAAAAGCTGGGTTAATTCTCTTTGGAGCAATATTGACAGGGTTGAGTTTCTTAATCCTAAACTTAACAGGCTGGGTTGGGATTCTAGTCGTAGGAATGTTGTTAATGACTATAGGTGAAATGATTGCGTTTCCATTTTCGAATGCATTAGTTATTGACCTCTCTAAGAAAGGGAAAATGGGAGAATATATGGCGTACTATACCATTTCGTTCTCCATATCTCATATTATTGGTCATAACTTAGGGATGCAAACCGTAAATGCTGTAGGTTTTGATAATACTTGGTATATTATTACAGGTGTTTCAGTCGTTTGTGTACTATTAATAATGTTTTTGAAAAGGCAACTTAATATAACTGGAGAAAACACATGAATCTAAATCAAGTTACCATTCCATCGATAGATGTTGAAAAGGCAGTAGGATTTTATAAACTCTTGGGATTGCGTCTCATTGTGGACGCACTCCCAAGATATGTACGTTTTGAGTGTATTGATGGGGATAGCACCTTATCGATACACAAGGTAGATGAATTACCAAAAGGTGATGGCATTATCCTTTATTTTGAAGATGATAATCTAGATATTACTGTAGAAAGCCTGAAAGCTAAAGGGTTATCGTTTACCTTGCTCCCAACGGACCAATCCTGGCTTTGGCGCGAAGCACATCTAGAAGATTATGATGGAAATAAGATTATTCTTTTTAAAGCTGGTGTAAACCGAAAGAATCCGCCTTGGAGGGTTTGATGTTTTTATTGAATGTACACACCGACCGAGGTTATTAATTTATTTTATCAATTAGAACTTACAAGCTATAGTTTGTTTTAGAGCTTTATCATGATATTCCTCTTTCCAATAATGAGGATCATTTAAACTTCTATACTCTAATTTTTTAACTGAATATTTTTTGTAAAAAGGCTTATTCATTATAATCAAAACAAACCCTTTATCGGGATATTCCATATTAGATTCAAAAATACTATTCCCATTATCAATTTCCGAATTAAGTATTTTTTCGATTTCTGGGCTTATATCGAAATTCAAGTTTCTCATTAATTAACAACAACTATCTTATAAACACCAATTCAGTCTCAGTAGACAAAGCCTCACTAAAGCCATAACCTTCATAGTTAAAGCCTTTGATATCGTCCAAGGTATTGGCATTGGTATCTAAAATATAGCGTGTCATATAACCACGAGCTAGTTTAGCAAAGGTCATGATGGTTTTGTACTCGCCGTTTTTAAGATCTTTAAAGTTTGCTGATACCACAGGAACTTTTAAAGCTTTGGTATCGATTGCTTTGAAGTATTCGTTACTGGCTAGATTTAAGAATACCTCATCTTCTGCTAACTCATCATTGAGCGCACTAGTAACTTTAGCTTTCCAGAATTCGTATAGATTCTTGTTTTTACCAACAGGGAATTTTGTACCCATCTCTAAACGATAAGGTTGAATTAAATCCATTGGCTTCAACAGACCATACAACCCAGAAATGATTCTCACAGTATCTTGCAGCTTATCCAGTTTATCATCGGACAAATTATATACATCCAACCCTCTATACACGTCACCACTAAAAGCATATACCGCTTGCCTAGCATTATCTGGTGTAAATGGTAAACTCCACTCCTGATTGCGTTCGTAATTGAGTTGCCCTAAGGCATCAGAAATTTTCATCAACTTCGACAAACTTCTGGCCGACTTCTTTTTTAGTAATTTGTTCAAGCGTTCTGCTTCACCAAGAAAGCATGCTTCTGTATTTATGTTTGTTGGTAACTCGCTTTCAAAATTCAGCGACTTAGCTGGTGATAATACTAGTTTCATATTCTACAATTCTTTTTTTATTAATTAAGCGATAGTTCTTCTCCAAATTGAATCACATAACCATTATTGTCATAGATAGCAAACTCTCGCATATTCCATTCAAAATTATCTATTGCGTAGCAAACCTCAACACTATCTTTTACAGATTGCCACAACGCATCTACGTGCGAGGTTTTGATATAAAAAGAGCCCGTAAACTCAGGTTTATCAAAATCTAGATGTTCGTTAGGTTTGGTAACCATTAGTCTAACACCATCTTTGGATATTGAAGCCCAACCCCAATCATCATCTTTATCATCGCAGGCAAACCCTAAATGTGTTTCGTAAAACTTTACTGTTTCATCGATATCATTGGTATACAACATTGGGACTAAACTATGGTACTTCATGCTTAGAAAATTACGTCAACTAAATTAATTCATTTCCTGTAATTTACCATTTATAAAGCTAAAGTTGTAATCGCCTTTGATTATAAAGTCCGAAGTAAACGCCTCCTCTAGTGTTGGATACCACGTCTTCTTTGCTTTATCTATGAGAATAAATAATCCTTCATCATTTCCTACGGCACAAAACCTATCAAAATCTCCGTAAAAAATTGGTATTGATTGTATACGATTAATCTGCTGATACAAACTCTCTATATCATTAGTCGCAATCGCCATTTCACTTATCGACACTAATGAAGACGAAGAAAACTCGACATCATTTTCAATATTCAAATTTCTTCTAGCAATAAATTCTAAAATATTATTATCACTATCATAGAAATACATTGCCTTGGCATTCCAATTGACAAAGTCTGAAATCTTTTGTCCTTCAAAATCCAAAATCTCTACACGTTGCTCGAGCCACTTTAAAGCTTCTTCTTCTTGATACGAAGGTATGTTGAATGCTAAATGAGATGGCTTAAACGATGATTTATATTGAAATGAAAGTACGCTTTCTCCAATTTTAAACGCTATCATGTGAGGTTCATCAACTAGTTGTTCTAAACCTAAAACCTCTGCATAAAAATGCTTTTGGGCTTTGATATTGTTTGTAAAAAGCGTGACTTCTTCAATTCTCATATTCCAAAATTAAAGGAATAAGAAGAGATTACATATAGATAGCATCTTTAAAAACCAATACTATTATCAATAAAAACTATAAGCTTTGGTGCTTGGCGTAATCGCGCCACTTGGCAATGCAATTTTGGATATCTTCAGGTAATTCAGAAGTAAATGACATCCATTTCCCAGTACTCGGATGTTCAAATCCTAAGGTCTTAGCATGTAATGCTTGTCTCGGCAAAATCTTGAAGCAGTTCTCCACAAATTGCTTGTATTTAGAAAAGGTAGTGCCTTTCAATATTTTTTCACCTCCATAGCGTTCGTCATTAAAGAGTGTGTGTCCGATATGTTTCATATGGACACGGATTTGATGTGTACGACCAGTTTCTAATCTACATGACACAAGGGTTACATAACCAAAACGTTCTAAGACCTTATAATGCGTTACTGCAGGTTTCCCTTTATAGGCATCATCGCCTTCAAAAACTGTATTCTGTAATCGGTTTTTTGGATGCCTGCCTATATTACCTTCAACTGTACCTTGCTCTTCATCTACATTTCCCCAAACCAAAGCAACATATTCGCGCTCACTGGTTTTCTCAGCAAACTGATTAGACAGATGATTCATAGCATCTTCAGTCTTAGCAACAACCAATAATCCACTGGTATCCTTATCGATACGATGTACCAATCCTGGTCTGTCACTAGAATTCTTTGGCAAATTTTCAAAATGAAAAATCAATCCATTTATTAATGTACCTGAATAGTTTCCATGTCCAGGATGCACCACCATGCCTGCTGGCTTATTCACTACCAACAAATCATCATCTTCATATACAATATCGATGGGTATGTCTTCTCCAACCAAGAGATATTCGTGCGGTGGATGTTCGAACAATACTCTTATAACATCATTGGCTTTGACCTTGTAATTGGACTTAACAGGAACATCATTCACAAAGATATTTCCACTCTTAGCTGCAGCCTGAATCTTATTTCGGGTCGCATTCTCAATAAAGTTCATTAAGTATTTATCTATACGAAGTGGTTGCTGCCCTTTTTCGGCAACAAAAGAATAGTGTTCGTAAAGATCATCTGGATTTATCGATTGATCTTCCATACTAAGGTTCGTTAGAAGATCGACGGTTTCCGTTACCCAAAACCAAGTCTATGGTAGACGTTAAAGCCAGTTCGTCGCCTGCTTGTATTGGCTCTCCATCATGACTTATAGCAAGTACTTCATCTTTACCAATATCATCCTGATACGTGATCTTTCCAACTTTAAACCCTAAAGCTTCGAGCGTTGGCTTAGCTTGACGGAAAGTACGTCTTACAATATTTGGTACGGCAACTTTTCTATACCCTGAAGGGTTCAAAATTAAATATACCTTACGGTCTTCTTTTACCTTTGCTCCTGCCAAAGGATATTGCTCAATAACAGCATACTTAGGATATTTTGGATTGTAGTTGGCAGAATCTTGCACTTCCATACGGAGGTCGTTATCATTGATTTCAATCTCTACAACGTCCAAGGTTTTTCCTTTAAGATCCGGAACCTCAACAAACTCTCCATGGTTTGTAGTAGCCTTTAACCACTTCAACATTAAAAAGCAAATAACTATAAGTGCTACAATAGCTAAAGCAACTTGTTTAAAAAAAACTTTACTGGTAAGAAATTTTATTAGGCTCATTTAGTAATTTAGTTACCGACAAATATATAAAAACGCATTCTTTTGAGTTATACTTTTACAATTGTTAAAGATAACTTTAATAAAGTACGAAATATTGTAACGTTTAGATGACAACCTAATGCATTTTACATGAAAAAAAACATTGCAATCATTATGGGAGGCTACTCCAGTGAATACGAAATATCGCTAAAAAGCGGTAATGTAGTCTATGATACTTTTAACAAAGAGAAGTTCAATGCATTTCGTGTTCATATCTTTAAAGACAAATGGGTTTATGTCAATGATGAAGGTCAAGAATTTGATATTGACAGGCACGATTTCACTGTAAGAACCCATGACGAAAAAATTACATTCGATTGTGTTTTTAATGCGATTCACGGTTCTCCGGGCGAAGATGGTTATATGCAAGCTTATTTTGAACTTTTGAATATTCCGCACACAAGTTGTAGCATGTACTTAGCTGCGCTGACTTTTAATAAAAGAGATTTGTTGTCTACATTAAAACCTTATGGCATTAAGATGGCCGAAAGTTTTTATCTGAACTTAGGTGATACAGTAGATGAAGATGCTATAATTTCTAAAGTCGGTTTACCTTGTTTTGTGAAAGCGAACAAAGCTGGTAGTAGTTTTGGAATTACTAAAGTTCATAAAAAGGAACAACTTCAAAATGCAATTGATGTTGCTTTCGAAGAAGATGATGAAATTATTATTGAAGAATTTTTGGATGGTACTGAAGTTTCTATAGGTGTTATTACTTATAAAGGTGAAACGACTGTGCTTCCTATCACAGAAATAGTAAGTGATAATGATTTTTTTGATTATGAAGCTAAATACCTTGGGCAATCTCAAGAAATAACTCCAGCTAGATTATCTGATGAGCTAACACATAAAGCAAAGTCTGTTGCAAAACGTGTTTATGATATTTTGAAAATGACTGGCTTTAGTCGTAGTGAGTTTATTTTCAAAAATGGAGAACCTCATTTATTAGAGGTGAATACAGTGCCAGGCCTAACCAAAGAAAGCATACTACCTCAACAAGCTAATGCTGCTGGTATCTCTTTAGAGGAATTATTTGAGAATGCTATAGCTGAAGCTATGAATAATTAATCATTATCTTTGGTTGTAGCTAAAAATTAGTATTAGTTTCATAGAATCAACATGAAAAAAGCCATTTTCCCAGGATCTTTCGACCCAATTACTTTAGGACATTATGATATCATTAAAAGAGGTATACAATTATTTGATGAAGTTATTGTAGCTATAGGTATCAATGCTGATAAAAAGTATATGTTTTCTTTAGAACAACGTCAAAAATTTATTGAAGATGCCTTTAAAGATGAGCCTAGAGTCAAGGTGGTAACTTATAAAGGTCTTACAGTAGACTTTTGTAAAGAAAATAATGTTGACTTTATTCTTAGAGGGCTTCGCAATCCTGCCGATTTTGAGTTTGAAAAAGCCATAGCTCATACTAATAGAGATCTTGCTCCTATCGAAACTGTGTTCTTATTAACAGCAGCTAGCACATCTTATATTTCCTCATCTATTGTAAGAGATGTAATTAGAAATAATGGCGACTACACAAAACTAGTTCCAAGAAGTGTTAGGTTAGATTGAAAAGCTTGAAAACCATTAATAATTAGATCTTTAGCTTCATTAACCAGTTTAAATTTTCGATAAAGCGCGTGTTTTTTCAGACAAAAAGCATTTGCTTTTTTTTGCCTGCAGAAGAAAAATATCTGATATTTGCAAAACAAATTAACACTCTAACTTATAACCACTTAATAGAATAAATAAAATTTGGTGGCATACTAAACTAGAGTTTAATAATATAATTCATGAGAATCCCCTCGTGAATATAGCTATTACCAATCTTTATATTCCTTCATCTAACTCTTAAGTGAGATCTTAAGTACATTACCTGTTAGATATCATCATAGACAAATGCTAATTTATTAATAAGGGATTAATCTCGCCTTAACTCTTGCTAAAACAAAATCCATTGTTTGTTTTAGTTGGAGGTAATGCGTTATATAAAATTTACTGTATTAAAACAAATAACAATTAATCTATGAGAGCTATCAAATTTTTTATCACAATTACCAGTTTGCTTATTGTTAATGGTCTAAATGCTCAAGCAGGTATTGGAACACAAACCCCTCAAGCTGCACTAGACATTGTATCTAGTAGCGCTGGGATATTAATTCCTCGAATGTCAACAGCCGAAAGAGATGCTGTATCAGCCGATTTGAGTGAATTAATTTATAATACAGATACAAATCAATTTGAGTATTATTCCGACGGAAATATCTGGATCCCAATTGGAGGGTCAGGCAGTGGCTCAGCAGATGGTAATGGTTTATATGATGGTAATGGTTCTCTAATCGGGCCTACCACTGTTACTCAAGCAGCAAACAATTTGGCTTTCACTTCTACATCAGGTAGTCTTTCGTTCACTACGACATCTGGTAATATAGATTTTGACTCTAATACATTATTTATAGATGGAGCTAATGATCGCGTTGGCATTGGTAATAACAATCCTAGTCAGGCTCTGGATGTTAATGGTAATGTAGAATTTTCTGGTGAGCTATTACCTGGAGGAGCAGTCGGATCTAGTGGACAAGTTCTTATTAGTGGAGGTAGCGGATCTACGCCAAGTTGGCAAACTGCTCCATCAATTAAATTCAACACTGGAAACTATGTAGAAATTACTGATGCAGACTATACTGTAAATGTTGATGATGTAGTGCTTAGGATGAATGACTTAACAACTACTCGTACTGTTACACTTCCTGCTAGTGGAGCTTATATTGGAGATTTTATAATTATTAATGTTTCTGCAAACTCTGTAGCGGCAATAAACCTAATCAATGTTGTAGACCTAGACAAAACTTTAGGTCCTAATCAGATTTTCCCTGCCGTTTCAACTAAAATAATATGGACAGGTACAGAATGGTGGGCTCTAGGTATATAATTCTAACCACTTACTAATACTAAAACGCTTAATAAGATGAAGATGATCAAATATATATACACAACTGTTGCTTTACTAATATTATTAACTTCTTATAATGTAACAGCTCAAGTTCGGGTTACAGGTAATGGTAATGTTTCTCCAGGAGGAATATCATCCTATTTTCTAGATGCATCATCTGCATCTGCTTTAAATAATACTAATAATCTTGGAAAAGGATTACTATTTCCAAGGACTGATTTAACAACTTTTGAGGGTTTTATACCTGCTTTCACGAATGTTGTTAACGTACCAAATCGTTTTGATGGAATGATTGTTTATAATGTAGGAACTGGTAACACCCTACCTGGAGCAAGTAATACAATTGTTTCAGTAACTCCTGGATTTTACTATTACGACAACAAATCATTTCAGGTAAAAGGTGGTATTTGGAAAAGAATTATGGATGGAGACTCAGTTAGTGGTCCAGCAGGTACTGATGACCAAATCGTCTCTGATTTTAGTGTACAAGGGAATACATTAAGTATTACTCTGGAAGATGGAAACACAGCAACAGTATCACTTACTGATATTGCTACAGTGGTAAATACTGACAATCAAACCGTAACTGATTTTAGCATTAATGGCTCTGGACTTAGTGTTACTTTAGAAAATGGAAATACAACTACAGTATCTTTGGCAGATCTTAAAGCGCAGATCGATACTAATACAACCAATGCTAGTTTGACCGAAGATGGAACTAATCTTATTCTAACAGATAGCGACGGTGGTACGGTTAGCATACTATTGTCAGACATCGCATCAGCAGTTGGCGATAAGAATACTACAAACGCTAGCTTGACCCAAGATGGTACCAATCTTATTCTGATATAGGTCCAGATCCAAATTGGACCATTCCTTCTACCAATCGCATAAGCTCCCTAGGTTCTGGTAACCCTTGCCCTGATGGCTTTAGACCTCCTACTCAAGATGAATGGGAAGCTGAGTTTAGCAATGCAAGAGCACTTTATTCCAGCAATCCACTAGGAGACTTCTATGCACTAGTAGACCTGTGGGATCATAATTTCTTTTTAAAATTACCTAATGCATATGGTAGTGCGCAAGAAAATAACTTACTTTTACTTGACTCTAATGTAGCTGGTGGAAGCAATGGTTTTGCTACTTTACTTGATGATGGTGGATATAATAGTGGATATTCATTTGGGCACATGGCTACATCTACAATCCCTCACCCAGGCTTAACTGGATATACTTATAACCACGAACACACAACACCTTTGAGATGTATTAAAGATTAATTAGTTATTGATTACATTCTTAAAGGTGAAGGCGGAATCATAAATGATTCCGCTTTTTGGTTTTTATATTAAATTATTCCGCTTTGCTTTTTGTACGGCTTCTAATTTATTATGCACTTGTAGCTTCTTATAAATATTCTCTATATGCTTTCTTACCGTACTCGGTGATAAAATGAGGTTATCCGCAATCTGCTTATAATTAAGTCCTTTGCTCAGTTGTTCTAACACATCGGTTTCCCTATTGGTCAATTGTATATCTTCTTTATCTTTAGGGTTTTCAATGTCTATTGGATTCCTTAACAATTTTAAGGTTTTCAAAGCTATAGAAGGATTCATTGCTGCACCTCCATTTAAGGTCTCAACAATACCATCATGTAGCGATTTAGCATCAATATCTTTCAGAAGGTATCCATCTGCTCCAGCTTTTATCGCTTTAAATATATTTTCGTCATTATCGAAAACAGTCAGCATTATAATCTTAATGTGAGGATATTTTTGCTTTACAATTTCGGTAGTCTCAATACCATTCAACACTGGCATTTCAATATCCATAAGTATAAGATCTAGATTATGATTATCTTCCAATTTGGTAAGCAGATCTGAACCATTCATTGCCGAAAACTTGTAGTTAAGATCTTCAAAAAAAGACAGCTTTTCCTTAACCGCGCTAACGAGGAAGGTATTATCATCTACAATAGCAACTTTTATCTTCATACAATGAAATTAAATCAGCTTAAAGTTACGATAATGGTAACCTTTTGGCTTTAGGGCAAATGCCCTATTTTATTTTGGTATTGTTACCGCTATAGTGGTTCCTTTGTTTTCCTCAGATTCTATACGAATCGTTCCCTCCAATTCTTGGGCACGCTTCTTCATGTTATTCAATCCATTTCCACCTTCAACATCATTAGGTTCGAAACCTTTACCATCATCTGCAATAGAAAATGAAATATCCTCATCATTGGTTTCAAAATTCACTTTAATGGATTTTGCTTCAGCATATTTTAAAGAATTATTTACTGCTTCTTGGATGATTCTGTAAATGTTCATTCCTTTCACAGAGGAGAATTTAATGTCTTCAGACAGATTCTCTCCTAAAGCAAATTGAAACGCTACATTTTCATTAGCAGTCTTAGCCTTTTCAATAAAATTAGATATTCTACTTTGCAGATCATCGAGATCTATATCATTCTTGTTCATTGCCCAAATAGTGTCCCTAAGTTCTTGAATTGTAGAAGACGTAAATGAACTGATTCCTGTTAGCTTATCTGATAGTTTGTCTGGTAATTTGAAACCATACTTTAGATTATCTAAGGATGAAATGATAAAGGTTAGTTGAGCGCCAATATTATCGTGAAGGTCTCTACTAATTCTCAAACGCTGCTCTTGCAATCTGTTTTGAGTTTCAATTTTGATCAACGCATCCTTGAGTTCGTTCTCCTTTTGTAATTGTTGGTTTTTCAGCTTTTGTTGATTGTAAAACAAATATCCCATCAGGGCCAGTAATAATGCAAAACCAGATAATCCATAGATTTGGTAATTCCGTTTTTGTATCAAAAGGTCCTGCTCTGCCAACTCAGCCCTTTGAATCAGGATTTGTTTTTCTTTCTTCTCTGTATCGTATTTGGTTTCTAACTCATTGACTTTATTCTGAACTTCGGTTGATGAAATGGAATCCGTCAGCGTATAATACTCTTTATAATATTCTAAAGCGGGTTTATACTTTCCTTGATCGCTATTCAACAGACTGAGAATTAGCGCCGTCTCTTTTTGATTGTATAGCAAACTTTGCTCTTTGGCCATTTCGTAACCTCTCACTAAATGCTCTTCTGCAAGCTGAAATTGTTTACTGTATCTATATGCATCTCCTAGGTTAACTCGAGATACCATTTCTGTATGTGGATCTCCAGCTTCCAGGCTATTATTTAATGATATTTTACCGTACTCTATCCCCTTTTTATAATTCCCAAGCGTGGTTTCTACTAAAGCCAGATTTACATAAGCTATATTTTTACCGTTTTTATAATTAGCTTCATTACTTAACTCCAATGCTTCATCGTAGTAATCCCTTGCTTTTAATAAACGTGAGGTGTCTTTGTCTTTGATTCCAATCTTTCTTAATGTTCCTCCAAGGTTGAGATAACTACTAATCATATCAACCTTAGAGCCTTCTACCTTTTTAATCTCCAAAGATTTCAACAAGTATTCTTCCGATTTGTCATAGTCTTCTAGATCTCTATAAAGCAGACCAATATTATTATACGATTTGGCGACACCAATTTTGTCATTCAACTGCTCAGCTATCTTAGCAGATTCGATATGCATGTCTAAAGCGTCTTCATACTTACCTAAGTAAGAATAGCATAATGCCATATTATTGTAGCTCCTAGACATGTCATCCAAATTGTTAGTCCGTTTGGCAACTTCTAAAACGCCTTCAAAAGCTTTTCTGGCGGATTCATAGTCGGATTTGTAGAAGAACATTATCCCCTTGTTATTATAAAGAGAACTTTCTAATGCGGTGTGATCTACATCTTCCATTATTTTCTCAGCACGTTCATAGAAGACTTGTGCAGAATCTAATTCCTTCTGATCAGAATAGGCTAATCCTAAGCCTATTAACGCTTTTACTTGTAACGTGTCGCTGTCAATTTTCCTTGCTTCTTTTACAACCCGTTTAAATATGGTAATTGAGGAATCGATATTAACAGATATGTAGTAGCGACCTACATCATAAAGCACAGAATACTTTATTAAGGGTTCTGTTTTAGTTTCGTAAACGTTCTTTAGGCTGTCGATTTTTTGCTCTACCTTGGATTGAGAAAATGTAGAGAAGGTAAACATCAGGGCAATGAGTAGTGATGTTTTTTTCATAATGTCAGACAAAAAAAGCATCAGAGTCAAAACGTTGCAACCAACATTATGAATAACTGACGCCTTTTTAAAAAAATTGATTAATAGCATTACTAATATAAAAACTAATTAAACTCTTATCGGGTTTTTTTCGATAAGAAGCAATTAAAAAAGATTAAGCGTAATCCTACAAAAAATTACGCCTAATCAACAAATCTCAACAACAAGATTTATTTGTTAAGATCGTAGGCGAATACTGTTTTATCACCTGATTTGTAATATAAATATCCTCCAAACTCATCTACTTTATAGACTGGTTTTTTGTCCTTAAGTACAATCTCTTTCTCCATAGATCCAGTATCTTTATTAAGCTTTACCAGACCAACACCACTATCTAGTTTTGTGAGTATGAATTGTGCATCCTTAGTTGCCGAGCTTGCCTTGAAACGCTTGGCTAATTCTTTAAAAGATGCTGTCCCTATAGCTGTAAACATATCTTGAGTACGTTTCATTTGTGCACCATAACTATTATACTGACCAAGAGCATTTCTGTTTGCTCCTGCTCTAGCAGCTGCTGAAGTTGCCATCGCTGTAGATGCAACTGCCAAAGCTCCCATTAATATTGAACCGAATGCACTCTTACCTGGAGATCTATAATACTCATTAAACTGTTCTGAACCATCAAAATTTAGCATCATCATGTTCTGTGAAGATGATAACAAAATCCCATTATCTCTAATTGACATCGCTGTTGGATTCTCCTTTTCTTGAAACTTGAAACTAGCTAAGGTAGATACCTCTCCATTGTTTTCATCTATAGCAATAATTTCTGCTCCAGTACTTATTAAATATCTTCCGTGGCCTGAGTCGTATGCACTGGTAACGCTTTTTGCTCTCTTGTACTTTATAGGCTTAGACCAGATAGATTCACCATTGCTAAGGTTTATAATATTAGCATCTGTATCTGTAATATAAATCAGGCCTTGTTTGGTCAATGCCATAGTATGTATATTCTCGCCAGTCTTTAATGGTTTTTTAAATAATGGTTTTCCATCAAAAGACACTTTATTTATTCCGCCTTCTCTGATTCCAAATAGAATACCATCTTCTACAATGTAAAAGTGCTGTACATAGCCTTTAGTTTTTGGTGCCTTTTCCCAAAGGTCATCACCTGTAGCTGCGCTAAACATTGTAATCTTAGATTCTGCTCTAGCCGCAGTTAGTTTTCCTAAACCTTTTTTTCCAGAATCTGCTACATCACTTACTACTGCTAATCCTTGTGGTAAAATCTGAAAGTTAGACACTCCGCCTTTTACTTTTCTCTCATCAGCCCAAGCTGGTGAACCATTGGCATTGATTTTATAAATTCTGGTGTTCTTAAGATTGGCAGTTTTTGCAAACGCATAAATCTCTTTTTCAGATTCATCTGTAACCATCCAACCTACATTCTTTATATCATTTTTCCATACAACATTTCCAGAGTTCATATCTACTTTGATTAACCCTTTAGTAGTAGGAATAATCAACCCATCCGAAAGCATTAATGGTGTGCCCATAGCTTGTTGTGAGCCTTTCATCTTTACGAAACTCAATTGGTCTCCAGTTCCAAGATCATACACGGCAACAGCTTGTGCATATTGCTCTTTTGCTCTTCGCTGGCCACTAACTACTAGCTTGTTCTGTGGCATAAGCACTTCGCAAACACCAATAGCTTTCCAACCGTTTTTTTCGGTACTAAACAATGTTTGGCCAGACATATAATCGATTACGGCACTCTTAGTTCGTAAGCCTCCAAAACCTGTCTGACCAACAACTACATAAGGTGCGTTAGGTATAAAGTTTAGTTCTTCTGGCTTTACTTTTCCGTAATCTGTAAAGTTGAATAATAAATTACTGTTATTTGGTTTAATCCCTACCAATCCATCATTAGTGGCTACTACAACTGTTCCGCCTTCAGTGATGGTCATGTCGTTTATCTTAGCGCCTAAGGCATAGCTATTGTCTGGAGTTTCTGCCTTCTGTGCTAATAACGATGTTGCACTCAGAAAGAGCACAAGCATCGTTACATATTTACTAGAGTGAATTAATAGCGTTTTCATAACAGAACTATTAAAGCACTTGCTTAGTTAAATTAAATGACCCATTAGAAATAACCTTCTGGCTATTGTCATTGGCATTTTGCCCAGTAAACTCAAAAGTTCCTTGAACATTATCATCTGTCTCTGTAGATACAGAAACCGAACCTGCTACTGTAGTATCGAATGGTGCAGCCCAACTTTGTGAGTTCATCGGATTATTGATATCTGCTTCGGTATAGGTTGCAATATTGAACACTACAGAATTTCCATCAAAATTATAAGTTCCTGTTCCGTTGTATCCGAAAATGGTAATTACAATTGCTCTACCATCTGCATCGTTTCCTTGAATAATTAAATTCCCATTTGCCAAAGTTGCAATAGAGGTAATGTCCAAGGATGTAAACGCCGTTCCGTCGATAGATGCTTCTATGGTTCCAGCTCCAGCTGCTCCTGGACTTCCACCGTCGTCATCGCTTTTACAGGATGTTAATGACACCATTGATATTGTCATTACTAGTAACATGAATTGCTTAATCGTTCTCATTGTTGAAGTATTTATTGGTTAATAACGAGAACAAAATTGCCGTATAATCATACGCCAATCAATACGGCATCTAGCGTATATTTTTTAATATGTATTGAAAATGAATACGTTACAAGAATTAAAAATGTACAAAAGGAAGCTTTTGCTGAAGCTTATTTTTCTTTTCTTCTAAATCTTGCAAGAATTTTTGATGTGCTTCTGAATTTGGGTTGAAAGGTCTATGTGCTAATCCTTTTTGAATAGTTTCAACATCATCCATTGTAGAATACGTTTGGCTATCGATCCAAACTTCTTTGAATCTTTCCCAGATGTGATTAACCGCTAAGGCATTTGGATGAATCATATCTTCTGAATAGAATCTATAATCTCTCAATTCATCCATCATGATTTCATAAGATGGGAAATAATATATGTGCTTCCTAGGCTCTACAACTTGATGAATAGCGCTAATTAAATTCGCCTTACTATTTTTGTTTTCAACAAAACCATCTTTAAGATGTCTAACGGGTGAAACGGTAAATATGAATGTTGTTTTTGGATTAACGCTTCTAACTAAACTGATGATAGCTTCCAGACTTTCTTTAATTGCATCTACTGAGAGTAGTTCTTTTAAAAACTTCTTTTGAGGTACTTTATGGCAGTTGGCTACAATTGTATCAGTTTCAATATGTCTATATACCCAAGCGGTTCCTAATGTGATGATGACATGAGACGCTTCTAGAATATTTTTATGAGTTAATTGAACTGCATTGTTTAGACCAGATAACAATTCATCCTTTGATGCTGTACTCATTCTAGAGTGTGCTTCATAGGAATGCCATTGCTCGTTAAGGGAAAAGACATCATTGTCTTGATAACGCTTTTCATTAACAGCATTAGTAATTAACTGCTCAACAGCTAATGGGTGAAATAATATCCCTAGAGGATTCGTTGTGCTTTGGAATTTGTAGTAATCGAACTTCTCTCCAATATGTTCGGCAAAACAGGAACCAGTCAATAATAATTTTGACTGATACGAAATTAAATCGTGCTGCTGTTTTGGAATTGATATTTTGGTTTGAAATTCCATTAATCAAATGGATTTGGTCCAGGCTTAGGTATTTTATTCTTGACCTCTCTAATAGCTTCATCTAATCCATCTGGATTTTTTCCTCCTGCTGTTGCAAAGAATGGCTGTCCTCCGCCGCCACCTTGAATATATTTCCCAAGTTCGCGAACAATTTGCCCTGCATTCAGGTCTTTTTCAGCAACTAGGTTTTTTGAGATATAGCAAGATAGTATAGCCTTACCGTTATTTTCAGCACCGAAGAGTGCAAAAAGGTTGTCTACTTCTCCGCCTAATTCAAAAGATAAATCCTTTATGCCTGAAGCATCTAAGTCAACTTTCTTGGCAATAAAATTAATGCCATTCACTTCAGCAATTTCATTTTTAAGATCGCCTTTAAGGTTCTTAGCTTTATCCTTGAGTAATTGTTCTATCTGCTTTTTGAGATCAGAATTTTCATCTTGTAATGCTTTGACAGCTTTTACAGGTTCTTTTGTATTGTTCAGTAAATCTTTGATTTCAAAAAAGGCTCTATTGTTTTCAAAATAAAAATCCTTCACAGCATCTTTTGTAATCGCTTCAATCCTTCTAATACCTGCTGCTACAGCACCTTCTGATACAATTTTGAAATGCCAAATGTCGAACGTGTTTTTCACGTGAGTACCTCCACACAATTCTATAGACTGTCCAAAACGAACGGTTCTCACAGTATCTCCATACTTCTCACCAAACAGCGCCATTGCTCCTTCTTCAATAGCTTTATCCATCGGAATGTTACGCTGCTCTTCTAAAGGTAATCGTCCTTCGATACGCGCATTGACAAAGTTCTCTACATCACGCAATTCTTCTACAGTCATTTTTGAAAAATGCGAAAAATCGAAACGTAAGTATTTAGAGTGTACTGCAGATCCTTTTTGCTCTACGTGAGTTCCTAAAACTTCTCTTAGTGCCTGATGCAATAAATGTGTCGCTGTATGATTACTTTCTGTACGCTCGCGTTGCTTTTGATCGACAACAGCTTTGAAGGTTTCATCAATATGCTTTGGTAAATTCTTAGCGAAATGAACAATGACATTGTTCTCTTTTTTGGTATCCAAAATATATACTACATCACCATGAACATCTTCCAAATAGCCTTTATCTCCTACTTGTCCACCACCTTCAGCATAGAACGGCGTAAGATTAAAGACTAGTTGATACATCTCGCCTTCTTTCTTTGAAGTCACTTTTCTATAACGTGTCAGCTTAACATTAGTTTCAAGTGCATCATAACCAATAAACTCCTGCTCTTCATCTTCTATTAAAACTGTCCAATCATCTAATTTTTGTTCAGCTCCTTTTCTTCCTCGCTCTTGTTGTTCTTTTAGCTTTAGTTTAAAGTCTTCTTTATTATAGGTAAACCCTTGTTCTCTAAGAATAAGTTCTGTTAAATCTTCAGGAAAGCCATAAGTATCCTTCAATTCAAATACTTTTGAACCTGATATTTCTTTAGATGCTGAATTTTCAACAATTCTACTTAGCAAAACCAATCCTTGGTCTAGCTTTCTCAAGAAGGACTGTTCCTCTTCCCTTATAACATTTTCTATAAGTTGCTTTTGTGCTTTTAGCTCTGGGAATGCTTTCCCCATTTTCTTAACCAATATATCCACCAGACGATAAATAAATGGGTCTTTCTTATCTAAAAACGTAAAGCCATAACGTACAGCTCGTCTTAGGATTCTTCTAATAACATATCCTCTTGTAGTATTACTAGGTAATTGGCCATCTGCAATTGAAAACGCAACAGCTCTAACATGGTCAGAAATCACCCTAATCGCAATATCTACTTTTTCATCTTTACCATAATCTTTACCAGTAATCGCTTCAATTTCTCTAATGATTGGTGTAAAGACATCTGTATCATAGTTGGATTTTACATCTTGTAATACCATACATAGACGCTCAAAGCCCATTCCTGTATCGATATGTTTGTTTGGAAGGTTTTCTAGTGATTTATCTGCTTTACGATTGTATTGCATGAATACCAGATTCCAAATCTCAACAACTTGCGGATGATCCATATTTACTAAAGTTTTCCCGTCTACTTTAGCTTTTTCTTCATCGGAACGAATATCTACATGTATCTCACTACAAGGTCCACAAGGTCCTTGATCTCCCATTTCCCAGAAGTTGTCACTTTTGTTTCCCATTAGGATGCGATCCTCAGGGATTATAGCTTTCCAAAGATCGTAGGCTTCTTGGTCCATAGGTAAGTTATCAGCATCATCGCTACCTTCAAATACAGTGACATACAGCATGTCTTTATCAATACCATAAACCTCCGTCAATAATTCCCATGCCCACGCAATAGCTTCTTTCTTAAAATAGTCTCCAAAGCTCCAGTTCCCAAGCATCTCGAATAACGTATGGTGATAGGTATCATATCCTACTTCCTCTAGGTCGTTGTGCTTACCAGAAACTCTAAGACACTTTTGGGTATCTGCAATTCGGTTATTGCTAGGTGTACCATTTCCTAAAAAATATTCTTTGAATGGTGCCATCCCAGAATTGATAAACATCAATGTTGGGTCATCCTTGGTCACCATCGGAGCCGATGGTACTATAAGGTGAGATTTAGACTTAAAAAACTCTAAAAACTTTGCACGAATATCTTGGGATTTCATCTACGCTAAATTGTTGTTAAATTACCTTAATTGCTAAACAATTTTTATCTTTGGTCGTTTGCTATTAAAATTCTGGTTATTTCTCAGCAAAAATAGTATAAATTAGGACATGAGTAAGGTAAAATATTATTACGATTCCGAAACGCTTTCCTATAGGAAAATTGAGCGCAAAAGACGTACTACTTTAAAATATGCATTGCTGTTTTTAGTAGCTTCTGCCTTATTTGGTTTTCTGTTTGTCTTTATTGCCAGCCAGTTTATTCAATCTCCCAAGGAAAAAGAATTGGCTAGAGAACTCGAGAACATGAAGCTTCAGTACCAGATTTTGGATGATCGCATGGAGGAAGCCGTTCTCGCTTTAGAAAATGTAGAGGAACGAGACAATGCTATTTATAGACACTATTTTGAGGCTAACCCTATTCCAGAAGAGCAGCGAAGAGCAGGTTTTGGTGGTATTAATCGTTATAAGAAGTTTCAAGGCTTTGATAATTCTAAACTGATTATTGAAAGTAATAAGCGTCTGGATATTTTGGAAAAAGCCATCGTGGTGCAATCTAAATCTTTGGATGAAATTGCTATACTCGCTGAGGACAAAGAAAAATTTCTACAAGCTATACCAGCAATTCAACCTGTAAATAATGAAAACTTAACACGTATGGCTTCCGGTTTTGGTTTCAGAACTGATCCATTTACCAAAGCCAGAAAGTTTCATTTTGGAATGGACTTTACAGCACCAAGAGGAACGCCAGTATATGCTTCGGGAGATGGTGTTGTAAAACGTGCCGACAATAGTGCTTCTGGTTATGGTAAGCATATCAGAATAGATCATGGCTATGGTTATGTATCTTTATATGCACACCTTCATAAATATAATGTTCGTGTTAACCAGCGCGTGAAGCGTGGCGATCTTATTGGTTACGTTGGTAGTACAGGACGTTCTGAAGCACCACATCTTCATTATGAAGTTTTTAAAGATGGTGAACGCATCAACCCAATCAATTTCTACTATGGTAATTTATCTGCTGAAGAGTTTGATAAGTTGTTGCAGAAAGCTTCATTAGAAAATCAATCTCTCGATTAATATGCATCTCGATCTTCCAGAAAAACGTTATTATGGTATTGGTGAAGTCGCCAAAGCTTTTGGTGTGAATACCTCTTTGATAAGATTTTGGGAAAAAGAGTTTGATGTATTGAAACCCAAAAAGAATGCTAAGGGCAATCGTAAGTTTACTCCAGAAGACATAAAGAATCTCAAGTATATCTACCATTTGGTCAAGGAACGTGGTTTTACTTTGGAAGGTGCTAAAATTCACTTGAAAGAGGGCAAGAAAAAATCACTGACTAACTATGAGATTATCACTAAGCTAGAAAGCGTAAAAGCTCAGCTTATCAAAATAAAAAATCAACTTTAACACATACATCATGAAAAAATGGGTCTTACCTTTAATACTAGTCTTGGTTATAGTCCTTTGGGGAATGAATATTAACAACTCTGCTATAGGCTTACAAGAAGATGTATCTCAAGCTTGGGCAGATGTAGAAAGTTCTTACCAAAGACGTAATGATCTTATCGGAAACTTAGTAAAAACCGTTCAAGGTGCTGCAGATTTTGAACGTGGAACTCTAAAAGACGTTATTGATGCTAGAGCCAAAGCGACCTCTATTTCTATAGATCCATCCAATATTACTCCAGAACAATTGCAGCAATTTAATCAAGCTCAAAGTGGCTTAACTAGTGCACTTTCAAGATTATTAGTAACTGTTGAACGTTATCCTGATTTAAAAGCGAATCAGAACTTCCTAAATCTACAAAGTCAATTAGAAGGTACTGAAAACCGTGTCAATGTTGCCAGAGATAGGTTCAATGAAGCTGTAAGACCTTATAATGAATATGTAAGAAGCTTTCCAAGGAGCTTGCTTGCTGGTCCACTTGGTTTCAAAAAAATGGATTATTATAAGGCTGAAGAAGGATCTGAAAAAGCTCCTGATGTAAATTTTGAATTCGACTAATTGATGTCTCAACGTTCCATTGAAGATTTCCTAACTGCTTCCCAGGAGCAACAAATTATAGATACTATCAGGAATGCTGAAAGGCAAACTTCTGGTGAAATTCGTGTTCATTTAGAACATAATACTCATGACAAAACTATAGAGGAGCGAACTTTAGAGGTTTTTCAAATCCTAAAAATGCACAATACCGAACAGCATAATGCGGTGCTGATTTATGTGGCTGTTGAAGACAAACAATTTGCTATTTATGGTGATAAAGGCATTAATGAAGTCGTCTCTGATGATTTTTGGGACAGTACTAAAAGTCTAATGACCTCACATTTTAAAAAGGATGACTATGCCAATGGATTAATTGCAGCAATACAAGAAGCAGGAAAACAACTCAAAGCATTCTTCCCTTGGCGTTTTGGAGATAGAGATGAATTATCTAATGAAATTTCCAAAGGCTAATGTTCTCTAAAAAAGCATATCTCCTTTTTGTCTTCTCACTCATAACTTGTGTGAATTTTAGCTTTGCTCAATATGAGATTCCTGATAAACCAAAAAACCAAACCAGTGTTTATGATTATGTAGGCTTATTATCTACTCCTGAAAATCAGAGACTGGAGCAAAAATTGATTCGTTATTCTGATAGTACTTCAACCCAAATAGTTGTTATAGCTATTTCTTCAACCGAAGGAGAGGATATTCTCTACTTAGGAGCCAATTGGTTGCACGACTGGGGAATTGGACAAGCAAAAGAGGATAATGGTATTCTTATCTTATTAGCCAAGGATGACAGACGTATTTCTATAAATACGGGTTATGGTGTTGAACATTTGCTTACTGATGCCATGTCTAAACGCATTATTGAGCGCGATATCATCCCATACTTTAAGAGAAATGATTATGCAGGTGGCCTCAACAGAGGTGTTGATGCCATTTTCGAAGTCATGTCTGGTGAGTATCAAAACTCAGGGTCGAGAGCAACTCCATTTCCGTTTGGTGTTGTTATTCTTTTCCTATTCTTCTTCTTTTTTATTCTCATTATTATTCTAGCTAGCAAACGTAGTGGCGGTGGTGGTTCTGGAGGAAGAGGAAGTGGATCTGGAAGTGATATCCTTGAAGCAATTATCTTGAGTAATTCTGGACGTGGAAGTTACAGACGCAGCTCAGGTGGCTTCGGAGGTTTTGGTGGTGGCTCCTCTGGAGGTGGTTTTGGCGGTGGCGGTTTCAGCGGTGGCTTTGGTGGCGGCTCCGGAGGCGGAGGCGGTGCCTCTGGTGGTTGGTAAAACTGCATCCGCGAGTCCTACCAACCTACAAAAGCATTGTTTAGTCTTCAGGGTCTAACTGGAAAATTTCTTCAACTGAGAGTTTAAACAACTTCGCAATCTTTAGTGCTAAAATTGTTGACGGTACATATTTACCTTTTTCTATGGCGTTAATAGACTGTCTGCTGACACCTATCTTTTCTGCAAGATCTGCTTGAGTCATGTCGTGTCTGGCACGCTCTACTTTTATACTATTCTTCATAACTTCAAGCTTTTGATTTTAAATAATTGAATCTAAAAATATAAAACAGCAATGGCGTAAACATGTTAAAAACCAAGACATTAAAAAATGTCATGTCGTACACAAAAATGATTGCCAGCGCCAATATTATATAATTAACAATAATAGCCCAAACCAAAGAGTCTGTTCGCAACTTGGATATAAATTCATCTTCAACTTTCTCTTTGGAGAAGCCCACCATAATTCCGCCTGCAATAATACATAAAGCAGACAATTCATCAGCGATACTATTCTCTACTATTTTGAAGAAACCATCAGATTCAGAATTGAAAATGGTATCACTGTAAATGGATAATACATTCACTTCTAAAATGCTTACTTCAAAATTCAAAAACATTAAAACTAAGCCAGAAATTAATCCTAATGTAAAAAGTACCCAACCTATTCGTTTGTACTTATTGGATAATAAATTGTTCGTTTTCATAATTGATGTGATTAATAATTACGAAACAAATGTATACAAAAATTTACAAAAAGTAAACTATACTTTACTTTTTATCATGTAAAATTTACAAATTAAATTTTACTAAACTGAAAGTCAAATAGTTAAAAAATTATAGTCTAAGAGAGAAATGTCCGGTAAAGGTTCTACCATCTTCTAAGGTTGCTACAAACCAATAATCACTAGATGGCATCGCATTACCATTGTATGTACCATCCCAAAAATCATTGGAAGACCATAACGTTTTTAGCAATTTTCCAAAGCGATCATAGATTTTTACACTTACAAACTGTCTTGCTTCTTGAGAAATTCCTTTCAGTCGCCAAACATCATTGAAGGTGTCGTCGTTTGGTGTAAAAAACTTAGGATAGCCTACCACGAATACTTCTTGTGCCGTAATACCACAGTCGTTTTCAATATCCTTAATGTATACGGTATATACTCCAGCTTGAAGATTTTCGAACACATTTGAGGTTTGATAATTAGAGTTGTCGATTGAATACTCGTATTCACCTTCACCTGAAACCAAAACCGTAATCGTATTATTATCTGAAGACAGATCAACAACTGAGACATCTTCTACGGTTGCTGTACCCGAAGCCGATACTGTAACGGTTCTAAGTTTGGTACAGCCAGCTACGCTTGTGACATTAACTGTATAAATTCCAGGTTCATTAATTTCTATGGTAGATGTAGTTTCTCCTGTAGACCAGGAATAGTAATAGTTACTTGGACTGTCTTCTTGTATTCCTCCTGTAAGTGTAATGGTTTCAGGATATGTGTTTAAGCAGTACCAAACCACTTCAATAAGGTCCGTATTTGGAAGTGGAGCTACATTTAGAAACACTTCGGTTATTCCATAGCATGATCCACTGGCTTCAATTCTAGCTATAATGGTTTGGTTATAAGGCTCTATATTGGTGTAATCGTTTGGTAGCTGATTTATTCCAGATAGTGCATCTTCATACGTTTCAAAATATAAAAAGTCAAACCCTACAGGAATTGCATCAAAAATCTGATTTTCGGCCATTGAAAGATCAAATGTGGTAATCCCATCTTCATCTACAGAATCACATGCTTCTATATAAGCTGGGTTTAATTGCACCAAAGCACTCAACTGCAGCGTAACTTCAGAGATATTTACGCAAGATGTAAGTGTGTTTATGACCTGAGCATATACAATTTGATTATTGAACATACTCGTGTAAGATTCACTATTTATTGGCAATGTTAAATTTGCATCCGAGTAAAAATTGACTTCTCTATTTTCAGTAATACCTCCTGTAATGTTTTCAATATATTCACTAAGGTTGAATTCGGCAGTCTCATTGGCAACATTAGTACTACATTGTGAAATCAATATGTCGTTAGCTTCAGGCAAGTCTAATGTTTGTATAGCGATTGGCAATCTATTCCCTTCGTTACAGCCCTGAAATAATGGTTCTACCCAATAGGTTACAGCTTCATCAACAATTACTGTAATCGTTGATCCTGTAAAAATAGATTCTGAAGCGGTTGCGGTTTCGTACCATATCAGTGTATCTACATTGGAACTTACTGAAATATCCACTTCATCGCCTTCACAAACACTTACTTCATTATACTGCACTTTTGGCGTAATAATTCTTGAACTCCCCGAAAGTGATAAGCTTGTATCGTCTCCAGGCATACCTCCAAATTCTACAATATACCCTTTTGGGTAA
Organism: Winogradskyella sp. 3972H.M.0a.05; assembly: GCF_040493455.1. NCBI lineage: Bacteria > Pseudomonadati > Bacteroidota > Flavobacteriia > Flavobacteriales > Flavobacteriaceae > Winogradskyella > Winogradskyella sp. 3972H.M.0a.05. The sequence goes on along the minus strand of NZ_JANFDA010000005.1, from coordinate 78,650 downwards.
TATGGGTCTGCTGGATTGGTAAGTAGGTTAGGCAAATCGTTCCATGAACCTAACTCACCTATAGTTGGGTCTGTAATATGTGCGTAATCTTCGCCGTTAAAATCATTGGGTTCTCCGATATTCCAGAAGTTAAACTCACCTCCTATTGGTGTCCCAGTGTTTTGATTATAAAATGCTAATCCATTTTCTGGTCCTGTGACCCATCTCCAGATGCCTTCAGATTCAGCATCGCTAGCACCAATCCATCCAGTACCTGGTGCTTGTTCGCCTGTTAATTGGGCTTCCTCTATTGTCCGAACAGTAACTAAATAGCCTTGTAACCCAAAATAATCTAGACTGGCAGCTTCATCTCTTGCATCGGTCCACCTTATGCCTAAACTTGGCACATACAAATAATAGTGTCCGGTAGAAGGTAAGAAATTAGCATTCCCAAGGTTTATAGAAAAGAATTTATCTGTAGTGAAATCTGCCTGAATCGTATCAAAAAGCACATCTAAAATTGCGGCTTCAAATTCTTCAAATGTAGCAGGTCCTGTTAACGTTAACTGCCCTTCTGTAATTGACCAAGAAGCTGTAATGTTGGGATGAGTGCCAGATAGGAATAAAACATCTTGTCCCATAACATAGCCTTGAGATATCTGAATAATAACATTATCCCAAGTATTAACACCTACACTTGGCGGAGTGATGTTAACATCTGTAGCTATAGGCATTGGCGCATCAGCACAATAAAACTGTTCACCTACAACATCAATAGATGGTGGTAAACTTTGGCTATAAGCCACAGTTAAGAAAAGTGTAAAAACAATAGCAATTTTTTTCACGAGTTCTAAAACTGAGTTCAGAACTTATAAAGATAAACTATTTTTTTCTCATGTATACCGTTACTGGTACACCATTAAAGTTAAAATGATCTCTTAGTTTATTTTCTAAGAAGCGTTTGTAAGGGTCTTTTACATATTGTGGTAGGTTACAGAAAAATGCAAACTGTGGTTGCGGTGTCGGCAACTGCATGATGTATTTTATCTTCACATATTTACCTTTATATGCAGGTGGCGGATTGTGTTCGATGATAGGAAGTAACACATCGTTTAGCTCACTCGTCTTGATACGCTTTGATCTATTTTTATACACATCAACAGCAGTCTCTATGGCTTTAAAGATACGTTGCTTGGTTAATGCGGATATAAATACGATTGGTACATCTGTAAATGGTTCAATCTGTTTTCTAATGATCTTTTCGAAGTCTTTTGTTGTCTTATGGTCTTTTTCTACCAAATCCCATTTGTTTACCAGAATTACAATTCCCTTACGATTGCGTTCAGCTAACCAAAATATATTTTGAACCTGGCCGTCAAATCCTCTGGTCGCATCAAAAACCAATAGGCATACATCTGCATGTTCTATGGCTCTAACACTACGCATCACAGAATAGAATTCTAGATCTTCCTTTACCTTTGATTTCTTTCTGATACCTGCAGTATCTACTAAGTTAAATTCAAATCCGAAACGATTATACTTAGTATCAATTGCATCTCTTGTGGTTCCTGCAATATCTGTAACAATGTATCGGTCCTCTCCTATCAATGCATTGATGAAAGATGATTTTCCTGCGTTAGGCCTACCAACAACAGCAAATCTTGGTAATGCATCTCCTTCTTCTCTTTCTTCTTTATCTGGTAAAGTTTCAACAAGTGCATCGAGTAGATCTCCTGTTCCGCTTCCATTAATACTTGCAATCGTATAATATTCGCCAAGACCAAGCGAATAAAATTCAACAGCATCTTCGGCACGCTTGGCATTATCAACTTTATTCACAACTAGGAATACAGGCTTCTTTACTTTGCGAAGTAAGTTGGCAACATCTTCATCCATTCCTGTAACACCACTCTCAACATCAACCATAAAAATGATTGCATCGGCTTCATCAATAGCTAATTCTACTTGCTTGTCTATTTCAGCTTCAAAGATATCATCACTACCTACAACATAACCTCCTGTATCGATAAGCGAAAACTCTTTACCGTTCCAATCACTCTTACCGTAATGACGATCTCTGGTAACACCACTTACGGCATCAACAATGGCTTCTCGTCTTTGTATTAAGCGATTAAAGAATGTTGATTTTCCAACATTTGGTCTTCCTACTATAGCTACTATTGCACTCATTTAAATTAATTAAGCCTGCAAAGATATTATTTTACTTCTGATTGTAACCAAAACGTTTCAATTGGTTAGCATTAGAGCGCCAATTCTTATTTACTTTAACGTAAAGTTCAAGATGAATTTGTTTTCCGAAGAATGTCTCTAAGTCTTTCCTTGCTTCAACACCAACACGTTTTAACGCAGACCCCTTGTGACCAATAATGATGCCTTTTTGCGTATCGCGTTCTACCATGATAACAGAACGAATTCTAATGATATTTTCTTCTTCGAAAAACTCTTCTGTATCTACTTCTACAGCATATGGAATCTCTTTCTTGTAGTTGAGTAATATTTTTTCTCTAACGGTTTCATTTACAAAGAAACGCTCTGGCTTATCTGTCAACTGATCTTTTGGATAAAAAGGCGGAGATTCTGGCAACAACTCAATAATACGATCGAAAACAGTTTCAACCTGAAATCCTTCTAAAGCCGAAATTGGATACACTTCTGCATTGGGTACTTTGGCTTGCCATAGTGTAACTTGCTCTTCTAATTGTTCTTGATTGGATTGATCTATCTTATTGAGCAAGAGAAGTACTGGTATTTTTGAATTTGTAATCTTCTTGAAAAAGGCTTCATCTTTAAGGTCTTTTTCTCCAATTTCAACCATATATACCAATACATCTGCATCTTCAAAAGCTGATTTTACAAAATCCATCATTGACTCTTGGAGCTCATAAGCTGGTTTTATGATCCCTGGCGTGTCAGATAATATCACCTGAAAATTTTCACCATTAACAATACCCAGAATACGATGTCTCGTAGTTTGAGCTTTAGACGTAATGATGGATAGCTTTTCACCAACGAAAGCATTCATGAGCGTTGACTTCCCCACATTTGGGTTACCAATAATATTTACAAAACCTGCTTTGTGCATCGCATTATTTTAGTCCACAAAGGTACTATTAAAAAAAGTATGATGACTTTTTTAACGTGATTCGATTTTAATATACAAGGTTAATAGCTAAACCATGTAACTTTTTAACTCTAAAGCCTGTAGTTTAACTGATTGGGTTGTTACAATCGGCTGTTTCGAGTATATTTATACTATATGAGAAACTCACGTTTCAAATCCAACCAAAAAACTACTCGTGCACTTACCATTGAAGCTATTAAGGCCAATGACGAAGGGGTACTAAAGTTATTGTACACTAGCAATTATCCTAAAGTAGAAGTATTTGTATTACAAAATAATGGTACTAAAGACCATGCGAAAGATATTTACCAGGAGGCGTTTTTAGCAGTTTGGAGAAATATTAAAGAAGACAAGTTTATACCTAAAGACGATTCTTCGATTCATGGTTATTTGTATACCATAGCAAAACATAAATGGTTGGATTTTCTCAGATCAAAGAAATATAAAAAAACGGTTTACGAAAGTGAGTTGGTAGGTTTTAAAGAACCCAAAATGCATGTGCATCCTTCTACTCAAGATCATGAATTTGAGAAAAAACTCAAACGTGCAATGACTGCTTTTGAGGGTTTGGGAGAACCGTGTAAATCATTGTTGAAGGCTTTTTATTTTGATAAGAAATCGATGAAAGATATTGCCGATGAACTGAATATCGATCCTGCTTCTGCTAAGAATAAAAAATACAGATGTATGCAACGATTAAGAGAATTAGCCCAAAACCTAAACTTGAAGTAAGATGAATCAAAACAATGACATATCTCCTGAAGAATTTGAGTTAATTGAGAGTTATCTTCTCAACACTATGACTGATTCTGAAAAAGAGACTTTTGAATCCAAATTATCTACTGATGAAACTTTGAGGGAAAAAGTAGAAGACTATAGGGCATTATTAAAAGCTATTGAGTCACAATCTTTAAAAGAAAAGCTCGATGCTTTTCATGATGAAAGTATAGAACAGACTGATGTTGTCGCACTTGATGATAATTTTTCTTCATCTACGTCATGGTATAAAACATATGGTATTGCTGCTTCTTTAATAGTATTTATTGGTTTAGCAAGCTTATGGTATTTTAATCAGCCTAGCGCTTCTGAGAAGCTTTATAACGACTATTTTTCTCCAGATCCTGGTTTGCCAACCTTAATGAGTAACAGCAATGAAAATTTTGAGTTTTATGATGCTATGGTTACTTACAAGCAAGGTGATTATGATAGTGCTATTACAAAATGGAATACCTTACTTGAAGCGAAACCACAAAATGATACTTTAAATTATTTTATCGGTGTTGCCAAAATGGCGAATAAGGAAGTTGAGGAGGCTATTAAACATCTAGAAGTTGTTACTGAATCTGACACAAATAGCTTCAAAAATGAAGCTCATTATTACTTAGGCTTGGCTTATTTACAAATTGATAATATAGAGTTAGCGAAAAAAAATCTTAACTTTAGTTCTATCGATAATAGCAAGGCCCTTCTTTCTGAACTAAACGATTAAAAAATTAGAGCTCATGATTACCCCTTCTTGCTATTACAGAGTTTTTCTGTTGTTAATTTTTTTATTTAGTTCTTCCATTAGTTTAGCTCAAGTCTCAACACCTTCATTATTAGAACTTGTAGATAACTATTTAGAAGAAAAACAACTCAGCAAAGCCGATTCTTTGATTAACTCAAGTCTGACGGATTTCACTTCAAGCAATCAAATAGATTCTTTATATCAATTCCCTTTACTTATTGGTAAACTCGAATCGTATAAAACTAATGCAACAAAGGCAGGAGAAAAAGCTGAGTTATTTGTCACTGAACTAAAACAGAAAACTTCTAATGCCAGAACCATTTTTAAAGCTTATCTAAGTTTAGATCAATTGTATCTTTTCTTAGGCGATGACACCAAATGTGTAGCTGCGTCTAAAAAAGCATTGTCTTATGCAAAAATGCAAGAAGATGTTACCTATGAAGAGTTGGGAAAGATAAACTACGTTATTGGCGGAAACTATTACGCGCTTTATGATTTAAGTAATGCTGTAAGCTATTTTAAAAACTCTGTGGCTGCTTATGAAAAATCTGAAACCGTAAAAAAACATGTGCTTGCAGATTCATACAATGGCGTAGCGGTATCTATGTGGACTCTCAACAAACTAGATAGTGCTCAAGTGTATTTTAACAAGGCTATTGCAGCTACAGAAATCAGTGATTTAACCAATTATGATCGTCTGTACTATATCACTGCCTTCAAGTTTAATCTAGCGTTAGTCATTGACTCGCAAGGACGTATCAGTGAAGCGATAGAAATCAAAGAGGAAATCATTAAACGCTTACAGGAAATTATTAATGGTTCTAAAGATGACTTTTTAGTTACAAAATCTAGACGTTTACAATCTTCAGCAATTTCTAATCTGGCAGCTTTCTATAATGATACTGGTTATTTGACCAAGGCCTATGAAATGCTTAAATATGCTTATGAGAAAAAGAAAGACGTCTACGAGTCTACTAGCCCTCGTTTAGCAACGGCTTTAAATCAAATTGCTTATTCTGAAATTCAATTACAGGAGTTCGACAATAGTATAGAAACCTCTAATAAAGCCTTAAAAAACCTAAGAGCATCAAACAGTAAATACTTGCCTGTTGAAGCAGAGATTTTACATACCCTAGCCAAGGCTTATCTGTCCAAACAAAATATAACAGAAGCATCGCGCTTTTTTAAGGAAAGTGAGACTCTGTTTAATAAAGCTTATCCTGTTGAATATAGTAGAGAATACCTAGTCTTACTAAGAGATTATGCTTTGTTTCTGGCTAATCATGGAGATAAGGCTGAAGGTGTTGCTGTAGCACAAAAAACCTACGACTATGTTCTTAAAAATGGTGGTGAAACCAATTTATCCTTGCTAAAAGAAACTATTAATCTAGCAGATGTCTATTATGAAAGTGGTAATTATCAAAAATCTAGTGAATGGGCTCTAGAGGGAATTCAATCTTTAGATGAACGATTAGAATCTGCTGATTCTAATATGAATGCTGCACAGATTGAATATTACAAACCTCAACTATTATTACTAGAATGCAAATCTAAATATCAATTGGAGAGCACTAAAGACGAAAAACTGCTAGTAAGCTTGTTAGATAAGTTAGACCAAGCTACAGAGCTATTAGAACGTCGCAAAACAACAGTTTTTAAGACTCAAGATATTAACTCACTTTTATTGGATTATAAATCCATCACAGACTTTTCTAAGCAAATTGCTTTAGAGTTATACAAAAGCACAAAAAACTCAAAGTATCTAGATAAGATCATAGAACTCCATGAATCTGGTATTTATCACAGGATTCGGTCGAGATTAAACCTAAAAGATAATATTGCTTTTGTTGGTATTCCAAAATCTGTTCTTGCGCGAGAGCAAGCGTTAAGAACTAAGTTATCGAGTTCGTTAAATACTTCGGAAAGTATTAGCTCTTATTTTGAAGATTCAAACTCCTGGACACGTTTCGTTGATAGTTTAAAACAAAACTATCCTAAATACTATGATATGCGTTATGCAACTATTGAAGAATCTCTTACCGATCTTCAAGAAAATATTGATGACACATCTACTGTTGTGAGGTACTTGTTTGTTGAATCGAACCTATATGCATTTATAGTCACTAAAAATGATAAAAAGCTCTACAAATTAGACTATGACGCTGTAAAACATCTTAGCAAATACTTTACTGGAAACCCAACGGATATTTCAGAGGCAAGCTCTTATTATCATGCGCTGTATGAAACCTTATGGGCGCCATTCAAAGATGATATACAAACAAATCATGTCACTATTGTTCCGGATGGAGAACTCTTCAATTTGAGTTTCGAAACATTGACTACTGAGCCTATAAAGGCATTTAGCGATTTGGCCAATCTAAGTCTTTTAGCCAATCATATCATCTCTTATAATTATAGTCTTCTGTTATTAAAGCCAAGCAGCAAAACCTTTGAATACAGAGATGATTTTATAGCTTTTGCTCCAGAGTTTAATGATCAAATGAAAAATGATTATAAAATAGCTATCAAAGACTCACTAGAAGTAGACAGAACTTACCTCAACCTAATTCCCCAACCATTTAGCGTGGATATTGCTGAAGAGTTTTCAAGACTATTTAATGGTGATTCTTATCTCAACGAGAATGCTACCAAACAACTTTTTAATACAACAGCCAACGAACATAAAATAATTCATATCGGAACTCATGCTGAATCCAATAATGTTTCACCTGAGTTATCTCGATTGGTATTCGCAAAGGCAGTTGATAGCGTTTCAAACATTAATGAGAATTACTTGTATACTTACGAAATCTATAATGAAAATATCAATTCAGATTTAGCCATACTAACTGCTTGTGAAACAGGAAAACCTACATATCAAGCTGGTGAAGGCATGATTTCATTAGCTCATGCTTTTAACTATGCTGGAAGCGAGAGTATTTTAACCAGCTTATGGAAAATCGATGAGCAATCGAGTAATGAGATTATTAAGCATTTTTACAATCATATTGCAAATGGCTTAAGCAAGGATGAAGCGCTTCGACAGGCAAAATTAGATTACATTGCTAATGCTCAAGGACGAACAATAACACCACAATATTGGGCAGGCTTAGTGCTTATAGGAGATACAAGCCCAATAAACATCAATACACATTCTAATATGATTTGGTGGCTCCTTGGTGCAACGATAATTTTAATTCTAATTGTTATAGGCTTCAGAATAAAATCTAAAGCATAGAAAAAGAGCTGTTATTCTACAGCTCTTTCAATATAATAAGCCCAGATTAAATTTCCCTAATTAATAGCTTCATAGGCTTATACAGCTCCAAATGTTATTGCACTAATAGTTTTTTACTAATTATTGAATTGTCAGAATACAGCCTAACAAAGTAAAGCCCTTGCGAAAACTTTGTTAGTGCTATTTCCATACTACCAAAACCAGCTTCTGGTTCTATAGACTCAACAATTCTTCCATTTATGTCTACAAGTTCAATTTTATCTAGTGGTATGTTATTAAGATTATTGATATTTACTGAAGACTTAGCTGGGTTTGGAAATATGGTAAAGGCATTACTTTCAAATTGCGGTGTTGAAAGCGTAATACCACTGACATCAAAACTATACAGTCCAAAATCATCATCGTCATTACCACGTATCGCAATATAGTATGTTGATGTTCCATCGGAATTAAACGTATAGTTTCTATTAAATCCAACACTACATTCTGCTTGTGCTACAAATTCACTATTTGTGAAGCTACTGAAACATTCGAGATCATTGCATGAACCAGTAAACACTGCCATCTCCACAGGAAATAGTCGTTCGCAGAATGAAATGGTAATATCCTCTTCACTACCCAGACCTGTGTAAGAATACCATACAACATTATAATCGTCATTAGTAGGATTATTACATAATGGAATGTCATCAAAATTGGTAGCCCAAGTTGTATCTCCATTATAGCTCATCCCTGTCTGGATTGGCATCGCATCAACACAATTGTTATTGGCTGGAGGTGGCGGTGGAATGCTTATACATAGATCAAAAGAAGAATCTAGACCTGCATCGGATGAAAAGCGTACCATAGATACCCTAAAGTAATAGGTATTCCCTACAACCAGATCATAGATAATATAAGCTTCATCGTCATCATTATAGACACATAGCAAATTATCAAAATCATCTTCGGATGTGCAATCCAGGTCGCTATCATATAACATCCCTGAATAATCTGTTTCAGTAAATTCTCCATTAGTTCCAATAATTCTAAATCGATATCTCGGAGATGTTGCTACAAAGGTGTACCATACATCTTCATCATCGAACGTACAATCATCAAAATTATCTGGAGAGTAATCTGCTCCTAAAGTATTTCCTGAAGCTAAGAAAGTACATTCTCCAGAGGTTTGCTCAACCAAAAGTTCAGCATCTTCACAATTATTATTTGCAGGAACTATTGATTGCAGCCACTCAAATGGACCTGCCCAATCACTAAATGATCCGCCTCCACAATCTGTTCTTACGTAAAACTCATAGGTCGTATTTTGCGTTCCCGAAACTGTTGCTGTAGTACTCATAGTAGATATCCCTGAACCCATTGGTTCTCCAAGACCTTCTTCCTGTACAACATACTCCCATGTAGTTTGACTACCATCGTATGGCGTCCATGATATTTCTGCATCTGTATCAGAAATTACATTAACGTCCAAATCTACAGGAATTACACAGCCTAATGCTTCTACACAGATTTCAGATATATCAGTATTAGGAAACGAACCAGAGCGCCATATTGCTAAGCTATATTCTGTGTTTGGATCTAAATTCAAAACTGTTTGAGAAAACATATTAGTTGGGTTTCGGTAACAGAACACCTGATCATCTCTAAAACAAATACCTTGATTATTACAATTTAGAGTGTGAATAACAAAGTTATCCTCTGGATTATCGGTCGTAATCTTTATTGCACCATTTGCCGGACTGGTAAAGCGAGTCCAAACTCCTACTTTAACTACTGTCGCTTGTGGATCACAACTGAAGTTTAAATACACATTTTCGTTACCTGGAAACGTGTAGAATGGAAAGCCCTGATCATAATCGAATGTAATAGTTGATTCAGAGCTACAACTGTCTGTTGATAAATCTATAGGAATCGGAAAGGCAACACCTTCTCCTAATTGAGGTTGCACAATAGTATATGGCCCAACCCATTGACTATCATCAGTGCCACAATTTGATTGTACATAATAATCATAAGAAACTCCAGAAGTTAGTCCAGTTATGGTTAAGCCTGCAAACTCATTATCATCTTCCACTATAGTTCCTGTACCCAAAGGAAAGTCTGTTTCTCCATATTGTACTGACCAATCTTGTTGTCCAGGAAAATGCCTCCAAGAAAGTATTGCCTCAGTAAGCAATAATGGTGAACCACTCAATGCATATGGGCTTTTACAATCAAAGGAATCATTGGAAAATTCATCAAGTTCTAATAGTACAAATCCAATGTTATCTGGCGTTGTAGGAACTATAGCAACATATACATTTTGCCCATCATACGCAGATAAATCATATTCGTATCTTGAATAATTACTAAACTCTGCCTCTGGTTCTGTCTCGCTTGCGATTGTTATAGAAAAATCTGTAGCAGATGTTCCTGATGTTGATAGTAAAACATCAAAACTTATATCTGCATCTCTAGCTAATACATGAAACGAAATACGTTCAGAACTTCCTATGCTCACAAGAAACTGTGGCGTAATTAAAAAATCTTCATCAACATTGGCGTCTAAATCTAATCTAAGTCCGCTTCCTCCTCCCCATCCTTGTTGGTCTATTTCCCAAACATCTCCTCCAGCTTCATTTAATACTGTCCAACTGTTAGGTATTCCTGAATTAAAATCTTCGAAAAACTGCGCATTTGCTTGTGTAATCACAGCAAGCACAACAAACAATAATAGTAATAGTCGTTTCATAATTAATAGCTTTATAGGTTTACTATTACATCGGAACAACTACAAAAAAGTCATCATAAAAAAAGACCACCTTTTTCAAGATGGTCTTCAATTAAACAATTCTTATGAAACGGTTATTACCTATTGTTTAATTATTCGTTTTACAATAAAGCCATTGCGCGATTCTATTCTTGCAAAGTACACTCCAGATTGATAATTACTAATATTAATTATTTTTTCAATTGTCATTGTTCTTAAATCTAATTGTTGAATAATACTGCCTTTTACATCTACTATTGTAATACTAGTCAGTTCGATGTTTCCTAGATTTTTTAAAGTAAAGCTGTCCTCAACCGGATTTGGATATAAACTGATATCATTATCAACGAGTTGATTATTTTCAATACTCAATGTCATATCCTCAACCTTAAGTTCAAAGGAACATGTCGCAGTATTGCCTGCATCATCTGTAACTTCATATTCAATAATATGATCACCGTCAGGTAAATTGGTTCCTGCCACTGGAGTCTGCACAACTGTAAATCCACAATTATCAGAGGCTGTAACATCTCCTTCAACAAAATAGTCTGGTAATATAAAATCTCCTACTGTTTCCACCGTAAATCCAGCAGGGCAATTTATTACAGGATCTACCGTATCCTCTACAGTTACTATTGCTGAAACTGAGGCACTGTTACCACTCTGGTCTGTCGCTGTTAGGTTCACTGTATTAGCGCCTAGATCTGCACAAGTAAAATCTGTGACATCTAAACTTAGATTTGATACTGTACAATTATCACTGGAGCCATTATCAATATCACCAGTCGTAATCGAAGCATTTCCAGAAGCATCTAGTTGAACCGTTATGTTTTGTGTAACCACTATTGGGTTTACAGTATCTTCGACGGTAACTGTGGCTGAAGCTGAAGCACTATTTCCACTCTGATCGGTCACAGTAAGATTCACCGTATTAGCGCCTAGATCTGCACAAGTAAAATCTGTGACATCTAAACTTAGATTTGATACTGTACAATTATCACTGGAGCCATTATCAATATCACCAGTCGTAATCGAAGCATTTCCTGATGCATCCAATTGAACCGTTATGTTTTGAGTGACTACAGTTGGGTCTACAGTATCTTCAACAGTAACAGTCGCTGAAGCTGAAGCACTGTTTCCACTCTGATCTGTCACAATGAGATTCACTGTATTTGCGCCTAGATTAGCACAAGTGAAATCTGTGACATCTAGACTTAGGTTGGCTACTGTACAATTATCGCTAGAACCATCATCTATGTCACCTGTTGTAATCGAAGCATTTCCCGAGGCATCCAATTGAACTGTTATGTTCTGCGTCACCACAGTTGGGTCGATATTGTCTTCAACAGTTACGGTCGCTGGTGCATTTGCAGAATTCCCATCATTATCTGTTACGGTTAGCGTCACTGTATTATCTCCAAGATCTGCACAAGTGAAGTCTGTAATGTCCAAATCAAATTGCAACTCATTAGTTGGTGTACAATTATCAGTCGTGCCATTGTCTACTTGAGAAGCTGTAATACTTGCATTCCCAGAAGCATCTAGTTGAACTGTAATGTTCTGTGTAATTATATCTGGTGGTAAAATATCTAGCTTATCAGAAATTGTAAGTAATACTTCGTTATCATTAGGATAGGTAACATCAAATGTGTATCGCTTTCCATCATAATCAACTATAATCGGTGTGGTTAAATTTTGAGTTACAATTGTTCCTGTTGTAGTGGCAATAGTGAATGTATCCCCTTCATCTGCTTCAAAGCCCATTGTAATCGCAACGCTTCCATCAAAAACATTGTTATTTCCAATTACTGCTAAAACATCATGCTCAGTGTCTGGCGTTAATCCATTTAGTTCAACATCTAATACTGAAGTGGCCGTGGATTCATAATCTCCTTGAACGGTTAGCGTTCCAGGTGATAATCCAGGCTCAAAAATTCCATTGTTGGTGTAACTTGATGTCGATGGAAGATCAAATATACCAACACCTTTTACTCTACCTGTGGTTTCATTAATAAACGGTTCTGAGCTAGAAATCTCTAGTTCTCCAGAAGCAACTTCAATAGTTCCAAAGTTGGTCAACTCAACAAAAGACACGACTATACCGCTACTTGTAGATCGTCTTATCAATCCGAAGTTATTTAAAATATGAGACGTTCCACCAGACCAAGTTAAGTTACTAGCATCAGTCATCAGATCTATAACACCGCTCGCTTGATTGTTCAAAATACCTTGAGATATGAATAGGTCTCCAGATGCTGTAAAATTTATTAATCCCTCATTATTTAAAGTAGTATCTCCTAGTATGGATTTACTACCTGTTCCTGTTAAATTGATAATACTCTGATTAATAAGTGTACCACCACCATTTAATATTCCAGACACCCAATTTGCATTACCAGTACCAGCAATATTTATTGTTGCCGTTGTATCTAAATCTACTGCTATGGTGTTGGTCGCATTTAAATCACCATCTACTGTTCCCGTCAAAGTCCCTAGTAAAGTAACAAGTCCATCCCAATCGAATGCTGCTCCTGGAGATACATTATAGACACCACCTGTTAAGTTCTTACCTATTGAATTCTGAAATGATAAGGTACCATTTTCAACACTGATAGTTCCACCATTATTATTAAGCAATACATGTATTTGTGCTTCTCCTGTAGAGGTTGTCTTTCTTATAAGCCCAGTATTATTCAGAATATGAACTGAACCTCCAGACCAGGAAATATTACCTGAATCCTCTTGTAAGTCTAAAACTCCAGAGGCTTGATTATCAAACGTCCCTTGAGAAATTAGAAGATCTCCCGCTCCAGTAATATTGAAAGTAGCTTCATTACTAAACGCAGTATCTCCAAATATAGATTTTGCGCCTGTTCCTGGTAAGTTAATAGTACTTTGGTTGGTTAAGGTTCCTCCTCCATTTAATGAGCCGCCATTCCAGTTAATAACTCCAGATCCAGTAATATCCATTGTGGCACTGCCTGGAACATCCACAATGCTTCCCCAATTCAATGTGCCCTCATTGGTTCCTGAAATATCCCCAGACAATGTCATAGTTGTATCCCAATCCATGGTGGCTCCAGATGATATATTATAAGTCCCATCGGTAAGGTTCTTACCTATTGTATTTTGAAATGATAGTATACCACTTTCAACACTGATGGTACCGTCATTATTATTTAATAGTGCTACGATTTGCGCTTCACCCAATGACGTGGTTTTTCTAATCAATCCAGCGTTGTTCAAAATGTGAACCGACCCGCCAGACCAGGTAATGTCTCCTGAATCTGCCTGAAGATCTAAAACACCAGAAGCTTCATTATTAAAAATTCCCTGAGAGATTGACAGATTTCCTGCTCCTGTAATATTAACTGTTCCTTCGTTATCAAAGTTTGAATCTTCGAATATTGATTTTGAACCTGTACCGGGTAAATTAATGGTGCCTAGATTGGTTAACGTTCCTCCTCCATTCAATGAACCGCCAGTCCAATTAAAGTCTCCTGAACCTGTAAAATTAAACGTAGCTGATACAGGAACATCAACAATACTAGTCCAGTTTAAGGTTCCATTATTTACTCCAGTAAGCGTACCAGACACTGTAATTCTGGTATCCCAATCCATAGTCGCTCCAGACGATATATTATATGTACCGTCTGTTAGATTTTTTCCTATGGTATTTTGAAGCGATAAGGTACCGCTCTCTACTTCTATAGTACCATCATTGTTGTTAAGTAATAAAACTATTTGAGCTTCTCCAGCAGAGGTCGTCTTTTTTATTAATCCTGAATTATTCAAAATGTGAACCGTACCGCCAGACCATGTTATGTTACCACCATCTTCTTGCAAGTCTATAACTCCCGAAGCCTGATTATTTAAAATACCTTGTGGTATGGATAAATCTCCAGAGGATGTAATGTTTATGGTTCCTGAATTATCCAATACTGTATCTCCACTAATTATTTTGGTTCCTACACTCATTAAATTCATTGTCCCAGAATTGGTGAGTGTACTTGTATTACCATTTAGTGTTCCCGTATTCCAATTTACTGTTGTACCAGTTTCGAATGTTGAAGGTTCTGAAAACTCAAAGGATGTATTCATATCTAAAGTTGAATTTCCTTGAAGTGTAATCGATCTTACGTTACCAGATACATTCAATGTTACTGTAAACCCTGTTGGAATAATAACGTCATCGGATGCTGTAGGAACTAAGTTGGTATCCCAATTGTCTGTATTGCTCCAATTGGTATCAGCTCCTGCTCCTGTCCATGTGGTTTGTGCATATGAGGCTATGCCAAATGCCATGATGATTGATAGTAGTAATAGTCGTTTCATAATTAATAGCTTTAAAAAGATTATATACTACCTCATCGTAGTTAAGTAAAATGGTCATCAAATTTCATGTTTCCTTTATTTGCTTTTGAAAGAAAAATCTAACAAGTGATAAACTAGAATTTTGGGATTTGCATGAAAATTCATTCAAAATAAAATGTTTAATTAATTACATATCAGTAAGTTACATTTCATTTTATCGACGAACTACATAGTTGTAAAATGACCAACGTAAAATAAAATCGACCAAGTACTATTTATTTTTCGACAAGTCGCATTATTACTACGATAACAGCTTATTTGATATCGGTAACTTTACCATAGTAAATCCCTCAGTTATGATTAACCGAAAAGAAAAGTTGAGCTTGCTATCCGAGATGATAGCGTTCGCAATGACAGACGAAAGCATAAAATCCATTGAATATAACTTCTTACTAGGTGTTGCTAGACAATTAGATATTTCTCAAGAAGATTTTGATTACTTATTTGAGCATCCTGTTACTTATGTACATTTAAAGTCGCACAGTGAGCGTATTGTACAGTTCCATAGATTGGTATTATTAATGAATGTTGACAAACATATTACGCCAAAACAATTGGTGAAGCTACATAACTTTGGATTACGAATGGGATTGAGTCATGAGTCAATTAATAAGGTATTGGACCTTATGGAAAGTTTCCCTAACAAAATTGTTCCACCAGATTTCTTAATCGATATTTTTAAAGTTCAGTATAACTAGGAAAAGACTACGCTTTTAATTTCTCTATTTTTTCCTGATACATTTTTATTGTATCTCTAAACTTTGCTGCTTCCATAAAATCTAGATTTTTAGCAGCATTTTCCATATGCTTGCGGTTTTCACGAATTTTCTTTTCGAGTTCTGGTTTCGATAAGTATTCCGATTCAGGCTCGGCAGCTTTTCGAGCTTCTAATTCGTAATAATAAGTACTTACTGAATTTTTGGACAGTGCATTATCTAAGCTTTTATTGAGTGCTTTTGGCTCGATATTGTTTGCCGTATTGTATGCTATTTGTTTATCTCGCCTGTAATTGGTTTCGTCGATGGTCTTCTGCATACTCTTGGTAATCTTATCGGCATACATTATTGCCTTTCCATTAAGGTTACGTGCTGCTCTACCAACTGTTTGGGTTAATGATCGTGTGGATCTTAAGAAACCTTCTTTATCTGCATCCAGAATTGCTACTAATGATACTTCTGGCAAGTCCAGACCTTCGCGCAACAAGTTTACACCAACCAATACATCGAACAAGCCTTTGCGCAGATCTTGCATAATCTCAACACGTTCTAGTGTATCTACATCGCTATGAATGTATCGACATCGGATTTGAATTCTGGTAAGGTATTTCACCAATTCTTCTGCCATACGCTTGGTCAAGGTTGTTACTAATGTGCGTTCATCTTTTTCAACTCTGACTTGTATCTCTTCAATTAAATCATCAATTTGATTCAAACTTGGTCTAACTTCTATGATTGGGTCTAGCAGTCCTGTTGGTCTTATGACCTGTTCTACATAGATGCCTCCTGTCTTTTGCATTTCGTAATCTGCTGGTGTTGCACTGACGTATATGACCTGATTTTGCAGAGCTTCAAATTCTTCGAACTTCAATGGTCTGTTATCCATCGCTGCTGGTAATCGGAATCCATATTCTACGAGATTTTCTTTTCTACTTCGGTCGCCTCCATACATAGCATGGACTTGCGAAATAGTGACATGGCTTTCGTCTACAACCATGAGGTAATCTTCAGGGAAATAATCTAAGAGGCAGAATGGTCGTGTACCTGCTGCTCTCCCATCCAAATAGCGCGAATAGTTTTCAATCCCTGAACAGTAACCCAACTCTCGAATCATTTCTAAATCGAACTCTGTACGTTCTTTTAATCGCTTTGCTTCAAGATGTTTTCCTATGTCTTTAAAATAATCGTGCTGTTTTACCAGATCATCTTGTATTTCTTTTATGGCATTCTGAAGCACCTCTGGCGAGGTTACAAACATGTTTGCAGGATAAATATTGAGTCGATCGTAGGTTTCAATAACTTGATTGGATTGCGCATCAAAAGCTTCAATCTCTTCAATTTCATCTCCAAAAAAATGAATACGATACGCATGGTCAGCATAACCCGGAAATACATCTACTGTATCTCCTTTTATTCTGAAATTACCATTATTGAAATCAGCTTCGGTTCTGGAATACAAACTCTGAACTAAACGATGTAATAATTTGGTTCTAGATATAACCTGATCGCGTTCTAACGAGATAACATTCTTTTGAAACTCCACTGGGTTTCCAATACCATACAAACAGGATACTGAAGCTACTACCAATACATCTCTACGCCCAGATAATAGTGATGATGTAGTGCTCAACCTCATCTTTTCTATTTCTTCGTTTATGGATAGGTCTTTCTCTATATAGGTTCCGGAGACTGGAATGTAGGCTTCTGGTTGATAGTAATCATAATAGGATACAAAATACTCTACGGCGTTGTTTGGAAAGAATTGCTTGAACTCTGAATACAGCTGCGCTGCTAAGGTTTTATTGTGCGCCAAAACCAATGTTGGTCGTTGCACTTCTTGAATAACATTAGCTACAGTAAAGGTTTTACCTGATCCTGTTACACCAAGTAGGGTTTGATATTTTTCTCCTGAATCTATTCCTGTAGCGAGTTCTGCTATTGCTTCTGGTTGATCTCCAGTTGGACTAAATTCTGATTCAATTTTAAAGCGCATCAAGATGTATTTTAAGAGCCTTAAATTTACAAAAGATAACTGCTCTTTTGAGGATTAATTGGTTCATATTTAACATTGAGCTACTTTCAGCAAAAAGCTATCGCTTTAAGGCAAAATGTCCTGTGTAAGTTCTTCCGTCTAGCAATGTGGCTACAAACCAATAATCGCTGCCTGGCAATGGTCTTCCGTTGAGTGTTCCGTCCCAACCTGGACTTAAGTGATTGATTCTGGAAATTAGTTTACCATAGCGATCAAAGATGTCTATGGATATGCCAACATTAAACGCTTCATTAACGCCTTTTGGTTTCCATAATGGGTTATAGATATCGCCATTTGGTGTGAAGAATTTTGGGAATCCTAAAACGGAAACTAGCTTCTCTGTAATACCACAACCGTTTCGATCACGAACATAGACGGTATGAAATCCTGCTGAGACATTGGTAAATGTATTTTCTTCTTGATAAAATCCATCGGGATCGTCCAAGGCATATTCATAAAACCCTTCTCCACTTACTGCTACGGTTATCGTATTATTAGTGCTCACTTCTTCAATCGTTACGTCATCTATAGTAGCAATGTTAGAGGCTGTTACTTCAATAGTGCGTTGCGAACTGCAACCATTTGGATCTGTAACAATAACTGTGTAAACTCCAGCTTCACTGACATTATTAAAGGACGTGTTTACTGCGGTTGATGAGCCATTGAATAACCATTCGTAATAATAGTTACTTGGCGAATCATTCAATACACCACCAATCAATTCAATAGTATCTGGGAAGGTATTCAAGCAATACACTACACTTTCATCTGGCAACAATTGTGGTGTGTAAAGGACATTCAATTGTACTTGAGCAATTGCAAAACATTGTCCAGAATTTTCAACTTTTATATAAATAATTTCTGAAAAGGGAATTGTGTTTTGATAGTCTAAGCTCAGCTCATTTTGCTCGCTAAAAGCGTCTTCTTCTGTTCCATAATAAGCGACTTCGGCATTTCCAGGGATTTGGAATTGGATACTTGCTTCTATTTCTCGTAAGTCAAATGTCGTGATTCCATCGATTTCATTTTCATCACAAGCGTTCAGATCTGGCACTACTATGTTATTGTTCGATGTTTCTAGTTGAAGTTCTGCGATGCTACTACAATTACTCTGGTTAATGACTCTTGCATATACAATTTGAGAAGGTATTGTATTTTGAAAATTATCAGCATTAGAAATTGGATCACTATTATTGATGGCATCGTCTTCTGTTAAGAAGAAATTTACAAGGTTCAGGCTAGTATCATTATCTACAATAACACTTTCAGCATCAAATAAATTGAAAAAAGACAGCCCGTCTGAATTAGTATCGCATTCTGTCATTGTAGCATTGACAACGTCTGGTCTTTCTGCATATTCAATAATGACGTCTCCAAACGACATGCAGTTATTGTCTAGAAATACTTCTACGGAATAGGTTCCTGGTTGGGATACTTCAAATTCAGAACAATTGAGACACGGTACTTGGCTTTGTGGCACTCCGTCAACAGACCATATATAGCTAGCACCTTGTTGAAATGCATTTAAGGTTACAGTATCACCTTCACAAACAGCATTATAGGTTGAGAGTAGTCTATTAGGTCCTAAATCTGTTGATAATTGCAAACTCCCTGCTTCTAAAAATACAGCGGAATCGAACCTGAAATTTTGTTCGTCGGCGATAACCAACTTCACGTGATATGGTTGATTAGGTACTATATTCGCTGTAGCTGTAAGCACCTTGGTTTGCCCATTAAAATTTATAGGCACATTGGTTCCATTGAAGCTTTCAAAATAAAATTCATTTTGTGCTTCGCAACCACCAGGAATACCAGGATGCACTGTAGTTACCTTAACTGGTGTTTGTGTGTCTGGTACTAATGCAATATTGGTGTATTGAGTTTGGTTTGCTGGGCGTATTAAGAACCCAAATAAATCCGAAAACTGGCATGTATTAGGATTTCCTTCTTGGTATTCTTCTGAAGCAAAAAGGTAACGAAAGCTCACTTGAGATGCTACGGCAGTAAAATCGAATTCTAAAATTGTGGCATTAATTGTATTGCTTTCATTGAGAATTACCTCGAGATCATTGTCTCCTGTCCAATTTGGAGCGTCATCATCACTCAACGATGCATTGGGTCCAGGTACATTTTGTAAACGTCCTGTACTCATTACCAAACCGCTTTGAAACGGGAAGGTTGTTCCAGTAGCATCGAAAAAACCATAGCTTTGATCTGCTCCTCCAAAATCACCTCCAACGACATTAGTGACTTGTACATTACTGATGCAATCGCTATCAATAAGAATATCTTCTATAAGTTGTTGTGCCGAAAATGTTTGACTATCTACCTGAATGTTTTGCGCATATAGAGACATGCTTAGACATACGAAACATAGTAATAGGAAGTTCTTCATTGCAATTTTAAATAGCCAACTGCAAAGATACGCATGCTAATTCCTATTAAAACCAAAAAAGTGTTAAAGCAGTTATATTATCGCCTAAGTGCAAAATGACCTCTGACTTCGAATTCTATATCATCCTTTTTTACATTGGCCAAAAACCAGTAGTCAGTCGAAGGCATATCATACCCATTATAGGTTCCGTCCCAACCTCTCGAAGTAGAGGTCAAAAACGCTATTTGCTTACCATATCTATCAAAAATATAGATCGTAGTACCTGGTAAAGTTTCTACACCTGTAATGTGCCAAGTATCGAAATAGCCATCATTATTTGGTGTCAAGAATTTTGGAGCATCAATCACCACAACTTCTTTCGTAATCTCAGCACATCCATTGAGGTCGATTACTGTTATAGTGTGATAGCCTAGTGGTACATTTTCAAATACGTTAGACTCTTGAGGTTCTCCATCATCCAAGATATACAGGTAATTACCTATACCGCTTATGGTTACTGTTATATTATTTGGATCAGAAAAGTCTACTGTTTCTGTCAACTCAATTGTTGCTTGTTCAGACTCTGATACTGCAAAGTGTTCTGTCGTTACACAACCTAGTGGTGTGGTAACCGTTACCCAATAGTTTCCTATTTCAGTAATTTCTATTTCTGGAGTTGTTTGATTTGTTGACCATAAGTATGTATCTCCTGGTTGATTTGTATTAGCACTTACATAAAGTGGTAAATTATCCAAGCATATTACTTGATCTGGAATATCTACTTCTGGTCTTGGATTGATAATGGTATTGAATTGTGTAAGGCTGTAACAACCTGTGTTGGTATTTTCAACCTTGGCAATAATTTCTTCACCATCAATAGCTTCATATTCTGATGGTAATTCGTTTATACCTGCTTCAGCATCACTAACGCTCGTGTAATAGCTAACGTTAAATATTGCTGGGTTTTGTCCTCCAAGAATACTATCGTTTTGTGTTGAAAGGTCAAATACCAAAAGTCCATCAAAATCGTCATCGCAAGCCTCCATATCGTTTGGCTCATTTGCCACTGGATTAGGATTCACCTGAAGGGTAAACGGATAAATAAAATAGCAGTGTGTTGTACTGTATTGTACTCTCACAAATAGTTGATCATTATTGGATTGGTACGTATAATTAGTATTTAATGCGTTTTCAGCATTTTCAGCATCAGTAAGGTTCGTATAGTAGGTATAAAGTATATTAAACGTATTTTCTGTTACCACTTCATTAATTTCTGTGAGGTCAAAACTGTTATCTTCGTTATCACAGATTTCATATGTCCCAAAATCATTGATTGCAGGAGGTAAATTGACAACTATATCAACAAGAACTGTAACATAGCAGTTTGAGATGGTATTATTGACCTTTACATATACTGTTTGTGGATTAGAAAGATTAGTATACGCTTCTGGATTATTGATAGCATTCTGATCATTATGTAGATCTTCTATAGTCTCGAAATACGAAATAACTATATCGTCTTGCCTTACATCTAAAATGTCTATTTCAGAAATTGTTAAGTCTACAGTAACAATCCCATCAAAATCATCATCGCAGACTGTCACAGTACTAGTAGCATTTGCTACTTCTGGTGATTGAATAACATTAAGTTCAAAAGAAGCTATTGAGTTACAAATAGTACCATTGTCTATTCTTGCGTAAATGGTTTGAGGATTAACAGTATTGGCAAATTCTAGAGGTAAAGCATTATTCCCACTTTCTGCATCCGATTGGGATGTATGGAATGTAATGTCTAATGTATCATTTATGCCTTGCGAAATTTCTTGAACTTTCAAGTTTAAATCAAACAATTCTGAGCCATCATTACTTAAATCATCGCACACAAACCAATCAGCAGGCATATTGAATTCTGGATTTGTTCCAACTTCTATGGTAAAAGATGATGTACCATAACAATCTTGGTCAGTTAAGTTTTCCACTCTAACAAAAATTGTTTGTGGGTTCGATATATTTTGATAAGCTAGTGTTTTATCAATGTCGTTAACACGATTATCGGCATCAGATTGATTTGTATAGTATAACACTTGCTTGCCTGTTTGCCCATCTAGGATTTCTAAATCTTTTGTTTCAAAAACAAAGTCCGCTACACCATCACTATTATTTTCACAGATGTTGTAACTATCTATTGCAGTAAAGACTGGTAGTGTGTTTACTATAATTTCGAATGATTCTGTAGAATGACATCCAGTAATATCATTTTCAATCCTTACAAAGATTGTTTCGGTTTGCGCATTGTATGGTGAAGCCATACTAATTGCGTTTGTATAAAAGTCTGCATCTGCCTGAGATGTATGGAAAGAGACTGTTCTATCTGTTAAATCTGGAGCTGTTTCAATAACTTTAGTATTCAAATCAACTAAACTGAAACCATCTTGATCATTATCACAGATAATAACATCTGAAGGCACAGAACTCAATGGTGCTGGAAGAACTTCTAATTGAAACGCTCCATCAGAATCTGCACATCCTGTTGTTGTACTTTGAATTCTGGGATAAAGGGTTATCGGATTTGTTGGGTTAGCATAAACTGTCGGCAAAGGATTCTCATTGTTATCTGCATCTGCTTGAGTGGCAAAATAAGTTACTGCAAATCCTGGCTGGCCTTGATTTACTAAATCATCGAATTGAGATAGGTCTATATTAGTAAACCCGTCTTGGTCCTCATCACAAACCTGAAGGTCTCCAACAGCCTCAAACTCTGTTATAGCGTTAATATCAAGCGTTATTTCATCAACCTCCTCACAGGTAGAATTACTTATCGTAATATATAATGTAAAAGGATATGAACTAGGTGTATACGGCTGAGATATATCAATTGGGTTTATAGCATTATCTCTATCACTTTCTGATTCATAAAATGTTACTGTAATTGTAGGGTCAGGTAAATCGTTAATGATAATGTTAGCGATATTAATAAGGTCGTGATTTTCAGTGCCATCATTATCAGTATCACATCTTGAGAAATCTCTAATGTTAGTTGCAGTTAATAATAAGTTAGAGTGAATTTCTAGAGGCGCAATAGAAGCACATCCTGTCAAATCATCAACTACTCTTACATAAATTATCTGCTCATCTTGAACTGCATTATCATAACTTGTAGGGTCTGGTATTGGATTTGCTCCGGTAGCTGCATCATCTTGCGTTTCGTGGTATGTAATACTTACACCTGTTAGCCCTTGTAAGATATCATCTATGGCATCTGTAAGATTAAATGTTGCAAAACCATCATGCTCCTGATCACAAGCATCTAGATATAAATCTTCAGTATTAATTACTGGGTTATCCAGTACTTGAACAGTTAATAAGCTAGTAGACGCACAACCCGTTTGTTGGTCAATAACTCTAACGAATAACTGTTCTGTTTGATTTGTATTCGTATATGGTAAACTGATGGGATTTACTCCAGAGTCTGCTTCACTCTGACTAAAATGATAGGTTACAAATAAGTTTGATTGCCCACTAGTAATCTCATCATCTTTGTCTGATAAGCTAATTGATGTAATTCCGTCTGCATTAGTATCATCGCACACTATTAATGGTGTTGGATCTATAATGCTTGGTAACGGATTAACTACAATATCAAATGAGGTATATGCTAAACATCCTGTATCCACATCTTCTACTCTCACAAAAATTGCTTGGCTGCTTGCTACATTTTGAATAGGTCCAGTAATTGGACAAGTATTATTCAGTGCACAAGATTCTAATAAATGATATGAAATATTATAGTTAGCAGATGGCAACGCGTTAAATACTTCTTCATCTTTTGTAGATAAATCAAAAATCTCAACGCCATCCATACTGATATCATCACAAAGCTCATAATCGGAAATTGGATCCATACTTTGTGTTGAACTCAACGTTATATTTACGTCGTCTTCTATTGTACAGGTAGACCCTGCTAAAGGTAATGTAATTACAACCTGATAATTTCCTGAAGCATTTGCATCAAATGTTGTTGCTGTAGCGCCATTAATTTCAGTTCCATTAAAAAACCACTGATACGTAGCATCTGGATTCCCAATATTTCCATCTAAAGTTATACTATCGGCACAAGTGCTTACATCATCTCCAAGATCTACTGAAGCACTAAAGCTATTTCCTTGTATAAAGACTGCCGAATCATAATTGGTGTCACGCTCGTCTGCAATAATTAACTTAATGTGGTATTGTACATCTGGTGTAATTGGTGCAGTAGCCGTTAGCGTTACAGTTCGTCCATTATAATTGGTGTCACCAATGCTATAACCATCAAAATATTGTCCGTTTTCTTCAGCACAAAAACCAACAATTTCTTCATGGATTGTATTGGTATTTACTGGTATTGAAGTTTGTGGTACAACAGCAATATTGGTATAAGGCCCATTACTTCCCGTCTCTCTAATTAGGAATGCAAATCCATCTGAATACTGGCATGGGAAATTCCCAAAGTACTCTTCTGATGCTAGGATATAGTTAAACTGAATTTGGTTTGTACTGGATATTACATCGAATTCAATTGATGTTGCATTTTGTGTTCCAGATAACCCTAAGGCAGTTTCAAGATCTGGATCTGTACCCCATGAGTCACTACCTTCATTTAAGACTGCTGAGTTTAAAGTGTTTCCTCCAGAACTTGCATTTCCTGTAGATAATATAATTCCATTTTCAAAAGGAAAGTTAGAATTAGATCGATCGAAATAACCAAAACTACCAAAGCCGTCAACAGATCCATTCACTGAAGAAGATATATTACTAACCTCCACACATCCTTGAATAAGGTGGTTCTGAACTAAATCTTGAGCTGATACAGAATTATCTATGCTGACTTGTTGAGGAAAGACCACTTGTCCTAACGCAAAAAGAAGTATTATGAGGGAAAGGTTAAGCGGTTTCATATCTAGGTTTAATGGGTTAATTTTATCGTTAAAAGGTTTTCCTAGCTAATTTTAATTTTAAATATCCAAAATAATAAGACAAGTAGCAATAAAATACGACGAAATGCATCAAACTTTAACATTTTAGTAAGAAAAAGATGATATTTATAGTTAAACCATCATCTTATAGTATAAATTACATAATATAAAACACGTAAAGTCCCAATTATTTAATTACTGTTGAATACTCTTTTATCAAAAGAAGTGGTATTTTTCAATAATAGATTAGTGTAAATCTTGTAGGAAATTTTTCTGTCGTAGCCATCCAGCATACCAAGAATAGTATGCTAGTGAGTCATTAAATCTTTAATCTCCACATTACTATTAGATTCATAATCACACATTCCTATACTTGGTGCTGGGGCAATTGGCATTTTATTCATAGTGAGTTTGAAAACTAATACCATTTATTATTTAAAACTATAAGTAGTAATATTGGATACCAAATAAAAAAGACAAACAACACTTTAAATTAACGTTTGTAGGTTTTTATTTACAAATGAAATTATTACGTCGATGTCGGAATTAATAGTTCACATAAACCCATCCGTTGAGTGCATCGTAATTTGGGTCGTTTAAGTAGAGAATGTAAAAATAAGTGCCAACTGGAACCAACTTTCCTCGATTATTAATACCTCTGTTGGTGATGCCGTCCCATTTTTTATCATTATTACCTTCAAAAATCAGTACACCATGTCTATTATAAATCAGTAGTTGATGATCTTCAAAAATGTTATATAATCCTTGAATATTGAACCAATCGTTCTTATTGTCTGTATTGGGAGAAAAACCTTGTGGTACGACAGGAGGACAGTTTTCAACCTCAAGTTCTAAAGCATAACTTCGATAGCATGGAATGTCTTCTACCCTAATATATACAGTTTGAGGGTTAGTAATATTATTATACGCTTCGGGATCATTTATCTGATTCTCCCCAGCTTCTAAACCTTCTAATGTTTCATAAAATGAAATATCTCCTGTTATAGATTCAATCTGATTTTGAGCAAGTTCCACAAGGTTAAATATTGCTGAGTCAAATCCTTCATCACATAATAATTCACCAGAAAGCGTAATCAGTTCAGGTGTTTGAAGTAATTCAATATTAATAGAAAAGGTATTGTTATCTTCTACTATCTCTGTAACTATTCCTAAGCCAGTTCCATCGTCATCAACAACCAGAACTAATTCAAAATTATAGTCAATAGATTCTGGTATCAATAGAGTTATATTATTCGCTTCACTCCCATTTATCGGAATCACATTAATTGTATTACTCTGGCCAACCAAAATGCCATCTGCATAAAACGCAATCGGAGTTCCAGATGGTAGTGGATCGGTACTATTAGTATTGCTAACAGTATATTCTAACTCTACTGTTCTCAATCCACAACTAACTCCAAAGTTATCAGCTACAATCGTAGCATCTGGTAATTGGCTATTCAACACTGTAATTACATTATTGATCATCACAAAATCCTGACCTGAAGTGAGGTTTATAGTAGCTGTGGTATCACCTATATTAATATTGTCTTGGATATCGTATACGTCAATATCCATATTGTATAAATCTGTAGCGCCTGTGAAACTATTGGTGCCATTAAAGGCATTGTTTAATGGATTTAAAGGAGGATTACCAATAACATTTCCATTGATAGTTAATTGCTCATTTACTGCAAGAGCTGCATCGCCTTCCCAGGCTACAAAGCCAATCTTAGCTCCTTCGTTGTCGAGAACGTTAAGGTTGTCTAGCGTAATCATGAGGTTGGTTGGCACACTTTGTAAACCATCATAGACGTTAACTTGGTTGAGCGGAAGGTCACTATCTTCATAAATAACAGTTATCGCCCAACCAGCGAAATTGGTTCCTGTTGGACAATATGGTGGTATTGTGGTGCTGATATCAAACTCAGATAATGTATAAGTTGTACTGCTTTGATTCTCTATTAGTGTGGTTACATCTGCAAAAGCAGCAAAAAATACTCGTGTTGGATCTAGAGCATCATTAAAAACTCGCT
Organism: Winogradskyella sp. 3972H.M.0a.05; assembly: GCF_040493455.1. Lineage (NCBI taxonomy): Bacteria > Pseudomonadati > Bacteroidota > Flavobacteriia > Flavobacteriales > Flavobacteriaceae > Winogradskyella > Winogradskyella sp. 3972H.M.0a.05. The sequence continues at coordinate 51,548 of NZ_JANFDA010000005.1, read as the reverse complement.
CTGCAGAAATAGGCTGCCCATTAAGTTCAACATCTAAATCTCCGTTGCCTGAGCCAGCCCAATACAAATAGGCTGCAATAATGGTCTGATCTGCATCCAGGCTTAAATCGGCTGAGGAAGATGTAATAATATCACAAGTATTCAACGGTCCGTTTTCAACTAAATTCAGGGTATTGCCAATAGCTGTATAATCGTACCGGCCATTAAACTGCTGATAAAGAGATACATCTTGTGCTATGCTAAGTTGAGGGAAACCCAGTAAGAATAGAAAGAATATAACCAGTATAGGTTTCACTTAGAGCAATTTTTATTGCCAAATTACGAAAATAATTGAGTTTGAAAATGTGAAAGACACCGAAGTCAAAAATATTTAAACCATTAATTATTTTCCCTTAGGAGAACAGACCTCGGTGTCAACAGTATAATCTAAAGATACGAATATTTAATACAACTTGTGTAACTTTAAGCCTAGATCTAGTACAGATTAATAAAGAATTGAAATGAATGGATTTGATATAGTAATGGTTATGGCCATTATTTTGTTTGCAAGATTGGGTGTGCGATTGGTTACAGAATATATAAAATTAAAAAAGGCACAAAAAGAAGAGAACTCCAATGATTAACTTTTTAAAGCGTCTTAAAAATAAAAAGCGATCTTGCTAGGACAATAATGCTAAAAATCTTTAGAAATATTAGAAAAAATAATCTTATGAAAGGTAAAACAACGCAATACCTTAAGTACGCTTTTGGTGAAATAATTCTAGTAATGATAGGTATACTCTTGGCGTTACAAGTTAATAATTGGAATGAAGACCGAAAGCTTAAGACTCAGCTCAACACCATTCTCAAAACCATTAAAGAAGACCTTAAAACCGATACCATAGTTGTCTCTGGAATTGTACAGTTTTACGATACGATAAACAAGTATAGTCACAAGTATATTAATAAAGAAATTAATGTTGAAAACATAGATAGTTTCCCTATTTGTAGAAGTTTGATAACACTTTATCAACCTATGACTATCCAGAAAAAAGGCTATAAACTTTTAGAAAATTATTCTCAAGTCACCACTAATAAATCTGACTCTTTATATATAGACATTGGACAATTTTATGCCTTGTACGAATCTACAATTGAAAATAATAATGACATGATAAAAACCGAAGTTTTGAATAATCTTGAGTTTTTTAAAAAACAACCTTGGTTTCTAGACTGGTCACAAGGTAGAGTTACTGAGGAGATAAGAGCATACTTTGGTGAAAGCATGGATTATAGAAATCGTGTTGTGGGCAATAATATATTGGCTACGAGTAATCATCAAGCCATATTAAAACGATACAAAAACGACGTTACAGAATTATTAACGCTTATTAATAATCGGCTTGAACCGTCTGAATAGTGTAACAATAAAAGCATAAAACCATCTTATAGTAAAGCTATTATGAAATCTATTTACGTCTTGTGCTTCCTTTTTGCTTGTCAACTTAGTTTTGGGCAAACAATCAAAACACATAAAGTTATTGAAGATGATACACTTTATGTAAGCTACATAAATCCTTTTGCTGCACCTATCGAAGTCAAAATAAGTATCAAAGACTCTCTAAAGGATCAAATGAAGGCGAAAAGCTATGCTGTTCTCTACCCGAATGACACTTTAAAAAATGGTATGAGTTTACCTTTAAAAATAATCAAGGACACAGCTAATATTTCTTCTAACGATTATATTGATTTCAATGGAAAGTTTGGAGACCCAAACCTGGAGCCAGACCTAAAACACTTATACACATTACCATATCAAAAAGGCAGAAAATATAAGATTATCCAGGGGTTTAAAGGCAAGTTTTCTCATAGTTCTAAGCACTCAAAATATGCTTACGATTTTAGTACCCAAATAGGTGACACTATCGTCGCAGCTAGAGATGGCGTTGTAATTTTCACCAAAGACAATTCCAAAGAACGAGGTGGTAGAGAAGCGATGGGAAAAGCGAACAAGATTATCGTATATCATGATGATGGTACTTTTGCGCATTACGTACATTTAGATTATAAAGGCTTATTGGTTAAAACCGGAGATACTGTAAAAACAGGTCAAAACATAGGCATTTCTGGTTATACTGGATTCACTACGACGCCACATTTACATTTCGTCGTCATGAAATATGGAAGTGAAGCCATACCGATTTACTTTAAAGATTACCCAAGAAAACCTTTAAAACAAGGTAAACATTATAGGCGAAGATTATAAGTCTCTATAAAAGGTTAGTCCGTTTTTACTTAGATCGTAAAATGCAAACTCTCGTGTTCCCCAAGCTGTGTTTTTAAGCGAAGTGTGTTCATGAAAAACACCTCTATCACTATACTCTTCAAAAAGCAGATCTACCTCATCAACATATATTCTAAGCGACAACGCATCTAAACCTGCTTTCCACTCCTCTTCGGCATGCCATTGTAAATGCAACTCTATACCATCTCTTATAACGCCTGCATACATTGGGTTATCGCCAGCATCCTTGAATGCTATGGTAAACCCTAATCGCTCTGTGTAATACGTTATAGCTTCCGAAACATTTTTTACCGGAATCACAGGATGAACTTGTTTGAGAAAAGCTTTTGACATCATCTAGTTCCTTACTTTACCTTGAAACACACTCACTTTAGAGTTAAACGGATTACCTGAAGATCTTCTAAATGAAACTACTTGCCCGCAGTGCCAAAGCGCATCTGCAATTGGTCCATTGATATTATTCCAAAAAGGAAACTCAGAAGTTCCTCTATCGCTCTTAAAGATGAGTTTATAATCTGCTAGATCAGTTTTGCCTCTAAGGATATCTGCTGCTGTTTTGAAATTTATGAGCGTCTGCTTTCTTTTCTCAGTGAAACTAAGTTCCTGTTCTTTAACCGTACGATCATTAGTCTTCTGTAACGCAGCATTCACAATAACTTTGGACAATCCATAAATATGATCAATAGTTTCTCCAGCTGTTCTGGCCATATCGCTTGGTCGATGTGCTAAGTCTTTTTCAGTAAGTCCGTCTGTAGCATGGTAATAGCGAAATCCTAAGCCATCAATCATTCTGGCAGCAACAGAGCCTGCTGTATAATCTTCAGGATAATCAGGGATTTGATGATATGGTAATTCTTCTTGTTGAGCATTCAACCCAATAGCTATGAAGCTAAACAAGCATATAAAAATAGATTTCATAGTTAGTTTTTAATGTTTTTTATATTCGGGATTGGGTTCACACCATACTTATCAAACAAATATACCAACGAGGTCATCGTTCCAGCTCCAAGTTCTAACTCGCGCTTATTAACATGCTCAAAGGTATCATTACTAGCATGATGATGATCAAAATAACGTTGGCTATCTGGTCTAAGTCCAGCCAATACAATACCATCAACCTTAAGTGGGTTAATATCTGCGCCTCCATAGCCTTTTTCAAAGTAATGGATCAAATATGGTTTAAATAAAGGCTCCCATTGTTTCACTTGATTGAGATTAGCATCACTACAATCAAAAGAAAATCCTCTAGGTGTAAAACCTCCTGAATCACTTTCGAGTGCAAAGATGTGGTTCTCACCTTTTGCTTTTGCTACTTCAGCATATTTATTTCCACCTCGCAAACCATTTTCTTCATTCATAAATAGTACTACTCTAATCGTACGTTTTGGTGTAATTCCGCTTTCTTTAAGTAGTCGCAAAACATCCATAGATTGCACTACACCTGCCCCATCATCGTGAGCGCCATCTCCAAGGTCCCAGGAATCTAGGTGTCCACCAACAACAATAATTTCGTTTGGATATTCACTACCTGTTATTTGTCCAATCACATTATACGATTGTACATCTGGTAATTGCTTGCAATTCTGTCTGAAGAAAAATTTAATATCCTTATTGAGTGCTAACATTCCACTAAGCAATTCTGCATCATTGGTACTTATTGCAGCAGAAGGAATACGTTTATCGACTGGCAAATCACCATAAGACATTGCTCCTGTATGTGGAAAATCGTCTAAGCGCAAATTCATAGATCTTACAATGACTCCTACTGCTCCATAGTCAGCAGCTATTTTAGCTCCAGCATAACGCTGGTTTACACAGCCTCCATAAGCTTCAAAAGTGTTTATAAGAACTGCTTGCATTGGTCTATTGAAGAACACTATCTTACCTTGGATATTTTCTTTGCCCAGGTCTTCTAATTCCTTAAAAGATTTTACCTCAACGATTCCAGCTTTTAACCCAGTTGGATTAGTGGCAACCGAACCTCCCAGAGCGCAAATATTGACATTCGTAGTTTGTCCAGGGCCTGTTTCGATATAGGCAAACTCCTTTGCTCCTCTCACCCACTTAGGCACCATAACTGGTTGTAACCATACTTTATCCAAGCCTAGAGACTCTAATTCTTTCTTGGTGTACTCTACCGCTAATTCGGCATTTAACGAACCGGACAATCTCCCTCCAATTTGATTGGACAAATAATCTAGCCACTCATAGCTTTTGCCGTTAGTTAATGTTTGATGGTAAATTGTCTTTAGCACCTCCTCGTCCGATTGAGAAAACGAACTTGCAAAGGCGATAATTAATACGATTGAGAATAGTTTCTTCATGGGTTAACTTTAAAGCTTAAAGATACTACTTAAAAGTTTTTCGAATTTAAAAAAGTGTTAAACCTATTTCGGAAAATCTTGTTTTATCTTTTGAATCAATTCATCCAGACCATTGATCTTAATCTCGTAGATCTGCTGCATCATGAGACCGAGTTTACCGTTAGGAAATCCTTTTTGCTTAAACCAGGTGTAGTAGTACTCCGGAATATCTATTAAATATTCATTCTTATACTTCCCAAAAGGCATTTTGTAGTGCGCTAGCTCAATGAGCTTTTCTTTCTCTAAATTGACCATTATTTTGAAGCGAATTCATCAAGCTTTTCAAGCTCTACTGCTATCAACTTTTCCCACTCCAATTGGGCTTCGATATTTATGGAATGATTACTCTGTGTATCGTAGGCGTGTTGTGTATCCTTTAATTGTTTATTTACTAGGGCATGAAGTTCATCCAATTGTCTTGGAACCCTGTTTGAAGGACGAAGTTTACTTACTGCTTCACGAAGTTTTCTAACATGTAATTCTGTAATATCAAAGTGCAGTTGTTCGTGTCTAAGAATATGGTCATTGGCATGTTCTTTTACTACCCAGGATTTTTCAGGATAAAAATGCGAAGAGATTCTAGCATCAAATTCAACGATACTTCCATTTAGTTTTTGAACTGAATACCCAAAAGTAATTCCTGAAGCTGTTAAGGCTACTGCTGTGGTTCCTGTAACGGGTTCTGCTTTGAAGTCTTGCCAGGTTAGCTTACGCGCTTTGCTCCAAGAAATCGTTTCTAATTGCTGAGGAATCAGAAATAGCAAGGCTACAAAAGCGAAAACTGTTCTAATCATTATTTATAGATAAATACCTGTAGATGAAAACGGCTACTCTATCTGCTTTATTGCTTTGCTTCTACAATTTGCAAATCTTGGTATTTCACGATATAAGCGGCTTCATTATAATAACCTCCAAAAAGCTTCTTACTGTATCTAAATTTATTCTCAAGATACTCTGTTTCGATATCACTACCTGATGCTTCATACATATTATCATTTGAAGCTAGTCTTAGCAATACATCCAAAGTAAGATCAAAACCTCTTACTGCATACTTATTCGGTGCTACTTTGTATCTTGACTTATAGGCCTTGATAAATCCATCATTCTTATCTTCAAAAACCTTGTTAGATGATGGATAATGAAATGCCAGATTGGACAAATGCATATTCTGAATACTCTCACCATCAAAAGCTCTATTCTTATCTGTAGTCATCAAGATTACTTCGATATCTTCAGGCTTTATTCTTACACGGTTTTCATCAAAATCTAATCCATTGAGCATACTGGTAATATTAGATACAAAACCTTCATTTTCTGTTTCCAGGAATACTACATTCTTTCCTCTAACAAATAAGTGCTCAATGTCGCTTGTCAACAAATAAAAGCTATCCTTACCTTCTTTATTCTTTCTAGAATAAACTTGCTTAGCGTTAGAAAAATGAGACTTCAAAGTATTACTCAATGTCTTATGGTCATGATCGGCTATAATAATAATGTTGGTAATGGTAGAATCTGCCTTAACAAATTCTATCATCTTATCTCTTAGCTGTTTTCTTGATGGTACCGTTTGAAATACATTATCATATATCTTCTTAGCCTGAGCTAAAGGTGAAACCATTGGTACTCTATCAGATTTTAGAGCATTTGCCATTCTGTCAAAATTTGAAGGCATTAAAGGTCCGATTACTGCATCGTAGCCAGAAAAATCATTTTCATTTAAGATGTTTCTTATCTCGCTTATCTGATTTTGAGTATCAAATACTTTAAGGTTCGTTGAGATTCCTAATTGTTTTGCAGAATCTAATGCCATTAATACTCCAGAATGAAAATCTAGAGTCATGCTTAAGAGTCTATCATTACGAATCAAAGATTTTGCTTCCTGTATAGTATCTACATCAATTCTATTAAGTTGAAAAGGAAGTAATAAAGCAATTTCCTTTTCACTGTAATTTTTTATGGAATTGGCAAGGTTTGTATTGTCTAAATCTACATTATTGGTCTCTAAATTAGACTCTACATCTGCAGGAACCTTTAGCACCATTCCCGCTTTTAAACCGCCTTCTTTGAGTTCAGGGTTTAAAGCTTCAAGCTCTTCTTGGGTCAATCCAAGTTTCACTTTCAATCTGTAAAATCCTTCCTTAGGCTGAACTTCATAATAATTATAGTTCTCTTCTGTTTGCTTCTCTTCATTGTCAGCAATGTTTGGAACATTGAGTTCATCTCCAGGTTGAAGCACAGCATTCATTGTTGGGTTTAACGCTTCCAACTCATCAACAGTAATTCCAAACTTATAGGCAACTCTCCATTTGCCTTCTTTTGGTAATACCTTATACTTTTTTAGCGTGTTCTTAAGGCTTACCTTATTAATTATCGTTTTAAATCTAGGAATTCTAAGTCTATCGCCTTTTCTTAGATTCTCCGCGTACAGAAAGGTGTTGTATTTTTTTATATCTTCAATCTCAACATCATACTTCTGCGAAATGCTAAATAGAGTTTCTTTTCGCTTAGTTTTATGTTTTTTAAAGCCTATAACTTCTTTAGTTTCTGATGACTCTTCTGTGTTTTTTACTTTTGAATTTGGAATGATCAACACCATGTTTGGTGCAAACTTTGATTTGGCATCCGGATTGAGCGCATAAATATCAAACGGTGTTACCAAATACTTACTCGCAATGGATTCAATCGTTTCGCCTTCAACTATTTTGTGTGTCTTGAATTCTTGCGCTTCTACAAAACATGTAAAAGCAAAAAACGTGATAGCTATTAAAACTATTCTCTTCATATAGTGATTAATCTTTATTCCCATTCTATGGTCGCTGGTGGTTTAGAGCTGATATCATACACTACTCTATTAACGCCTTTGACCTTGTTTATTATATCATTAGAGACTTTTTGTAGAAACTCATAGGGTAAATTTACCCAGTCTGCCGTCATTCCATCTGTACTTTCTACTGCTCTTAATGCTACGCATTTTTCATAAGTTCGTTCATCTCCCATTACACCAACACTATTTACTGGAAGTAAAATAGCACCTGCTTGCCAAACCTTGTCGTACAAATTCCAATCGCGTAGTCCATTAATAAAAATAGCATCTACCTCTTGTAATATACGAACTTTTTCAGCAGTTAGATCTCCCAAAATTCGTATTGCCAATCCTGGACCAGGAAATGGATGCCTTCCTAATAAGTTCTTATCCATTCCCATCGAAGCACCTACGCGTCTTACTTCATCTTTGAAAAGCATTTTTAATGGCTCAACAATTTTCAACTTCATAAAATCTGGCAATCCGCCTACATTATGATGACTCTTTATGGTCGCACTTGGTCCTCCAGTTGCTGAGACACTCTCAATAACATCTGGATAAATTGTGCCTTGTGCCAGCCATTTTACATCTTCAATTAGATGTGCTTCATCATCAAAAACCTCAATGAACACACGACCTATAGTTTTTCTTTTTTCTTCAGGATCGCTCTTTCCAGCCAGAGCATCCAAAAAGCGTGCCGAAGCATCAACACCTTTTACATTTAGCCCCATACCTTCATACTGCTTAAGGACATCTGTAAACTCGTTTTTGCGCAGTAATCCATTATTTACAAAAATGCAATATAGGTTCTCACCTATGGCTTTATGCAAAAGCATCGCTGCTACAGAAGAATCTACGCCTCCAGATAATCCCAAAACCACTTTGTCATTACCGAGTTGATTCTTTAAAGAGTCGACTGTTTCTTCCACAAAAGCATTTGGTGTCCAATCTTGTTTTACACCAGCAACTTTCACTAGAAAGTTTTCTAGTAATGTTCTGCCATCTGTAGAATGATATACTTCTGGATGAAATTGGATTGCATAGGTTTCTTCTCCTTCAATCTTATATGCAGCATTCTTAACATCATTAGTGCTCGCTAACAATACTGCATTATCTGGAAGGTCTTTAATCGTATCACTGTGACTCATCCATACCTGACTGCCTTCAGAAATACCTTTAAAAAGCTGATTGCTGTTTGCGATGTACGATAAATTAGCTCTTCCATATTCTCTGGTATTTGAAGGTGCTACTTCTCCGCCAGAAAAATGAGCCAGATATTGTGCACCATAGCATACTCCTAGCAGTGGCTTCTTACCTCGTATCTCAGATAAATCTGGATGAAGCACATCTTCGCCTCTAACGGAGTTAGGGCTACCAGACAGAATTACTGCCTTATAGCTGTCTATATCTTCAGGAATTTTGTTGAAAGGAACTATCTCGGAATAGGTGTTAAGCTCTCTAACACGTCGACCAATAAGCTGTGTATATTGGGAACCGAAATCTAAAATTAAAATCTTGTCGTGTTGCATGCGCAAAAATAGTAATTGATTTAGGATTTACGATTTGGAACCAGCAATTTTTTTGAACTAATTTTTCGTATATTTAATGTGGTCTGCTTGTAATCTCGTTCTTTATGAAGAAAAACTTTTTCTCTTTAGTTTTACTATTGCTGACCTTTTTTGTTCATTCTCAAAGTCAAAAAAAAATTGATAGTCTTTTAAGGCTCATCGAAACCAACAAAACGGATACTATATTAGCTCGAAACTATATTGAGCTTGCGAACTTACAAAGATTTCAAAACCCAAAATTAACTTTCGATTATGCTAAGAAGGCTTTAAAACTTTATGAAAAAGCTAATCATCATAAAGGCCTGGCTAAAGCTTACTTTTACCATTCTGCTTATTACAATTCTGTTGGAAAATTAGATTCCTCTAGGTTTTTCATGCGAAAAAATATTGAGCAGTCTATTCTGGCTGGAGATACTCTAAATGCTGCTGGACAGACTTCTAATCTGGCCTATCTGGAGCTAGCCGATGGTAATACTGATACAGCAATTTCCATGCTCGATTCTTTAACTCCAGTTTTTACAAAATATGGAGATTCAGCAAAATTGGCCAATACCTTCGTCATAAAATCGCAAGCATACAATCTTAAGGGGTTTTCAAATTTATCTCTTGAAGCGTCTCAAGCTGCCTTAAAAATATACTCGACTCTAGATGACACTAGAAATATTGCACAAAGCTTAATGTTAATTGGTGACCATTATCAAACTGAAAACAGCCATCATAAAGCTATTAATTCATTTAAAGAAGCTCTAAAACTGTATGAATCTATAGACAATAAAATTTTCATGTCACAAGCTCAAAGTTATATTGGAGATTCTTATACTGAATTAAAAAACTTCAAAGAAGCTGAACATTACTTAAACCAGGCTTTGACGCTTTCAAAAGAGTTACAATTCTCTGCCAACATTGGTAGAACTTATTTGAACTTAGGAAAGCTAAAATTGTATGAGGAAAAGTATGATGAAGCTATTAGTGTTTTAAATGAAGGACTGGAATTATACAGAGCTCTTAAAATACCTCATAATGAAACAAGAGCACGGTTTTTTATTGGTAAAGCTTATTTTGAAAAACAAGCCTATAGAAAAGCTATAGCTGAACTAGACAAGAGTATAGCTATCTCCAAACAAATAGACGATTCAGGAAGATTGAAAGACGCTTTATTCTATAAATCACTAGCACTTGAAGCCTTAGACCAAGTGGATGAAGCCCTTCAAGTTTACAAAGAAAGTAAAGTCCTAAGTGATTCTATTTTTAACATTGAAAACCAGCAAAAAACAAACGAACTACAAGTAATCTACGAGACCGAAAGACGTGAACAAAGAATAGCATTACAGCAGAGTGAGATTGATCTCCTAGAGCAAAAAACCAGGATTAGCAATTTGCAAAAACTTCTTTTGGCTGGTGGTCTAAGCTTGTCATTATTAATCATAGGTTTGGGCTTATACGCCTTTAGACAAAAACTAAAACGTAACAGGCTTGAACGTGAAAAATTAGACTCTGAACTAACTTTCAAAAAGAAAGAATTAACTACACATGCGTTACACTTAGCACAAAAGAATGAAGTTCTGGAAGACTTAAAATCAAAAGCTGAGCACTTTAAACTAGAAACAGACAAAAAAGAAGGATACCAACAACTCATCAGAACCATCAATTTTGACTTACAAAATGATAAGAACTGGAATAATTTCAGTCGCTATTTTGAAGAAGTGCACCAAGGGTTTAATTCTAAAATACAACAACAATTTCCTGAGGTGACTTCAAATGACCTTCGCCTGATCTCGTTGCTTAAGATGAATCTGTCCAATAAAGAAATAGCTAATATTCTTTGTATATCTGCTGAGGGCATCAAAAAAGCACGATACCGCTTAAGAAAAAAAATGGGCTTGTCCACTGACGATTCTCTGGAAGATTTAATCCACTCTGTTTAATTTTTTTACCCTGTCCACCTATTGTCCACTCACTTTTTTTCCTTTTAAATACTGATACCCATAGGTTTGTGACGTCAAGTATTTGACATTCAGTTTTGTGATGTCTTGCTCGATGATTAGAAATAGTAGACCCTATAGAGCAAGACATTCGCAACTGAAATAAACTACGTAATAATCACAAAACTATATGTCATGAAAAATCAATTATTTCTTAGACCAGTATGTATTGCACTCGCTCTTATTACAATAGTATCGTGCAGCAACAATGATGACGGCTTTACAGCAAGCGCATCAGATATCAATGTCACCATTGAAGAAAACCCTTATTTAGGACAAATCCTAGGAGTAATCTCAACCAATCTAGAAGGGAACCTTACTTCTGTAATCGATAATTCGGCTATAGGTTTTGATACTGAAACTAATGAAGTTTATGTAGTCAATCCTTCTGCTTTTGATTATGAAAATAACGCACAAATTGTCGGTACCATTACACTATCAAACGATGAAAACTCTGCAACATCCAACATCACCATTAATATTAGTGATATTGTCGATAGCATTCAGCCCTTATTAACTACCTCTCTAAATTTATATATAGCAGCAAATGATGGTGATTGGGTAAAAGTAACCGAGCAAGAGTATAATTTGATTGCGACCACATTAAATAACATCACCAAGAATTCTACCACTGATGAGCAATATGAATTTGCTAATATCGCATTACAAGTAGGATTAGCCGGTAATACCGAGATAACAATGGCCAACAACAATAATGTCACAATTCCTCCTGCAAGCTATTGTTTTGCATTCCGATATTACATTGCTGGTGGCTATGTCGATAATGATTCTCAGATAAAAATCTCTAGTGATACCGTGACTGGAGCTTATGAAAATTTTGGCGGCCCCTTACCTGCTATAACATTTCTCGGAGATCATTATTATATCCTCAAAGGGAACAATACACCAACTACCCAAACAAGTTATTTGGCAGTCCATACCAGAAACATGAATTTGGGATACAAGGTTATAGACGAACATACCGATTACTATTATTCTTACAATAATGCCACAAACCTCGATACCAATGGTGGCACCAATTCTGCATTGATTATGTTCCAAGGACTTAGCACAACCCAGAAGCAATGGGATTAGAATTCTTTATCTTTGATAATCATGAAAACTTTCTTAAATAAACTTGGTTTAGTGGCTATTTTAGTTCTTGTACTAGCGAACTGTAGCGACAATGATAATGCCGTTTCTGGAGAACCAATGGAACAGCTCATTGCAGAAGATTTTATGACCACAATTGATGAACATCCAATTGGTGGCGAATTTTTAGGTACCATTGAGGCTAACATGGAAGCATCTTTCGCTATTTTATCTCAAAATCCGTCAAATGCTTTGAGTATAGATATAGGAACAGGAAATATTTCTATATCTGATGCCAGTGCATTTGATTATGAAATAAACCAAACCATAGAGGCTACTGTCCAAGTGAGTAGTACTGATGAAGTAGCTCAAGCTAGTGTAGTTATTAACATCAACGACTTGGATGATATTGCATTCCGGTTAACTGATTCCGAGCAAGATTATTTAGATACAGACATTGGAAACTGGGTCCTTATAACTGAAGACGAATACAACATACTTGCGTCTAGTCTCAATGAGGTGACAAAACTTGGCACATCAGATGGTCAATACGATGATGATATCCAAACGGAACCAGCAATTAATCAAGGGCTTACCATAATAAATAATAATTCATTGACTATTCCTTCTGGCAGCTATGTTTTTGCCTTTAAATATCATGCCTATGTCAATCAGACTGGTGGCGCAGTTCCTCCAATAGAAAATGCAAAAGTAAAGATATCGGAAACAGATATTGCCAACGGATATTATGATCTTGGTTTTACATTGCCAACTCATGAAAATGGTGATCGCTTTTTTGTTCTAAAAGGGAATAACACACCTACCAGTGCTTTAGGTTATTTAGGTGTTTGTGAGTCCGATGGTATGGGCTATAAACGTATTGAAGGTACAAATGTTTACAGTAATGCTTGTGCTGCTTCCGATTTCTTCAACAAAGAAGACAATGCCGCAGCTGGTGGTCTCGTAGTCATGTATCAAGGTCTTAGCACGACTCAAAAACAATGGGATTAGCTTGTTAAAGCGTAATAATAGAAAAATCGCCAGATAAAGGGTTTAATGAACTCATCAATTTTGGGATAAGTGCATTCCCATACTCTAGATAAAGTTCAGAGAAGTTATTGTAGCGCTCTTGCAAACTTCCATTAGGAAATAATTGGTTTTGTAGCTCAGTCATCCTCGACACCTCATCTGCCAGTTTTTTCTTCTGCGCTTTGAGCAATCGTTTTTCAAGGTGATTTAAACCTTTTATTTGCTTTTTTTCTTGTGAAGCTACTGCACCTATAAATGATTTATCCGTTTGCTCAGCCAATTCGTACATGGCTTTAAATTGTTCCTCTAGGTGTTCTCGTTGAGATGAAAAATCGATATCGATATTGGAAATCTCTCTTACCTTCTTATTGATAAAACCATCTCGTTTGAGGAAAATATCTTTCAGCGAGATGTTCAACTTTTGAAGTTTCTGCTGTTGTTGTTGCGTTTGAATCAACACAGAATTACGCAACAATAACATTGGAAATGGCACTTCAACTTTGTCAAAGAAAGCTTTGAGTTGCAACCAATAAGCCAACTCTCCTCCGCCACCTATATAGCAGAGATTTGGTAATATTACTTCTTGATACAAAGGACGCATGATCACATTTGGAGAAAACCGTTCAGGATAAGTGTTCACTTCCTTTAAAAGTTCACTCTCGGACCATACTATTCTCGTATTATTAACCTTGAATTGATTGTCTTCAAAAATGATGCGCTCACGTAAATTTTCTGTGAGGTAAAACAAATTAATCTCTCGCGGATTAACCTGAATTTTATAAGATGAAGACAAGCTTCTTAAAGCTTCAGAAGTATTTTGAACGACATTAAAAGACGTTTGCTCTACAAGTTCATTTTCAACATAAGGAATAAATAAACGCTTCAGCTCAGAATCGTTTGCATCAACAATAACCAGCCCATACTCTTTAAACAATTGATTGGCTAAATACATAGTAGCTTTGGCTAAATCATCGTGCTCTAAATACGCCTTCTTGAATAACTGCTTAAGCGTTTCAGCATTTTGAGAACTACCAAACTCCTGGCTTAAGATATTAAATACAGCTTCCAGTCCATCTGTAGATAATTCTCCAACAGCACCTGAAGCTTCTCTATTCCACTGTATCTTTTTTCCTTTGAAATTGAAAAAATTGATTTCATCAAAATCATGATCTTCACTAGCCATCCAATATATAGGCACAAAATTGTACCCAGCATGCTCTGCTTTCAATGCTTCAGAAAGACTGATGGCAGACACTATTTTATATAAAAAGTAAAGTGGCCCTGTAAATAGATTGAGCTGATGACCAGTGGTAATCGTAAATGTCTTCGCTTTGGCTAAGGCTTCAATATTTTGTAATGTCTTTTCTGAAGCATCTACATCTTTATATTGTCGCTTCAAAGCATCTACTAAAACTGTTCGATGGTCTGTTTTGAATGAAGATTCTTTTTCTTCAATTTGGTCTTTGAAGTTCTCCAGTTTTGGAAAACGATTGTAGAACGGCTTTAGGGATTCTAACTCATCTAAATAATCATTCATTAATGATGAGAAGTACCCAGTATCTTTAAAATCTATGGACTGTAATGACATAAATCGTTCTACTTTTTAAAGTGGCTAAAGATACTACTTATAGTCTTAAAAATTTGTTATATTCGGTTTTCATCAAAATCAGATTATGCACACAAGATTTCTAAGCATCGTCCTTTTCTTTATTAGTCTTATTTCTTTTGCTCAATTACAATCTCCCTCAGAATTTCTGGGATACGATTTGGGCTCTCAATTCTCTAGACATCATCAAGTTATAGATTATTTCAAGCATGCTGCTAAGACCAACAGCGCTCAAGTAAAGCTTGAAAATTATGGTGAGACTTATGAGCGTAGACCGTTAACTGTAGCTTTTGTGTCTTCAGAAGAAAACATTAAAAATCTTGAAACTATACGAGAAAACAATCTAAAGAATACCGGAATTATAAAAGGTAATGCTTCCGGAAAAGATATAGCGATAGTGTGGTTGAGTTATAATGTACATGGTAATGAGGCATCAGCTACTGAAGCTTCAATGAGTACACTTTACAGGTTATTGACCGAAAATCAGAGTTGGTTAGAAAACACTGTGGTTATCATTGACCCTTGTGTAAATCCAGATGGCCGCGATCGCTATGCCAACTGGTTTAATGAAACCTCAAGCAAACCTTATGATATCGACCAACAAGCTTCGGAGCATAACGAGCCTTGGCCAGGCGGAAGACCAAACCACTATCTTTTTGACCTCAACAGGGATTGGGCTTGGGCATCACAAATAGAAAGCGCTTCTAGATTAAAAGTTTATAATAAATGGTTGCCTCACATACATGTGGATTTTCATGAGCAAGGTATTAATGAGCCTTATTATTTTGCTCCTGCTGCTGAACCATTTCATGAAGTTATTTCCGATTGGCAACGAGATTTCCAAACTCAAATAGGAAAAAACCATGCTAAGTATTTTGATAAAGAAGGTTGGTTGTACTTTACAAGAGAGCGCTTCGATCTTCTATATCCAAGTTATGGAGACACTTACCCAACTTTTATGGGAGCCATTGGTATGACTTACGAGCAAGCTGGTCATGGTCGAAGTGGTTTAGGAATTCTTAATGATGAAGGTATAATTCTAACTTTAAAAGATAGAATTGCGCATCATACCACAACTGGATTATCAACTGTAGAGATTTCTTCAAAGAATGCAAAGTCTTTAAATACGGAATTCAAGAAGTTTTTTGATAATTCTAATTTGAAGTATAAAAGTTATGTCCTTCAAGGTAATGCTGATAGAATTGAAACTTTAAAATCTCTACTAGACGCTCATGAAATCTCTTACGAAAGTGCGCGAAATGGTTCCGCTTCTGGTTACAATTATAGTACGATGCAACAAGGTTCTATGAATACAACTTCTAATGATCTTGTAGTCCATTCGGATCAACCAAAAGGGAAAATGGTGAAGGTATTGTTTGAGCCAAATACCAAATTGAGCGACTCCCTCACTTATGATATTACGTCTTGGAGTTTACCTTATGCTTATGGATTAAAAGCTATTGCGAGCACCAAAAAAGTAAGAGGATCTGCTGCAAAAGCTACTAGTGTAAGTAATAGTGTAGATACTAGTGCAATTGGTTATGCTTTGGAATGGAATTCACTGACTGATGCGAAATTTTTGGCCGATTTATTAAAACAAGGGGTAAAAATCCGTTTTACTGAAAAACCATTTACTCAAGAAGGAAAAGAATTTGATCGTGGTTCACTAATCATTACGAAAGGTGATAATCCTAAAAAACAAGATTTGGATGCAATTATAGTTGCTGCTGCCAATAAATTTTCAAGAAAGATTCATCCGCTGTATTCTGGTTTTGCGACAAGTGGACCAGACTTTGGATCTCCAGATATAAAATTAGTAAACAAACAAAAGGTTGCTATCCTTTCTGGAAAGTATACTTCCTCTCTTAATTATGGTGCACTATGGCATTTCTTTGAGCAGCAATTAAAATATCCTGTGACATCAATTAACTCTGAACATTTTGGTAGAGTAAATTTGAACAAATACAATGTACTCATTATGCCAAATGGTAGTTACTCCAGTATTTTGAATGAGAGCGGATTAAAAAAATTGAAGAGTTGGATTGCTAAAGGCGGAAAAGTAATCGCCTTTGGTAACGCTATCAGTTCTTTTGCTGACAAAAAAGGATTCAATTTAAAATCTATAAAAGAAGACCGAAAGCAGGACACTATTAATAAGGTACCTTATGCAAATAGAGAGCGAGAAAATGTAAAAAAATTAATCACTGGTGCTGTCTTCAAAACGTCATTGGACAATACACATCCATTGGCATTTGGTTATCCAGATCATTATTATACGCTTAAAATTGGAAGAAGATCTTATAAACAATTAGGCAACAATAATTATAATGTTGGTTATTTGGATGCAAAGCCAGTAAAAGTTTCAGGTTTTGTGGGTGAGAAAGCTTTTAAAAACCTTCCTAATTCTCTCATTTTTGGTGAAGAACGTGTTGGAAGTGGAAGTATTATCTACTTTGTAGATGACGTAATGTTTAGAAGCTTTTGGGAAAACGGCAAGCTGTTCCTTACCAATGCCATATTCTTTGTAAATAATAATGCCTTTGAGCTATAAGCTTCTAGAAGAATAACCAATATAGAAGAGTACAGAAGAGCGTATAAAATACCACTAAGAAGATTTTGAGTTTGTTCTTTTCTATAAAGTCCATGTCATTGCTTTTCTTTTTTTAAGACTCATGTGGTATTAAAAAGTCACATCTCTGTAAATATTTGCGATTGAGTTATTATCTTTACTAGGCAACCTCTTTAAAATCAACTTTTTGATGAAGCGATTCATCGCGATAGTCCTTACCCTTAGCTATCCATTATTTGGTTATAGTCAATCCTGTGATGTAAAATCTGAGTTAGAAGCTATAGAAGACTTATACATTGAGGGAAGCTATAACGAGGCTTTAGCAATTACCAAGCATCTCAAAACCTGTGATTCTGTACGAAACGAGGCACTCAAAGATGTTTATGTATGGCAATACAAACTCTATAGAAATATCTTTAAAAAGAGTAGTTCTCATAGGGCGATGCTGAAAGCTGACTCGCTAAATAAAATCCTTGGCGATAATGAAACCCTTGATTTTAAGATGTTGGTGGCAGAAAGCTATGCTTTTGTTAGAAAAGATGAAGAATATCATCAACTAATTGCCCCATTAGAACAGCAAGTACTGAACGCCTCATTTTCAGACAGCATTAATAAAGCCAGATATTACCATGCTCAGTTTTTAGTGACCGATAAAGGTGGTAATACACACAAAGCTGTTGAGAATCTTCAAAATGCATTCAAGTATCTCAATAAAGAGCAACGCTATTATAGGGCGGAAATGCTCAAAAATCTTGGAAACATGACACGTGTTCTAGGTGACTTTGATAAATCTTTTGCCTACTATCAACAAGAATATGATGAGCTCTCGCAATGGCTAAAACCAGATCATTTAAACATTGCTACTTGTAACTATCATTTGGGCACCATTCATTATGAAAAGTTAGAATATCAAGATGCCTTGGACCGTTTCTTAGAAGCTCATAAAGTTTGGTCAAAAGTCTATGAACCAGATTATCGTTACATGCGATATCTCAACGAAGCTATTGGCGACATGTATTGGGAACTGGATGATAAGCCTAATGCTTTGAAGTATTTTGATATGGCTACTGCTGGTGAAAAGCTGATAGATAATGACATTAGTAAATCTGACATAAAAAAAGGTGATAGCTTATCGAATATGGGCAATTATAACTCTGCAATACAATATTACAATAACGCTTATCAATGGCGCGAAAGAACCTTTGGCAAAAACCATGTGGTTACAGGAGCGTGTCAAAATTTCGTAGCCAGGGCAATTGGTTCTTCTGGTAATATAGAAGATGCCTTAAAAAGTTATCAGGACGCTATAGATATTTTGGTTATAGAGATGGAAGGCAGTTCGTTATACGACAACCCTTCAACTGAGATGACTATTCAATCTCATCACTATCTTTTTGAATCCCTTTCTGCTAAAGCAGATTTATTAAAATCACTATTTAAAAAGACGAATAATCAAAAAGACCTGCTGGCTGCCTTTGATACT
This sequence comes from Winogradskyella sp. 3972H.M.0a.05, assembly GCF_040493455.1. Lineage (NCBI taxonomy): Bacteria > Pseudomonadati > Bacteroidota > Flavobacteriia > Flavobacteriales > Flavobacteriaceae > Winogradskyella > Winogradskyella sp. 3972H.M.0a.05. The sequence goes on along the minus strand of NZ_JANFDA010000005.1, from coordinate 32,769 downwards.
TATAAGTCTGCTATTGCTGTACTAGAAGATGTAAAAAATGGTCAGATGTCTGAGGCGTCTCGCCTATTCTGGACTAATAAAGTAAGTGATATTGTTGAGAAGAGTATTGCGCTTGCTCTGCAGCTTCATGAGAATACTAATGATGACACATATCTTGAAGAAGCATTTACGTTTTCAGAAAAAAACAAAAGCCTTTTGTTATTAGCTGCGCTTCAAAACGAAACCGAAATTTCCTTCGCTAATGTTCCTAATGAGGTTACTAAAAAAGAACAGGAATTGCTTAACACTATAAACTTGCTGAAGGGTAAAATTGCTAACGAAGAAAATAGATGTGCAGCTTTGAGGCAAAAGATGTTAGACCTTTGGCGCGAAGACCTAGCAGCGAAACAGAACGATTATGATATTTTATTGAATACTATAAAGGTTGACTATCCGGAATACTTCAGTTTAAAGCATAATATTGAACCCGTTTCAATAGCTGACATACGAGAAGTGGTTTTAGATGATAACACCTTACTCATTTCTTACTTTTCAGGAAGTACTGATACTTATGTATTTTCAATTTCCAAAAAGCACATCAATGTAAGATCTATTCCTAATGTTGCAGATCTAAATACTGAATTAAAACGGTTTTTCAATCTAATTAACACTAAAGACTCCTTTATTAATGATCCTGAATTAGCCTTCAATACCTATAGCCATTTAGGTCATAATCTTTATAAAATGCTTGTTGAGGAGGAAGTTTCAAGTTCTGATGATTTATCAAGGCTCATTATAATCCCGGACGGAATGCTTTCTTATATTCCATTTGAAGCTTTATTGACTAATACTAATGATGAACAATCTAGAAACTACAAATCGCTTCCATATCTCATTAAAAGCAAGTCAATTTCATACAGCCCTTCAGCATCTATAAAATGGATTACTGAAACTTCCAAAAATTCTAACTTTCATTATGTAGGGTTTGCTCCAGATTATAAAAATCAAATCTATAATGAAAGCCGCAAAACGCTTGCGAATCTTGTTCATACAAAACAAGAAATCACCAATGCACAAGGTCTTTTTGGAGGTAAAAGCTTTATTGGTGTTGAAGCTTCTGAAGCTAGAATAAAATCCATATCTGATACTTCTGGCATCTTACATTTGGCAATGCATGGTGATGTAGAAGACCAACAACCTTTGCTATCGAAACTCTATCTTAACGCTTCTGAAACTGACGATGGGATTTTACATACTTATGAAATATACAATCTCAATATTCCTGCGCAATTGGTGATTCTTAGCGCGTGCAATACTGCAACTGGTAAACTTCTTAAAGGTGAAGGCATATTGAGCTTGGAACGTGCTTTTCAATATTCCGGAAGTCAATCATTATTATCTACTCTATGGACTGTAGATGATGAAGCTTCATCTAAATTAACGCAGTCCTTTTTGCAAGGATTGAAAGCTGGAAAACCAAAAGACATCGCCTTACAAGAAGCGAAAATCTCGTTTCTAAGCACGGCCAATCCAGAACAGTTAACCCCTTACTATTGGAGTAGTTTCAAACTTACCGGAAATACCAAAGCATTATCAAAACCTTCAAAGTTTAGATATGTGCTGTATGGAGTCGGTATAATTCTTTTAATCTTTTTAATTATAAGGTACCTAAGAGTGCAGACCATAGTAGCAGCTTAGTCTAAAGCACTTAGAATTTGCTTTGCCTCATCACTCTTATAGCCTTCTTCCGCAATTATTGTATTGAGAATCTTCTTAGCAGTCTCAATATCTTCAAGCTTTATCAAGCATAATGCTTTATACCATTTTGCCTGTTGATTGTAGTCATTATCAGTTTCAAGAACTTCATTGAATCCTTTTAAAGCTTTCTCAACATTGTCCATTGCTAAAAATGTGGATGCTGAGAAAAAGTTCAATTGATACTCTGGGATTTCTCCTTTTGCCCTTTCGAAATATACATTAGCGTCATTAAAATTTTTCGCTTTATAATATTCTAAGGCTTTATTCCAATTTGGCTGTTGATTATCCTCTTCTCCTCTAATAGCACTTGGCGCATCATAAATCGTATAATACGATTCATATAATTCACTTGGAGTTGTGCTATTAAAACCAAAATGATAAATACCAAAAGCCACTAAAAATATAGCAGCAACTTTGAGGCTTTGTTTTACCCAAAGTGAAACCACACCTTTATTATTCCGATAAGGTGTGTCTTCATCAAACTCATCGAGCGTTTGCTTCAAATCCAATCGACCAGCTTCTTCGATAATGCGATGTGCTATCTTCTCTTGTTCTTCCTCAGTCATTATGTTTCAAAATCTTTATTAATTGAGGTCTCTCTATAATTAAGTTCTTTAATTTCTTCATACACTTATACTTCTTGTTTCGGGCAACTTGCTCATTGGTAAAATCCCTCTCCTCAACAATATCTTTCATGGATTTATCATAGTAAATGGTATCGATAAGCAATTGCTTGCAGGATTCACCCAGCGCTCCCAGAACTTCCATAATTTGTGCTCTGTATTCCTCTTCAATTAAACTGGCTAAAGGGGTTTTGCTAAATTCTTCACCAGTTTCTAATTGTTCATGATGCTTTTCAGACACTGCCTTACTTTTTAATTTATTGAGCCATTTGAACCTTGCTATGCTGTAAATATATGTTCCTATTGCACTTTGCCCTTTAAACTTTTGATCTCTAACATTTTCGTAAAACGCTATGATGCTCTCCTGATAGACATCTTTGGCATCATCCTCATTTCCGCTATTTGATAAGATGTAGGCATAAACCTTGTTTTTATTCCCAGAATAAATATGTCGCAAAGCCTTATTGCGACTCACTTTACCATCCAAAATTAGGTTCAATAGCTCTTTATCTGAAAACGTTGCTTTAATACTTAGTCAATTAAAGAATGAGGTTTGTAATAAAAATATCAAAAAAAATACGAAAAGAGGTTACAAAGTGAATTTGAGGGTTGACTAAACAATGAACTTAAATTTTAATCACTATGAAAATAAAAATTACGCTTTATGTTATGTCATTCTTTTTTGCTTTGACAATAAGTGCTCAAAGCAATACAGTATCTGCTGGAGGTGACGCCACCGGAAGTAATGGCAGTGTAAGTTATTCTATAGGACAAGTCAGCTACATGACTGTAAGTAGTGGGTCTGGTTTTATTATTGAAGGTTTACAACAACCTTTTATAGAACCTACCTTGAGTACAGGTCCAATAAATACTATTAATCTATTAGCCAAAGTATATCCTAACCCAACCATAAATCATATTGAGCTGGATCTTGGAGATCAGGTTTTGGATAACCTAATGTATCAAGTGATGGACAACACAGGAAAGCTATTGCTATCCAAGAATATCACATCTAAAACCACCAAAATTCATCTTGATGATTATGCTGCATCTACATATTTCTTGTCAGTGATGCAAGGCACTAGACTATTTAAAACCTTTAAAATCATAAAACAATAATAAACACCTTTATCATGAAAAATATAATTACCCTTCTTTTTGTATTATTTAATACATGTATTGTTTTTGCCCAAGCACCACAAAAAGTAAGCTACCAAGCTGTAATAAGAGATGGTGGCGGAGATTTATTGATGAATACTACAGTAGGTATGCAAGTAAGCATTTTGGAAACATCTGCTACTGGAACAGCAGTTTTTGTAGAAACACACACACCAACAACCAATACCAATGGTCTAATAAGTATTGATATTGGCACAGGTGTATTAGTGTCTGGTGATTTTACCACCATTGACTGGGAAAACGGACCATACTTTATCAAAGTAGAAACAGATTCTGCTGGTGGAACTAACTATACCATTACTGGAACAAATGAACTGATAAGTGTTCCATATGCACTCCACTCCAAAACCGTGGAAATAGGAAACACCCTAGACCAAGCCTATGATGAGGGTTTGGTCTCAGGCGGTGGTCGAACGATTAATGTTGATGCAGGTTCTGTGGAAATCTTAGCTACTGATAGTCGTGGTATCGAAATCTTTGGCGATCCAGATTATACAGGCTTATATGTTGAAGGGTCTTCGCTGGCTGGTCAAACCTCTATTTTTGGTTTAGCAGAAGGTGATGCTTACAGTATTTGGGCAAGTAACTTAGGAACTGCTTCAGCTTTTTATGGCTTTCATTGTGGTGCTGGTAATGGTTTAGATATATTGCATTCTGGCACAGGTAAAGGGATTTTTATTGAAAATACAGGTACTGGAATTGGTCTGGATATTTTTAACGGAAATCCTGCAAATGGAAGCAATGCCTTAAGTATTAGTCAGGCAGGAACAGGAACTGCATTCTTCTTAGATAATGGAGGCCCTGGCAAAGGTGCGTTTTTCGTCAATGCAAGTGCGGCTAATGCGGACAATACATTATTTGCTTCAACATTGGGAACCGGCACGGTAGTATCAATTATGACAGAAGACAATAATGCTAATGGAGCCTCTACGCTAGAAACGATAAACATGGGAACTGGCAGTGTTGCAACATTTTCTCTAATGGATGAACCTGTTGGAAAATTAAATATGAGTCCTGCTGTAAATATTATAACCAATGGTAAAGGCGCTGGTTTAAACGTCACAATAGGTAATACAGAAATTGGAGGCGACAGTAATACAGAACCAGGTATATTGGCCCTGCATTCTGGTTTTGGTAATGCTGGCTATTTTAGAGTAGACAATCTAACCAATACTAGTGCAGCTGTAGAGGTACTCAATGAAGGTATGGGTAATGGTGTGCATATCGTATCAGCAGATATTGTTGCCATAGATACAGGAACGGCCTTGTTTGTAGAACAAGAAGATGCTTCTATTGCAGCAGATAAAGGTAGAGTTGCTCATTTTGATTTAGCTAACGCAGGAACATTTACTGATTCGGCTGTACTTATTACCTCCTCTGCAACTGGTCTTGGAACAAGTGCACTTAGAGTAATTCCTGCAGATCCTACAGAATTTGCTGGTGTTTTTGAAGGTAATGTAGATATAGCCTCAGATCTTCTTATAGGTGGTGATGTGGAGGCTTTAACCGGAGAAATTGGAACACTATTCGTTCCTACTTCGTTTACGGCTGGTACAGCAGTAATCACAGATCTCACGGTTACAACCTCAATTTCGGCACCAGCAAAAGCCTTCAAAATTGATCATCCAGTATATCCTGAAAAACAATTCTTATACCATAACTCTATTGAGAGCAATGAACGTATGAATATATACAGTGGTAACATAACAACCAATGAAGATGGGTTTTATGAAGTGCAATTACCTGACTACATGAGTGCCTTAAATGGATATTTCAAATATCAATTAACGGTACTCGATAAATCTTTTGCGCAAGCAGTGATCTGGGAGCAGATTGATTCTGAAACTAACACATTTATTATAAAAACTAGCGAACCAAATATTGAAGTAAGTTGGCAAGTTACTGGAGTCCGAATTGATGAATGGGCTTTAGAGAATCCATTACAAGTAGAAGTGGATAAAAAGAATTAGCGATTTAATTCTGGTTTAGTGGATAATGTTATGAAAGGCTAGTGATATCGCTAGCCTTTTTGAATATCATTTATTGAGAAATCTCACCATATAAATCAAAATCTGCAGCATCAATAATTTTCACATCATAAAAATCACCAGTCTTAAGATATGTATTTTCAGCAGAAATCAATACTTCATTATCAACATCTGGCGAATCAAATTCGGTACGCCCTATAAAATAGTTTCCTTCTTTTCTATCAATAACTACCTTGAACGTCTTGCCTATTTTCTCTTGATTCAATTCCCAAGAAATTTGAGATTGAATTTCCATAATTTCATTGGCGCGTTGTTGCTTCACTTCTTCTGGCACATCATCTTCTAGAGTATATGCATGTGTATTTTCTTCATGTGAATAGGTAAAACAACCTAAGCGTTCAAAACGCATATCCTTAACCCATTGCTTCAAGGTTTGATAATCGTCTTCTGTTTCTCCTGGATATCCAACTATCAAAGTTGTTCTAATAGTCATTTCTGGAACAGCTTCTCTAAATTGCTTTAAAAGTTTCGTGGTTTTCTCTTTTGTTGTACCACGACGCATACTCTTCAGAATAGCATCAGAAATATGTTGTAATGGAATATCTAAGTAGTTACAAATTTTTGGCTCACGGTTCATAACCTCAAGTACATCCATAGGGAATCCTGTTGGAAAGGCATAATGCAAACGAATCCATTCGATACCATCTACTTTTACCAAATGCTCTAGCAGCTCGGCTAGATTTCGCTTCTTATAAAGATCTAATCCATAATAAGTTAAATCTTGCGCTATCAAGATCAATTCTTTAACCCCATTAGCAGCAAGCTTCTCTGCTTCGATAACAATCTCTTCTATTGGTGTGCTTTTATGCTTTCCACGCATCAAAGGAATGGCACAAAAACTACACGGCCTGTCGCAACCTTCAGCAATTTTAAGGTATGCATAGTTTTTTGGCGTCGTCGTTAAACGTTCTCCTATAAGTTCATGCTTGTAATCAGCACCTAAAGCCTTAAGTAAGCCTGGCAATTCAGTCGTTCCGAAGTATTGGTCTACATTCGGAATTTCTTTTTCTAAATCTGGCTTATAGCGCTCACTCAAACAACCTGTTACAAAGACCTTGTCTACTTCACCTTCTTCCTTCTTTTGCATGTATTCCAAAATGGTATTCACGCTTTCCTCTTTGGCATTATTGATAAAACCACAAGTGTTTATTACAACAACATTGCCTTCTTCTTCGTGTACAACTTCTTTACCATTGGCCTTAAGTTGCCCCATTAACACTTCACTATCATACACATTCTTGCTACAGCCTAGTGTGATAACATTGATCTTATTCTTCTTTCGTGATTTTGTACGCATACCTATTTTTAGTGGATGCAAAGATACAATCTTAATTAAACCTTTTTTACCTTTAAAGGTCTTAAAACCAAACCTAATGGTATGTTTTTAAAAAGAATTCTATTCATATATCTTTCATTCTCGATTTCATTCCTTAGTTGTTCTCAGTCAGACGACTCCAATACAAATCAAAACACTGAAGAAATTGAACAAGAAGAGAATAATAACCTTTATTTCCCTCCTATTGGCTCAAACACTTGGGAAACGGTTTCATTAGAATCCATAAATTGGAATACATCTGCTATTGATGACTTATTTAATCTACTCGATGATAATGACACCAATGCTTTTATTGTATTGAAAGATGGAAAAATTGCTATTGAATGGTATTTTGGTGATTTTCAACAAAGCGATTTTTGGTATTGGGCTTCGGCTGGAAAAACTTTGACCGCTTTTACAGTTGGAATAGCCCAACAAGAAAGCCTTCTAAACATCAACAATAGTTCATCTGATTATCTGGGAGCAGGTTGGTCCAGTCTTACTACTGAGGAAGAGTTGAACATCAAAGTAATACATCATATTACCATGACAACTGGTCTAGATTATACAGATTTATTAAATCAGTTCTGTACAGATTGGGATTGTCTGACTTATCTTAATGAGCCAGGAACATTTTGGTACTATCATAATGCGCCTTATACATTGTCACAAAGTATTGTCACTGGAGCAGTCGGTGAAGATTTTGAAGATTATTTCAATGAAAAGCTTAAAAACAGAATTGGCATGAATGGATTCTGGTTACAAAGTGGTTATAACAATATTTATCGTAGTGACGCAAGAAGCATGGCTCGTTTCGGTTTGCTTTGCTTAAATAATGGTATTTGGGATGATGATGTCATACTCAGTGATTCTAATTATTTTGAAGCCATGACCACAACTTCACAAAACCTAAATGAAGCTTATGGTTATTTATGGTGGCTCAACGGACAAAACACGTACAGACTGCCAGCAAGCACTTCGCTATTTAACGGAAAGTTAATCCCAAATGCGCCTGATGATTTGGTAGCTGGATTGGGTGCTAATGATCAAAAATTGTATGTTGTACCAAGCGAAAACCTAGTCGTAATACGATTGGGAGAGTCTGCTAATGAGATGCAGCTTGGACCTTCTGGTTTTGATAATATGATCTGGGAAAAGCTAAATGCTGTAATCAATTAATCATAGCCTTTTGGTGGAATACGCTTTTGAGAGGCTTGCTCATAAACATAAGCCCATTGTAATAACTGCTTTTCCTGAAGTCGTTTTGCAATAAACGTTAACCCTTTAGGTTCGCCTTCATCAGTATAGCCCATAGGAACAGTTAATGCAGGATATTCGGCTACAGCAGCATAACCAGCATGGTAATTATTGATGGATAAAAATCCGTCTAGTTTATGACGTTCCATAGGTACATTGAAATACTGTTTACCATTCATTTTTAGCGTATCCTTTATACGCTCTAAAAACAGTGAATCTCCCTGATCTGCAGCTATACCTTCAAATAATCTTTGACCATATGGCATTCTTCGTGTTGAGTCTTCTAGATTAAACTTGATAACGTCTGATACTTTTCGCAAGGAAATATCTTTATTGGCATAATGCTCCATATAGTCTGGTAGATCTTTTTTCATATCTAGATTTAGCAGTCTTAGGAAGTTAGGTAAGCCTAATTGTTCTTCATCAATCTCTACTATTTCAGCACCTTTATCTTTCAGAACTTTGATAGCATCAACGAATAGCGTATCTGTTAGCAACCGCTTAGGAACTCCAAAACGTTTATCCTTTAGGTAAGACATTTCTAAATCATCTGTATAAAATCCAGACTCCCACATAATCATGAATGATTTGGAATCTTCCTCATCTTCTCCAAACATAGCATCTAGTAGAATGGCATTATCTATGACATTTTTGGTCATAGGACCAGGAGTATCCAAGGTTGATGAGATTGGCACTATTCCGCTTCTACTAAGCAAGCCAATCGTTGGTTTGAGTCCTACGACTGAATTTTGACTTGAAGGTGATAATATTGATCCTGATGTTTCGCTACCAACAGCGGCTACACAAAAGTTTGCTGCTACTGACACGCCACTTCCTGAACTAGATCCTCCTGTATCGATAGCTCGTCTGCCATAAGGATTAAGGGTTTGTCCACCTACCGCACTATAACCACTTGGACAGTCTCCACAAAAGAAGTAAGCCCATTCACTTAAGTTAGCCTTGCCAAGAATTAATGCTCCTTTATCCTTTAGTTGCTGAACTATAAAAGCATCTGAAGTTTTATTGTCATAGAGTGCCATTGCTCCAGCTGTAGTTGACATATCTGATGCATTGATGTTATCTTTTAGAAGAATTGGCATTCCAAAAACTGCATGGTTTTCGTTACTATATCCCAAAATATCTGCTTGCTTAGCATCTTCTATAACATTAGGATTTAAAGCTATTACAGAGTTTAAAGATTTTGAATTCTCTCTATCATATTTCTGGATTCTGAACAAAAAGAATTTCACCAGATTCTCATAAGTAAGATTCTTGTCCGAGATATGTTTTTGAATTGTATACATATCTTGTTCTAGGATCATTGAACTTAATGCATCATGATCTTCTTGCGAGAACTCTTCCATTTGAGGCCCAAGTACAGACCAAAGTTCATCTGTATTAATATAGTCCGAATCCAGCACCTTAAATTCTCTAAAATCTTTGGTAGAAATATCGCTTAGGTCATCTTCTGCTCCAGAATTATTGTCAACCTTAACTTCATCAGATTGTTCGGTTTTGGATTGGTTTGTAGTAGATGATTTTGAAGATTCTTTTTTACAGGCAAAAAAGACACAAAGGACTAGGCAAAGAAGATAATAGCGCATGGTTAGTATTTTTTATAAAAATACTAATTAGCCATGAGAATAAAAGTAATATTTTTCCTTCATTTCAATTTAAAAATTAAAGTATTTTCTTACACTTTGTATTATATTTGCTCTTTAATTTAATTACATTTTATGAAAAAAATCATAACATTATTTACTGTTATACTAATACTCAATTCGTGCTCAAATAGCGATAGTAATGCAGATAACGGAAATATGAATTGCAACACCCCTTCTAGCATATCCATTTGTTCAACAACAACAAGTTCTACAAATATATCTTGGATATCAAATAGTGAAAACACCTCTTATGAAATAGAACTTGGAGTAGCAGGGTTTAATCAAGGAAATGGTACTATTATAATCACAGTTAGTAATAATACAGTACTAATGAATTTAGCAGCTAACACCAGTTACGATTTTTATATAAGAACTGATTGTGGAGTCAATAGTTTTAGTAATTGGGTTGGTCCTTATAATTTCACAACACAAGAAGAGATTGTGGAAGATTGTCCATTCCCGATAGATTTAAATGCTTATAATATAGACGATAACTCTGCAGTCTTAGGGTGGTATATTAATGATAGTACAAATGAGAATGCTATAGTATCATTTGACATTGAATATGGTGTAACTGGTTTTACCTTAGGAACTGGAAACACCATAACGACTTCTGAGTTTAATTATCATTTAAATAACTTATCACCTTCAACTCAGTATGACTTCTATATTAAATCTAACTGTACTGTTAATAGTTCTGATTTCATTGGCCCATCAACGTTTACCACACAAGCATCTTGTATTGCACCAACAAGTTTATATAATTTTTCAACAGAATCTTGTTCAATTGGAATAGAATGGAGCAATAACAACGAAACTGCTTGGGAGGTTGAATACGGTGAAGTTGGGTTTACCTTAGGCACTGGTACAGTTATAAATACATCTGATACCAATTTTATCTTAACAGAAAACATAGCTCCTAGTTCGACCTATGAAGTTTACGTCAGAGCAAATTGTGGTTCAGAAGGTTATAGCGAGTATACAGAAGCATTAGTTGTGACCAGTGACCAAATAGATCAAAGCTACATTGGTGATTGGACAATTGAAATGACTGATTTATATGGAGATGGTTGGAGTGGTAATCTAATCACAGTCACAGTTAATGATGTGGTTACAAACGCTACGCTTCAATCTGGGTCGTAGGGCACTCAAATTATTAATGTTCCTGGTAACACTCATACGCTTATCTTTGAATTCATAGAAGGCTCATGGACTGAGGAAGTTGTCTATGAAATTTATGCCCCTAGTGGTGAGCTTATGGCATCAGCCACTGATCCAGAGGCTGGTATAATTTTATCTGTAGAAGATTTGTGTAATTGATTTGTTACTGAAGCGATAATATCAAAAAGTACTATAAGCATTAAGAAATTAAGTTTATAGTACTTTTTTTATTTAAAAAACGAATCTACAAACTCATATTTGTTGAAGACTTGAAGGTCTTCAATGCCTTCGCCTACACCTATATATTTTACAGGAATCTGAAATTGATCCGAGATGCCAATTACAACACCGCCTTTTGCGGTTCCATCTAATTTTGTCACTGCCAGTGAAGACACCTCTGTGGCAGCAGTAAACTGCTTAGCTTGCTCAAATGCATTTTGACCTGTTGAACCATCTAGAACCAAAAGCACATCGTTTGGCGTATCGTCTACAACCTTTTGCATGACACGCTTTACTTTGGTTAGCTCATTCATGAGGTTAACCTTATTGTGCAAACGTCCAGCAGTATCAATAATAACTACATCTGCATCTTGATTTACTGCACTTTGAAGTGTATCAAAAGCTACTGAAGCTGGGTCGCTTCCCATGCTTTGTTTGACTATAGGAACATCTACTCTATCTGCCCAAACTTGCAATTGGTCTATAGCTGCTGCTCTAAATGTATCTGCTGCTCCAAGTACAACTTTTAATCCTTGCTTCTTGAATTGGTAAGCTAACTTTCCGATGGTTGTTGTTTTACCAACACCATTAACACCGACAACCATGATCACATAAGGTTTCTTATTTGATGGAATGGAGAACTCAGTGTCTTCTCCGCTATTGGTTTCGGATAGTAGACCAGCAATTTCCTCTCTTAGGATTTGATTTAATTCTGAAGTACCAAGATATTTATCTCTTGATACACGTTCTTCTATACGCTCAATAATCTTAAGGGTAGTATTAACACCTACATCACTGGTTACTAAAACTTCTTCTAAGTTATCGAGAACATCATCATCGACTTTAGATTTTCCAGCAACTGCTTTATTCAGTTTTGTAAAAAAAGAGGTTTTAGATTTTTCGAGTCCTTTGTCTAAGGTTTCCTTTTTTTCTGAAGAAAATATTTTTTTAAAAAAGCTCATTCTTTAATTATCATTATTGCTTGTTCCAGAACAAATTTCCTGCCTAAAATTAAAACTGAAAACTTGTCATGCTTTGGCTCAAATATAGATATAAAAAAACTGCTTTCAAATGAAAGCAGTTTCTTAAAAATCGAACACTAAAATTCGATTAGTTCTTATTCAAAAAGTCATTAACACGTTCTGGTGCCATTACAGACTCAACAAACATGTATGATCCTGTTTTTGGCGACTTCACCATTTTGATAGCTTTTGTTAATCTCTTTGATCCTGTCTGTAACGATGCTACTGATTTCTTTGCCATGACTTAATTATTTTATCTCTTTATGAATAGTCATACGCTTAAGGATAGGATTGAATTTTTTGATCTCCAATCTATCTGGCGTATTCTTTTTGTTCTTTGTAGTAATGTAACGCGACGTTCCTGGCATACCAGAGTCTTTGTGCTCAGTACACTCTAAAATTACTTGTATTCTATTACCTTTCTTTGCCATTTTACGTGTCTTATAACGTTATGCCTAATTTATTTTAAAAATCCTTTTGCCTTAGCTTCTTTGATTGCTGCAGAAATACCAATCTTGTTGATGGTTTTTAAGGCAGAAGTAGAAACTTTTAACGTAACCCATTTATCTTCCTCAGGAATGTAGAAACGCTTTTTGATAAGGTTAGCATCAAACTTGCGCTTGGTTTTATTCATAGCGTGCGACACGTTGTTCCCAACCATCGCTTTCTTTCCTGTAAGTTCACAAACTCTTGACATGTTTTCTAACTTTAAACGTGTTATTTTAAAACAGGGTGCAAATTTAGGAAATCTTTATTGTTCTGACAAGGGAAAGTTGTCACTTTTTTGAAATTTCTTTTTGAAGCATTTCAACTGCCTTATTTACGGCTTTATTAATGACTTTAACGCGATGCTTTCCAAAACTGAATTCCTCTGAATATACTTTATCTTTCGTAGCTATAGCAATATGTACAGTCCCGACCTCTGCATCTGAGTCACCTTTTGTTGGCCCTGCATTTCCTGTTGTAGCAATACCATAATCTGTATCGAACAAATCGATTGCTTGTGTTGCCATTGCTTCTGCTACTTCTTTACTGACCACTGAATGTGTGTCTATAAGGTCTTTTGAAACTCCTAAAACATTGACTTTACTTTCTGTAGCATAACATACGGCGCTTCCTTTAAAGTAAGCTGATGCGCCTGCATTGGCTGTAAAGGTTTCGGCTATCTTCCCTCCTGTACAACTTTCGGCAGTGGCTATAGTTTTACCAAGCTTCACTAATTGTTCTCCTATTAATGCTTCTATAGAATGTTCACCTTCAAACCCAACAAAAATATCTACAATTTGCGGCAATACTAATTGTATCTGCTCTTGCATGGCTTCTTCTATAACTTGCCTATCCATCCCTTTGGCAGATAGTCTGAGTCTTACTTTTCCAAGATTTGGCAGATATGCTAGCTTAATAAATTCTGGTAAGTTATCTTCCCACTCTTCAATACGTTCTGCTAAAGCACTTTCTCCTAATCCATAAGTCATCAGGGTTTTGTGCATTATGTATGGAAACTTATAGGTCTTCCTAAGCTTAGGGATAACTTCGTTCTCCATTAAATACTGCATTTCGTAGGGAACGCCTGGTAAAGAGACAAAGACTTTGTCATTATTTTGAAACCAAATGCCTGGTGCACTACCGTAAAGATTCATTAAAGCATCTGCCTTTGAGGGTACTAAAGCTTGATCTATATTGACTTGTTGCAATGGTCTTTTGATATAGGCTTTCCAGATGCGTTTAATGTTGTCTAAAACCGCATCGTCTTGCACCAACTCATCATCAAAATATTCTGCTAGCGTTTTTTTGGTAATATCATCCTTGGTAGGGCCTAAGCCTCCTGTGATAATGACAATATCCGCATTGGCTTCTGCTTCTTCTAGAGCCTTTAGGATATGCGTCCTGTCATCTTGAATTGATGTAATTTGATATATGGAAACACCGATCTTATTTAAGGCCTTACTTATGTATGTAGAATTTGTATCTACAACTTGACCAATAAGAATCTCATCTCCTATTGTAATTATTTCGGCTTGCATTACAGGTTAAAGTCTGCGCGGATTTCGTTTGAAGCGTTTTCTATGGCTTCTAAAACAATAGTAAGTTTATCATTAACATCGTGAGATTGTTCGAACTTTCCCCAATCCTGGACTACGATTAAATCTTCCAGAACTCCTAATTCGAACAAGTCTATAGTAGGTTTCATCTTATGGGCTGCTTGATAGGCTGTGTAATGATCACCTAGAGCTACAGCATTTTTTAGACGTTCTGCATCTTCTGGAACTTCTTCCAAAAATGTCTGTGCCAATGCCAAAATAAAATCCTGATCATTATCGGCTAAATCCTTTACACGATGCAATTTGTAATGTTTTTCCATTTATTTTACTGTTATTGAAAACATTTCTTCGTTTTCTATAAATCCTCTAAGCTTGTCATTAGCAATCACCTTGCCAACTCCTGAAGGTGTGCCTGTAAATATAACATCTCCTATCTTTAAAGTAAAATATTTGGACACATATTCGATGAGTTCATCTACTTTCCAAAGCATATGGCTGGTTTGTCCTTGTTGTACAACTTCTCCATTTTTTTCTAATGAAAATGAAATGTCGTCAATGGATTCAAACTTAGATTTATCAATCCATTTCCCAACTACAGCAGCACCATCGAAAGCTTTAGCACGCTCCCATGGCAATCCTTTTTCTTTGAGCTTAGATTGTAAATCTCTGGCTGTAAAATCTATACCTAGTCCAATCTCATTGTAGTACTTGTGTGCAAACTTCTTATTGATATGCTTCCCTATCTTATTAATCTTCACGAGTAACTCAACTTCATGATGAATATCGTCCGAAAAGTCTGGAATGAAAAAGGGTTGCTTTTTTAAGAGAATCGCTGAGTCTGGTTTTAAAAATACTACTGGTTCTTCTGGGCGTTCATTATCTAGTTCTTCTATATGCTTCGTATAATTGCGCCCTATGCAGATGAGTTTCATATTTGTAGTTGATGGTAAGTTGTTTAATCGTTTATAGGTTTGAAAATAGTCTGTTAAAAAACATATTAAAGTAAGCCAATCCTATCGGAATATTAGTTAATAATATTGCTGAAGACAGTAATAATGACTTCATGTTATCCCTTGACCTTATTTGACTGATAGCAAGAATAATTAAAAATGAAAACACGGTAATATTAATTAGGCCTACAATACTTGTGTAAAATATTCCAACAATAAATGCTAAATTAATATCTATAAAGCTTAATAAAAAAACAATAGACCCTGTAATAAAAGTCCACTTAGCGATGAATTTACTTAAAGGCAAATACGACCTATAATCATATGGATTTACTCTTGTATAACTCAATTACTATAGCAGTTTATTATTGAACTGTCTTAGCTTAATAGCAGTCAAGACTTTCTTCGTATATAATGGGAAGTCAGCGTTTAGCAACCATCCAAAATATCCTGGTTCTTCTTGCAAGACATCTACAACACGTTTTCCTTTATGCTTTCCGAATGAAAAACATTCTTCTCCCTTTTTATTGAAGTTGATGAAGCCTGCAAAATCTGCAAACTTTTTGCGAGAGCTAAATTCTGCTAAAAACTTAGTGTCGTTCTGAAGTTCATCGTATTTTTCTACTTGTGCTTTTAGTACTTCGTAAGTAGCATTGGTATCTGCTTCGGCGCTATGCGCATCATCTAAATTTTTATCGCAATAAAACTTATATGCTGCACTCAATGTACGTTGTTCCATCTTATGAAAAATGGTCTGTACATCTACAGCAACACGGTTTTTCATATCGAAATCCACATCTGCTCGCAACATCTCTTCTGCTAATAATGGAATATCGAACCGATTAGAATTAAATCCTGCTAAATCTGAATCTTTGATAAGATTATGAACCTCCTTAGCTAATTCTTTGAAAGTAGGTTTATCTGCTACATCTGCATCTGTAATACCATGAATTGCAGTTACTTCTTTAGGAATCGGCATTTCTGGATTTACTAACCATGTATGACGCTCTTCCTTTCCTCCTGGATGAACTTTGAGTATTGAAATCTCTACAATACGGTCTTTGGATATATTGATTCCGGTAGTTTCTAAATCAAAAAAGCAAATAGGTTTGCTAAGGTTAAGAATCATGTGCTATTAATTTAGTGCAAAGATAAAATAAAGTGACTAGGAATTAGTAATCAGTAAATAGGATTTGTCTTTATAAATAAAAAACATTGAAACAGATTCTTAACTACCTCGTCATATTTTAATAATAAAAAATGCAATAGATTTTAAAACTCACGTCTATATAATTGAGAGCTGTAAAAAAGCACTTCTAAATGAATCAATCAGAAAATAGCAAAAAGCTTAACACATTTTTTAACGAAGAATATAATACTCTTAAATCTTATGTAAGCTCAAATCTTAAATCTAGTATTAATAGAGATCCGGAAGATATTATACAAGATGTAGCATTAAAACTATTTTCTAGTGCAGATAGATATTCACCTATAAGTAATGTAGCTGGCTTTGTATACAGAGCTCTCAAAAATAAGCTTATTGATATCATGAGAGCATCAACAAAAAGTAAGGTTGATTATGAATCTCATAACGAAGCAAAATTAATTGAGTTTGCAACTTTAATTTACGAGACACCCTCAGACTTATATCCTGAACAGATGAAACAAGAATTAAAAGCTGCAATAATTAACCTTAAACCAAACTATAGAGATATCATTATAGCAATAGATTTTGAAGGTTATACCTATAAAGAAATAGAACAAGAAACTGGTGTTCCTATTGGTACATTAATGTCTAGAAGACATAGAGCCATTTCGCTCTTATATAAAAATTTAAAAAACAGTATTAATAAAAAATAAAACTATGTCAAATTACTTTAAACATAAAATGAGAGGTAAATCTCCGGGAGAAATTGCTGGGATAATAATTTTCGGCGCCTTATTTATAGCAGGATTAGCTATCCTATTTGGTTTTGTTATTATGTGGTTGTGGAATTGGTTAATGCCAATGATATTTGGTCTTACTACATTAACATATTGGCAAGCAGTTGGTGTTTTTATTCTATTTAAAATTCTCTTAGGAGGATGTGGTGGCTTTGGCGGCAAAGACAAAAAAGGTTCAAAAAAGTCTAAAGAAGAATTTTCCAAATGGAAGCATTATGATGATTTTTGGAAAGAAGAAGGAAATAAAGCGTATGAGGCTTACGTAGATCGTATAAACTCTAAAGAAGAATCAAATGATTAGTCCATCTTACTCAAATCATGCTAAAGAACTAAAAATTCAAATTTTTAAGACAAATATTAAAGCAGAATCTGATCTTAACACTTTAAAGCCATTACTTGACTCTATTTCATATATTATAAAATGGTCCATAGACCTTGAAGATATTGACAAAGTACTGAAGATTGAATCTCATGAGAGCTTAAGTGAAGAGGACATTATCAATCTGGTAAAATCTAGAGGTTATTATTGTGAAGAATTAGTTTAATTATATTAACTCTTTTAACCAAAAAAACGCACAGTAAATACTGTGCGTTTTGTATATAGTATTTATATGATAATTTAAATTTCTCTATTAGGATCCCAAGCTTCAAGGTAGTCCTTAACTGCTTTTACAAACATACCTCCAAGAGCTCCATTAACCACTCTATGGTCATATGAGTGCGACATAAACATTCTGTAACGGATTCCGATAAAATCACCTTCAGCAGTTTCTACTACAGCAGGCACTTTTCTAATGGCTCCTAATGCCAGAATTCCTACTTGCGGCTGGTTGATAATTGGTGTTCCCATGATACTACCAAATGTCCCAACATTCGTTACTGTATATGTTCCTCCTTGAATATCATCAGGCTTCAGTTGGTTGTTCCTTGCTCTTATAGCTAGATCATTAACCTGTTTTGTCATTCCGACCAGATTAAGCTGGTCTGCGTTTTTGATTACAGGCACTATAAGATTACCATCTGGTAAGGCTGCTGCCATACCAAGGTTGATATTTTTCTTTTTAATGATACTATCGCCTTGTACGGAAATATTCATCATAGGGAAATCACGTAAAGCTTTTGCTACTGCTTCCATGAAGATTGGAGTGAAGGTTAAGTTCTCTCCTTCGCGCTTGAAGAAATCATCTTTAACCTTCTTACGCCAGTTCCAAATCTTCGTTACGTCTGCTTCGATGAAGCTTTGTACATGAGCCGAAGTTTGTACTGATTCAACCATATGATGCGCAATAAGCTTGCCCATTCTGGTCATTTCTATAATCTCATCATCTCCACTTGCTACAACTGGAGCTGCTTCTTTTTGCTTTGGTGCTTCAGTCTTAACTGGTGCAGTTTCAACTTTTGCTGGTGCTTCAACCTTTGGAGCTGAAGAACGATTTTCGATGTAAGCTAGTATATCATTCTTTGTGACTCTTCCATCCTTTCCTGATCCTGGCATAGCATCGAGTTCTGCTTGAGAAACACCTTCTTTACTAGCAATGTTTCTTACTAATGGTGAATAGAAACGATCTCCACTAGAGACTACAGCAACTGCTTCTTTTGCAGCAACCACTGTCTGAGTGACCTCTGCTACTGCTGCTTGCGGTGTTGGAGCTTCTTCAACTATTGCTTCTTGTTTAGGTGCTTCAACCTCAACATTGCCTTCTCCTTCTGTTTCTATAACAGCAATGGTTTGTCCGACCTGAACAACATCGTCCACGTCGAATAATTTTTCTACTAAAACACCATCTACTTCACTAGGCACTTCACTATCGACTTTATCTGTAGCAATTTCGAGAACTGCTTCATCTGCTTCGATAGTATCTCCTACGTCTTTAAGCCATGAGGTAATTGTTGCTTCTGCAACACTCTCTCCCATCTTTGGTAGTTTAAGCTCAAACTTTGCCATATTCTTAATGTAAGTCTATAATTCAGGTTAACGGATGCAAAATTAATTAAAATACTATAACTCTATTGCTATTTCAATAATTAATTAGCTCTAAAATGTAATGATCTCTCCTCTGTTCTTTGAGTCATTACTTCCTAAAATGAAATTTGAAGTATTTGGAAGAATCTTGAAGGTTGCTTCTCGATTTATGTCTGGATTAGACATGAAACCTATTATATCTTTATAACTTAAATAGTTAGCATCAAAAATAACTTCTGTGTTATTCTCAACTTTATCTAATGTAGATTTTATCTGTATAGGTTTTTTCAATTTAGACTCTAAAGATGTATTCAAACTGTCTGATACCAATATATATTGATCGGGATTACTCAGAATTTCTTTAGGATGTTTTCTAATAATATAGGCTAGCTTTATGCCTGACCACACTATACTATCAAAAACAATATTCTTCTTAAAGTGCTTCTTGTAGAATAATTGCATCGCTCCAAAAAAGCGTCTGGCATATGTTTTATCCTTGAGTGTGCTTTCTCCTTTAAAGTGAATCACAGAAGTCTTTCCAAAGTAATAATTACTATAGCCTGCTTTTACTGCTTTGTATGAAATATCGATATCTTCTCCATACATGAAGTAATCGGTATCAAAGCCTTTGATGTCCTTGAAAACATCTTTTTTTATTAGCATGAAAGCGCCTACCATAATATCTGCCTTTCCTGTATCGTATTGCTGAAGATGATTTGCATAATAGTCATTAGCATTACCAATCATCTTTTTTAACGCAACACTCACTAAAGGCACGTTGCGTTTACTTTCTGGCAAGTATTTTCCTTTACCGTCTACTAATCGGCATCCTATGATTCCAGCATCTTCTATGCTTTCAGTATAATTGAGAATTGATGAGAAGGTATCTTCAGCGACAACAGTATCTGGATTAAGAATACAGATATACTCACCCTTTGCATGCTCAACACCTATATTATTCCCTTTTGAAAACCCAAAATTCTCTCCATTCTCAATAAGTACCACATCGGGAAATAAAGATTTTACCATTGCACAGCTATCATCACTAGATTGATTATCGACCACAATGATTTCTGCGTCAATGCCTTCAATGGCTTTAACTACACTTTTAAGGCATAGTTCCAAAAAATGGCGTACGTTATAGTTGAGTATGACTATGGAAAGTTTCAAAAAGGGGTTTTAAGATTTTAAAGAAATTTCAAAAGGAATCCTATTGGCAATACTTCTTCCTAGAGTAATCTCATCGGTATACTCTAATTCATTACCAACTGCTATTCCTCTTGCTATTGTTGATGTTTCGATGTTAGCGTCTTGTACTTGTTTATATATGTAAAAATTGGTGGTATCGCCTTCCATTGTTGGGCTTAGAGCAAAAATAAGTTCTTTTATATTTTCATTTTTTACACGCTCAACTAACTTGTTAATTGTAAGATCATTTGGACCAATCCCATCCATTGGTGATATCTTTCCTCCAAGTACATGATATAGTCCTTTAAAAGATCCTGTGCTTTCTATAGCCATGACATCTTTTACATCTTCCACTACACATATCACACTTTCGTCTCTATGAGGATTCTTGCATATATCACAAAGATGATCATCACTCAAATTATGGCATTTACTACAAAACTTAATGTTAAGAATCATCTCCTCCAAAGCTTTAGATAGCCTAATGGTTTGCTCTTCGGGCTGCCTCATTAAATGCAAAACAAGACGAAGTGCTGTCCGCTTACCAATGCCTGGCAGTTGCGCCATTTCGTCAACAGCTTTCTCTAATACTTTTGATGATAGTTCCATGCAGCAAAGTTAAACCTATTGTGGTTATTCTCTAAAAAAAAGTCCAGTGAGTAATTTCACCGGACCTTTTCGTTTATGATATAAGTTATTATTTAATAATCAACTTTTTAGTTATCTCTCCTCTTGTGTTATTAATCTTCACAAAGTATAATCCTGTAGCAAATTGTGATACATCAATTTGCTTAGGGTTGATAAGGCTTTCATTTTTACTAAAATAAAGTAGCTTTCCTTCTGAGTTGAAAATTCTAACTGCAACATCGTCTGGTTTATCCCATGATAATGTTACTAAGTCTTTAGCTGGGTTTGGACTTAACTGAACAGTATTAAATTCGAACTCAGCTACACTAAGTGGATCGTAAATATCAGTTCTCCATAATCCTCTTCCGTATGTTCCTGCATAAAGCTTTCCTTCTGCTTCATTGATCTCCAATTCACTAATAATTACGTTTGGTAATCCATT
This sequence comes from Winogradskyella sp. 3972H.M.0a.05, assembly GCF_040493455.1. Classification (NCBI taxonomy): domain Bacteria; kingdom Pseudomonadati; phylum Bacteroidota; class Flavobacteriia; order Flavobacteriales; family Flavobacteriaceae; genus Winogradskyella; species Winogradskyella sp. 3972H.M.0a.05. The sequence goes on along the minus strand of NZ_JANFDA010000005.1, from coordinate 11,388 downwards.
ATTGAAAGGTAACCAGCTATTCCCAGTTGTATCATCTATGTAGTATACGCCATAGTTCATACCAAGATATAAGCCATTATCTGCATTATTTGCCCAAACTAATGCTCTTGCACTAAAGTTTGGTAAGTCGTACTGATAAGATGTCCATGTTGTACCTCCATTGGTAGTTACATATACTTTTTGAGATGAAGTTGTAGCAATAGCTACTCTATCTGGATCTGTTGGATGAATTGCTATTGAGTTAATTGATCCATTGAACCCTGTAACTTGATTCCAAGTTGGAATTATCCCTACAAATGAATTCTTGTAAAGGAAACCTCCTCTAGCAGCATACATAAGGTTACCATTGGATGGCGCTATCTTAAGGTGATCTAAGTTTGGTCCAAAATCCTGAGAAACTGGACTCCAGGTAAGCCCACCGTCGTCTGATTCGTAAACTTGATCGTAACCTGTATAAATAGTATTAGGCTCTGTTGGGTGTTGCTCAAAAGGTGTAATCCAATTTCCTGATTTGTTATCTGGTGAAGGTAATCCGCTTGATCCAGCTCCAGAGTTAAGAGATCTGAATAATCCTCCAAATTGTGTTGTACCGTAAATAATACTCGAATTGTCTTTATCTACAAAACCTTCCATTCCATCTGCACCAAGCCAATCGATCCAATTTCCATTACCGTCCATAAGTGATGTTCCGTTATCTTGAGAACCTCCTGTAACTACTGCTGGGTTAGTTTGACTAACACCTATTTTGTAGAATTGTCTTATTCCTAATCCACTAGATAAATCTCTGTAATATGAAGCATTAACATCTGATGGATCATCAGCAACATAGATTCCTCCATCTGTTCCAACATATAATTTCCCATCAACGAACTCTAAGATATCAACATCTGGGTGACAATATCCTATTCCCAATCCAGAAGCAAAACCAGGTTGCCATTGTGATGTAATACCAAAAGTAAGCCCTCCATTAGTTGAACGCCAAGTATTTATTCCTGCAATAACTACTTCATTTGCATTATCTGGATTAACGGTTATATCCATGTCTCTAGGTGCTTGACCACCACCATCGTCGGCTGCTGTAGTACTGTATCCTAGATAGTTTTTAGCTGTGTGATCTACTTCAGTAAATGTAGCACCACTGTCAAATGACTTATATATTGCTCCAAAAGCTCCACTAGAAGATTCTAGCACATAGACCACTCCAGGGTTTATTGCATCATTTGCAGCTACTCCAATCATTTTTGGCCCGCCATTAAATCCTCCAACTTGAGTAAAGTTAGCACCTCCATCGGTTGATAAAAAGAAAGCATTACCAGATGCATATATAGTATTTGTATCTCCAGGTTTGAACTCTACATCGTACCCATTAAAAGCAGCAGGGTTAATCATTGACCAAGTAGTTCCAGAATTTGTAGATTTAAAAATTCCACCTCCTTCTGCACTACAGTACATTTTAGTAGTATCTGTAGGATCGATTAATATCTTATTTACGTTTCCACTACCAACATCAGCAAGAATGTTCCAAGTGTTTCCTGAATCTGTAGATTTGAAGATCGTACCGCTAGTTGTTCCCCAATAATATATACTTGAGTTAGTCGGATCGATAGTTAGTGAATATACAAGGATGTTAGATAGATTATCAGTAAGCACCGACCAGTTGTTACCTCCATCCATAGATCTCCAAACACCTCCTGTTTCTCCACCAACGATGATGTGATCCGTGTTAGATTGGTCGATAGATATGGAAGTGACACGTCCTACACCTGGATTCCATCCGCTAGTTGCGTTCCAAGACAACGGCCCCATCTCTTCCCAGTTACCTGTTGTAGTTCTTGCAACAGAATTAAAATTTTCGTTAATGTAAGCGTTGTAGTTTTCAAGCTCATTGAAGTAAAACTCTGGAGTTTTGAGCATTCCGTTCTCATCCATGTTTTGTAAAGCTTGGTACTCCCATCTTTTGTAAGGTTTGAAACCTGTACCACGTCCTGTGCCTTCTATGGCAAAATAAGCTTCGGCTTCGGTCTGTATTTCTTGTACAGTGTATTCACCAGAAATGATCATTTGCTTATATTCTTGTGACCATGCACACAAGAAAAAAGCAAAAAGAATTGAGGTTAAGTAGTTCTTTTTCATTTTTCTTTGGTTTTCTTTTTTATAAAGTCACAAATGTACTACTTTCATTACAAATTTTTTAACGAATCCTCAAAATTATGACGCCATTAATGATAATTTCTTTAATATCAGCCTACTTTGGTGTATTACTTCTAATTTCTTATTTCACCGGGAAAAATGATAGTAATGCCGATTTCTTCAAAGCAGGAAAGAAATCACCTTGGTACCTTGTTGCCTTCGGAATGATTGGCGCTTCATTGTCTGGCGTTACCTTCATTTCTGTTCCCGGCTGGGTTGAAGGTGCCAAATTTGGCTATATGCAAGTCGTTTTTGGCTATTTGGTTGGCTATTTCATTATAGCTTACGTTTTAATGCCAATTTATTATCGCTTGAATGTTACTTCTATCTATGAATATTTACTGCAACGTTTTGGTCGCGTAAGTCATAAAACTGGAGCTTTTTTCTTCTTTATCTCAAGAGTTTTAGGGGCTTCTTTCAGGTTATTCCTTGTGGCAATAGTGCTTCAGCAATTTGTTTTTAATGCCTGGAATGTCCCTTTTGAAATTACTGTAGTGCTTTCCATATTACTTATTTGGATATACACATTTAGAGGTGGTATCAAAACCATTGTTTGGACAGATACATTACAAACATTGTTTATGCTGGTAGCTGTTGGGCTTTCAATTTATTTTATAAATGATAAGATTGGTTGGAGTTTTGGGGAGTTCCTTTCTTCTGAAGAACTCAAGAACTATAACCAAATGATTTTTGTGGATAGCTTCTTGGAGAAAAACCACTTTATTAAATCATTTCTTGGAGGTTTATTCATTGCTGTTTGTATGACTGGCTTAGATCAGGACATGATGCAAAAGAATCTTACTTGTAAATCTTTGAAGGATGCTCAAAAGAATATGGTGTCTTTTAGTATTGTGTTAGTCGCTGTTAATTTTGTATTCCTATTGCTTGGGGCACTTTTATTTATCTATGCTGAAAAATTCAATATAGCTACTCCTCTAATGGATGGTGCTCCTAAAACAGATTTATTGTTTCCCGAAATAGCATTAAATAGCGGTTTGGGGATTACACTTGCAGTTACATTTATGCTTGGTCTTATTGCTGCTGCCTACAGTAGTGCTGATAGTGCATTGACATCTTTAACGACCTCCTACTGTGTGGATTTTTTGAGCATTGATAAAAAGCCCGAAGAGGATCAGAAAAAAATAAGAAAGCGTATCCACATACTTATGAGCCTGTTGTTGGTTGTTGTTATCATCATCTTCAAGCATGTTCTAGATAGAAATGTAATTGATAGCTTATTGACTGTAGCTGGTTATACTTATGGTCCGTTGCTTGGATTATTTGCTTTTGGAATTTTTACAAATTATAAAGTAAAAGACAAGTATGTATGGTTAGTCGCAATAGTATCTGTATTGACCACTTTCGCCTTGGCAAAAATTCCGCCTGAAAATTTATTTGGATACAAAGTAGGTTATGAGTTATTGCCTATTAACGGGTTACTCACCTTCATTGGGTTAGTATTGATTCGTAGAAAGTAATACCAAAGTACAGGCTACTTCAACATCTATATTGTTATCATGTAGTAATTTAACGAATTCCATATTCTCAGTTCCTGGATTAAAAATCACACGATTTGGACTAAGAGAAAGCACATAATCATAGTATTGCTTCTGTCGTTGAGGATTTAGATAAAGTGTGACTGTATCTATGTCTTGAAAATGCTTTAAGTCTGTTTCAATAATTACACCTTCAACTTCTCCTTTTCTATTACCTATGGCTACTACATCAATATTACTATTAATTAATCTTCTTATTGCAATATTAGAATATCGACTAGGATTCTCTGACGCTCCAAGTAATAAGGTTTTTTTTCGCATTCGATCTCAAATGTTAAAATGTTGTTAACTAGTGTTAAATCAAGTAACACAATATAAAAATAAACGTCTATCCATTAACAACAAATTAATCAATCAAATTCAATGAAAAAATCAATCGTTCTGTGCTTATTATTTTTTACTTCATTAATCTATGCACAACCTTCTGCCAGTAACTCAACAAGAGATGGTTCTATTTCTGGAAGGGTTATGGACGCAAAACTAAATGAACCATTACCTTATGTAAACGTAGTTATTTTGAGTGCTTCTGGTGAAACCATTACTGGTGGTATTACTGATGATGACGGAAAATTTAAGATAACCAAAATCCCTGAAGGTAAAGTCAATGTAAACATCACATACATTGGATACAAAACAGTTACCAAAGAAGTTACCATTGGAGGTGACAGTGGTTACAATGTAAAACTCGGCAACATCAATCTCGAAGAAGAAGCTGAAGGCCTAGACGAAGTTACCGTTGTTGCTGAAGTTTCTACGATTCAACAAAAAGTAGACAGAAAAGTAATTAATGTTGGTAAAGACCTTACTACAAGTGGTCCTACTGCCAGCGACATTATGAACAACTTACCATCTGTATCTGTTGATCAGCAATCTGGTAATGTAAGCTTAAGAGGTAACCAGAATGTACAGGTGATGGTAGATGGAAAATTATCTAACATTCCTGCTGCACAATTATTGAGACAGATTCCTTCTAATTCTATTAAGCAAATTGAATTAATTACTAATCCTTCTGCAAAATACAATCCAGACGGATTGAGTGGTATCATCAATATTATTCTGCATAAGAATACTAAGATTGGGTTTAATGGAAACCTAAACGTTGGTTTAGCCTACCAAGACAATCCTAAATTCAATAGTTCTATTGACATGAACTACAGAAACGGGAAATTCAATTTCTACGGAAACTATAGCAACAACATCAATAGAAATGAAAACTATGGTAACCTTGAAAGAGTTGATGATCAGTCTGTACAGCTGTTTAATTTTTTAGACAGAGGTCAGTCACATTTATTTAAGGTAGGTGTAGATTTTTATTTGAATGATAAAAACACGCTATCATTCTTCACAAATCAAAATATATTTGATGGTGATACAGAAGGTCTAACACGCGTTAGATTCCCTCTATCTCCTGAGGATGATAACAACCAAACGTTCAACAACTTCAACGACAACAATTCTCAGCAATACAACTTCAACTATAAACTAGACTTTGCTAAAGAAGGGCACAACATAGAGCTAGAAGTTGACTATAATTTATTTGATGCCAATGCCATGACAGATAATAGATTCTTTGGCAACAACGTTAGACCAAATTTTGAGGAAGATACAGATACTGATAGAGATCGTACAACGATTAACTTAGACTATGTAAATCCATTATCGGAAAAGTCTAAACTAGAATTGGGATTACAAGCGCGTCTTTTCAATAGTACCATAGACTATGAGTCTAACCGAAGAGAGTTGAACATGGATGCGACGGAGTATGTGCCAACAATGACCGATTTTGAATATACTAGAAACATTTACTCGGCTTACGCTACTTATGGTAAAACATTAGAAAAATGGTCTTATCAAGTAGGTCTTAGAGCAGAGTCTGTTAATGTGGATGCAGATGCGTTCAAAGTATTCTTGGACACTAATGAGGAAGTTCTAACACCTTTTGAAAATGATTATTTCCAGGTGTATCCTTCTGCGTTTGTAACTTATAATCCTTCAGAGAAAAACTCTTATCAGTTTAGTTATAGTAGACGTGTCGACAGACCTGGAATTGGACAAGTAAATCCTTTACCTGAATGGAACACTGTACTGATTTCTTCTTTTGGAAATCAAGCATTAGAACCTCAGTTTACAAATTCTCTTGAAGTAAACTACACAAGACAGCTTGAAAAAGGTAGTATTACAGCTGGTGTATTCGTTAGATTTATTGAGGACGAAATCAACAGAGCTGTATTTGTAGATAGAAATAGTGATACAAGAGTTCCAAGGCTGATTCTTACATTCGACAACTTTGATAATACAGAAGCTTATGGTATTGAGTTTTCTTCAAACTACAGACCAACAAAATGGTGGAGTATAAATGGTAGTTTTGATCTCTATGCACAAACTCAAAAGAGTATTGCAGAAAGTATCATTGATTTTGATGCTGAACCTGTTGCTGCTGAATCAAACATTCGTACTGATGTCGTTTCTGTAGATAATATCATCTGGAACTTTAGAGCATTCAATAACTTTAGAGTTTCCAAATCGTTATCGTTCTCTTTATTTGCATTATACAGAGGGACAAACAAAGGAATTCAGTTTGACCAAAAACCTTTTACATTCGTTAATACAGGAATGCGTTACAACTTCTTAGGAGGTAGAGCAACGTTTAATCTTAACTTTAATGATATCTTCAATACGATGCAGTTTAAGTTTGAAGGAGACAGACCGTTCGATCAGTTTGGAGATTTCAATTGGGAAAGCAGAACTGTATTTGCAGGATTATCATACCGTTTTGGTGGTGGTAAATACAGAGCAAAATCTCGTAAACGAAGAGATAATGATGAAAAATCTGGAAGCGGAGGTTTCCTATAAAGATTATTTGATGGCTAACATAATAGTTGATGGTTAGTGTTAATGTATGGCCATTAGATTAGAAAACCCGAAGTTTAGACTTCGGGTTTTTATTTTTACGCCTCAAAAGAGGCGTTTTTTTATCATAAAATATTGTGTTACAATACTACTCCTTTTCATACCAAAAAAGATAGAAACCTTCAAAAAGCTACTTTTTTCAAGGAAATTTGCCTTGGTCAAAAAAAAATACTCAAAAAACACCCTTCAATTATTATAATTAAAAACTATAGTAAGCAATTATAATTACAATTAAAAACTTAATTGAAGACAAGTCACAAAAATTTGAAACATATTATACTTTTTTACTTATAAATTCATATTCAATTATATTGTTTTTCACCATTTTGTTTGGTGGGTGATTGACTCTTGATATATATTGAAAACTCAATCGAAAAACAAAGTATAATATTAACCCAAAAACCAAAGAATTATGATGACATTAGCAAAGCTGATTATTGATGTAATTTTCGGCTAATCACTTAGACCATAAAATGTAAAGCTTAGTTCTAGAATAAGTTTTACTATTTTTACAGTGTCTAACAACCCTCACAATGAAAAAAGCCTTTTTTAAGCTTCTTGCCAAAGTTAACAAAGCTCTCCTCCCAAGTTATTCAAAAAGCCAATTAGATCTGGCTAGCGCCAGCAAGATACAAATGGCCATAATAGGATGGCGCTGGTTTGTAACCAAAAATGCTTTGGATTAAATGTAAGGATAATAATAAACAGTCTAATTGACCAGATTGCTTAATGTATTATAATGAAATTTTTAATTTAAAATTGCTTCAAAAGCCTCATCGCAATTATAGCACAAGGCTCATTTGTCGCTGATTTTAATTGCAAAATTTAATTCTTCACTTGGAAATTCATTGTCCATTATTATTTTATATTTTTCGAATAACTCACATATCCCATTTTCGCTATCACTATAAATATATTCAGTAAAGAAAAATCTATGAGGAGCACTATTTCGTATTACATACATACTATTTGTTATAGCATCATAGTAATAATCATCGTCTCCTCGTTTATCAATAAGCATTTTCGGACTATTACTGGCAAAATTATAATTACCTTGATGAGATTTGCTTACAGCATCTAAACTTAACCATCTACCTACTCTAGGATCATGGAATCTATTCCCGTAATCATAACTATTCCCTTTGCCCTTAATCTCGTCGTCTTTTTCCTGTCCCTGGAAGCCGTAACGGTAGTCATCAGTAGCGCCATATCGCTTGTGGATTAGCATTCCGAAAGCAGACTTATAATTTTACACCTTTTTAAGGCGATTTTCAATGAACGTTTTAGCTTTATTAAGACTGCTTTGAATGTAAATAAATATTTTTTGCTTTTATTGACAAAAAACTATCTAGTAAGATAGCTTTTGTTTTATTCTTTGAAATTTATTTTTATCAACATCAATAAATTTAAATTCAATTGACTCTTTTTGAGAATTATTTTTTAAAACATCCCTCTTTTCTTTAATAAATTCGTTAATAAATTTATTATTAAAAGTAATTTCTTCGGCTAGTAAATTATGAAGATCAAGTCTTATAATATCAAAAAGAAATAAGAAAAGACCATGGAAAGCTTCAAAAGCATAATACTTATTGTCAATATCTTTTAGTAGCTGCTTTATAGTATTTCTATCGATCTCAAACCATACTTCAGGAACCAAAATAAATAATCTCTTGATATCAGAAGAGGAATAATGCTTCAAAGAATCTGTGATAAAAGCCAACCCATTATCTTCTAATAAATTATAATCATTATTTGATAGAATCAATTTAGGTCTTAAATCATCTCTTATAGAGTTGAACTTTTCATATATAGGCGAATAATCTTTATTAATTTCCATATAAATCTGTCGGTTCTTTTAGTTTTGGATCAACAACACCTTCTTTCCTTAACCCTTCTAGTGTTTTTTTCATTTCAGCCATAGTAGGCCTAAAATGTCCTGTTTCATTTGTCATTTCCACAATTTTACCTTTTTCAATATACAATTTTCCCGCTCCAAAAACTTCATCTGCATTTCCTGACATAAAATCATGACCTTTCCCTAAAATCAATTCTCCTTTTGTAGTAACGACATATTCACTTGCGCCTGAGTATTGTTTTCCATCTTTAAAAATTAATCCATCTTTAATTTCGGTCTTGTTGCTCCAATATTTTTTAGTGCCAAATTCAGGATTGGTTTGAACATCATTTTTAACTTTATTAGTAATTCTTGGGAAATCAGCAAATTTTGCCTTTTTCAATAAAGCAAACTTTCCTAATCTAACTATTTTATCTGTTCCTTTAGCTCCTAAAATTCCAGTAAGGACATCTGTAACAACTTCGGTCCTGTCTTCTAAATCGCCATTTACAACTTTATCAGCAGATTCGACAATAGCACTTTCAAAGGCTTTATTTGTAGCTAAAGTATTTGTATCAAACTTCTCATCTATATATTGTAACGTTGCCTCTGCGTTTGATTTAGGCACGCCCGAACCTTTAACAACAACTCCTACAACAAAATCCTTTGTACCTCTTAGTGCGTCTCCAGGGTTTTGAGCGACAAAAACAATTCCATCTACAGTCTTTTCGATAGATTTACCAACACCTCTAGTTATTTTCTGAACAGTCTTACCATAAACACCAGCTTCTGCCTGTATCATAAACCATTGAAATTCGCCACCTTCTAAATCAATTCCTTCTATCAATCTATTTTCACTTATAGTATAAGGACTATTCCAAGGGAAAGATTTAAATAAAGGGTCGTGACTCATAAATCTACCTAGTCTTGGATCATACATTCTAAAAGTAAAATTCAAGGAGTTCCCTTCGCCCTTAATCTCATCATCTTTTTCCTGTCCCTGGAAGCCGTAACGGTAGCAATCAGTGGCGCCGTGGCGCTTGGGGATTAGCATCCTAAATGCAGACTTATAACTTTACACCTTTTTTTGGCGATTTCAATGAACGTTTTTGGTCTCTCTAAATGTAGTTAAATCTATTAACTTGATCTTACATTTTTTGTAACCATATTTAATCATTTTTTTAGAAAACACCTCGCTACCGCTAGCTTATAGCTGGTGGTAAAACAAAAATACCCAACCCAAAAACCAGTAACATTTATTTCAATGAACATAGAAAACCAATAGTTGAGTTTTTATTTTGACCATTGGTTTTCATTTATTTACAGCCACATTTTAGTCCATGACCTTTTTTACTACATTACCCTATTAACGCTACTAGCTATATGCTAGCGGATAGTGGAGGCATCAAATTCTTTTATAAAATCATCAAAAAAAACAAAAAACTTATCTACTGCTTCTTCTTCAGAATATAATTTGTCAATTATTTTTACCCATGAAGTACTATGGTCTATTTGATTTTGAAATTTTTCAGACATCCAAGTTGAAAAATACTTTTGAAAATAATTATCGATTTCTTCACTTTTCTGTAACTGAATTTTAGCCATTAAGAATCCATTTAAAAAATAGAATAAGTGATAAATATCTCTATAATCAAAAATAGTATGATATTTTATTTTAATGTAGTCAACTAATTCTTTAATATTTAGACTTTTTAGGTTCTTTTTTGAGTAATTCATTTATACTTTAAAATTTAGTTTCTTCTATATATTGTGCGCCCATTTTATAATTCAAATCTATATCTAAATCATCAATCCACTTACTATATTCTATTCCATTAGGATTCATATTATCAAAAACCATATCATCTATCAAAATTGCCTCATGAAAACCTGATTCACCTATAACTCCATGTTTTTTAGAGATAACGTTAGGGCCAGCGATATTTTCAACTCTTAAGTGTGTACCCTTAATTTTTTTGTCTTTTAATCCATCCATTAAAGCTGACGCAAATTTATCGCATTCAAATTTTTTCTTTAATGATTGGGGTATGGTAGAAATTACCTCTCTTATATTACTTATAAGTTTGTTACCCGAAAAACCGTTTTTTGTTAGACTCCACTTTTGGCTTAAGCTTATACTTAATCTCCCTGTCTTTAAAAATGCTTGTATATTTTTACTGGCACCTAAAGTCTCTAAAACTCTTACTAATAATTGTCCATGGGCATAACCTGCATCAGAGGGACTATTTTGAAAAGTTGCATCATCTTTAAATTCACCTATACTTTCTTTAACGGCGTTATAAAATTTTTCCCTTACTTCTTTATCTTTAAATAATAGTTCAACGGTCTCTATACCTTTATCAACATCATCAACAGCTGCCATAGCAAATTCTCCCCATATACCATAACCATAGAAGTAATTTTCTCTACTTAAAGGATTGCTTAAACTGTTTTTATGATTCTCATAACCTAATTCTATTCCAGCTCCTAATGTTCCAAATATGCCGATATTAAGAAGAGATTCTACATCAGCAACTCCCGTATTTATAATTCCCGCTAAGAAACCATGAGCATAAGTTTTACCTTTCCACCATGATTCTGGTATTATTGGCCCTCTACCGTCATAATCTATCAGAAAAATTGGATTATTTGCAGCGAAAGCGTAAGGTGACATAGAAGGATATTTTCTAGCATCTGGGTCTAAAGAAATGAATCTTGCTACCCGTCCATCGTAAATACTTCTACTGCCGAAGTTATAACTATTTCCCTCCCCTTTAACTTCATCGTCTTTTTCCTGTCCCTGGAAGCCGTAACGGTAGCTATCAGTGGCGCCGTGGCGTCTCGGGATTAGCATCCCAAATGCAGACTTATATTTTTACACCTTTTAAGGCGATTTCA